>SXIP01000163.1 GCA_005772825.1 Methylococcaceae bacterium | reverse complement strand
TCAACGGCTGGCGCGGCGACACCGACCTGAACCGCCGCATCGAACACGATTTGTATTACATCCAGCACTGGTCGCTTTGGTTCGATATAGAAATCGCTTTTCGTACCGTATTGACCGGTTTTATCAATAAAAACGCTTATTAAGGAAATGCCGTCATGTCACGATTGATGCTGATGATACTGGCTTTATTGTTGCCGGCTTGCTCGTTAACGCCCGGCATGGAAATGCAGACCGACAACAACCTGTCGGAGCTGGAAGTGCCGGTCATGAAGGGCGGCAGAATGGTCAAGGAAAAAAAACCTATCGTTCCGATTACCGCTGATTTGATTATCGCCAAGGAAAATGCCCGGCAGCAGTTGGTTAATAACCTGCCGCCGGTGGACATCGACAAAACGGTCTACCGAATCGGCCCGCATGACCGTTTGCAGATTACCGTTTGGGAGCATCCCGAACTGAATGATCCGGGAGGCGAAAAGATCATGCCTGAATTGGCCGGTAAAGTGGTCGATGATAACGGCGACCTGTATTACCCCTACGTCGGTGATGTCCATGTCGGCGGTAAAACCGTCAGCGAGGTCAGAGCGTTATTGACCCGCGAGCTGTCCCGGTATTTCAGAAAAGTCAAACTCGATATTCGGGTGTTGTCTTTCCAGAGTCATCGAGCAGCGGTAGTCGGCGAAGTCAAGACGCCGGGCATCCAAGCGATGAATGAAACGCCGATGACGGTCTCCGAAGCGATCAGCCGCGCAGGCGGCGTGACCGAGTATGCGGACCTGAGCAACGTGGCCCTGGCGCGTGACGGTAAACTTTACAAAATCGATGTATTGTCTCTGTATGAAAAAGGCGGTTCCACGCAGAACCTGTTGCTCAAGGATGGCGATGTATTGAATATCCCCAATAACAAGGATAACAAGGTGTTTGTGATGGGTGAAGTCGGCAGGCAACAGGCCCTGCAAATGAACAAGGACAAAATGAGCCTGGCGCAGGCCCTGGCGGAAGCGTATGGCGTCGATTTTAACAGCTCCAGGCCGGAAAAAGTCTATGTCATCAGGCCGGGCGATATGAATCCCGAGATTTTCCAGTTGAATGCGGAATCGCCCGACGCCCTGATTCTGGCCGACCAGTTTGCCTTGCAATCGCATGACACTGTTTTTGTCGGCACCGCAGGCGTTACCAAGTTCTCTCGTGTTCTCAATCAAATCCTGCCGGGATCATTCACGTCGATTATGTCGCGTGCAGCTTTCGTAGGGATGTAATGCTAATCAACGAAACCGGATTTTCTTTTCACCGCATTGGGATATGAAAGACTATGTATTCACAGAATGAAGCTACTACTGTACTACCGCCGCATAATACGTCACGGCTTTTGGAGCGGAGCATCAGTATCCGCGACTATGTTGACCTGTTAATAGAAGGTAAAAAGACGGTCTTGTCAGTAGTGATAACCGTGCTGATGGTAACGGTGTTGTATTTACTGCTGGCCCCGCGCACCTATAAGGCTGATGCGTTATTACGGATCGACAAGAACAAGGCGCTGCTTGCTGCCCCTTTGCGCAGCGAGGCCAACCAGTCGCCGACCGAAGCCGAAAGCCCGCGCGCCCAGCGTGAAGTGGAAATTCTGCGTTCGCGTTCGGTACTCGGCAAGGTGGTGGAAGACCTGAACCTGGTGGTGGAATATTCACCTTCTTATTTTCCGCTGATTGGTGAAACCCTGGCTCGCCGTCATGACGCTCACGATGGTATTTCAAGCGCCTGGTTCGGTCTTGACCGCTGGGCCTGGGGTGGTGAAAAGCTGAAGATCGCCACCTTCAATGTCCCTGATCGTTATCTGGATAAAGAGTTTACCTTGATTGCCCTGGAAGCAGGCCGCTTTCGCCTGCTCGGGCCCAAGGATGAAGTGCTGGCTGAGGGCAGGGTGGATGAATCGGTCACTGCCGACATTGGCGAAAAAGAACCCGTGGTAATCAAACTGGCGGAATTTGCGGCGCATCCCGGCACCCATTTCGAGTTGAAACGGAAAACCTCACTGGCCGCCATTGAAACCTTGCAAAAAGCCTTTTCAGTGAGGGAAGTTTCCAAGGATACCGATATTCTCAGCGTTGAATTAAAGGGCCGCGATCCCGAGCAGCTCGCCAAATCGGTTAATGACATTGCCACGATTTATGTCAATGCAACGGTTAATTGGGAATCCGCCGAAGCCGGTCAAAAACTGGCCTTTCTGGAAAGCCAGTTGCCCATCGTCAAGGAACGCCTGGAAAAGGCCGAGCAGGGCTTAAGCGCCTTCCGGCAAAAACATGGCGCCGTGGACATCTCCGCCGAGGCAGAGATATTGCTGAAACAGGCTTCCGAAATGGAGACTCTGGGTATTCAACTCAAGCAAAAATACGATGAGCAAAGTCAACGCCTGGAGTCGGTTCACCCCGACATGATAAGCACCAATGCGCAAATCAAGCGCATCGACCGCAAGCTGGCAACGTTGGAAAAGCGCATCCGCGATCTGCCGCGCACCCAGCAGAGCGTGGTCAGCCTGTCGCGGGATGTGCAGGTCAATACCGAGCTTTATACCTCGTTGCTGAACAGCGCTCAGGAGCAACGTATTGCCGCCGCCGGTTCCTTGGGCAATTCGCGTATCGTCGATTTTGCCGTGACGCCGGAAAAACCCTATTGGCCGAAGCCCGGTTTATTGCTCGCCATCGCCGGATTGTTGGGCATGAGTCTCGGATCGGCGCTGGTATTCCTGCGTCATTCCTTGCAGCGTCATGACAATTATCCCGCCTTGCTGGAATACCAGGTCGGCCTGCCGCTTTTTGCCGCGATACCGCACAGCAAAAAGCAACGCAAATTGGCGCGTTTGATCGATCAGGGCAAGGACCGCCAACCGGGCATCCTGGTCAGTCAGGAGCCGCTGGATATTTCCGTGGAGTCGCTGCGCGGCTTGCGGACAACGCTGGAAGCCACGCTGGCTCATCACGAAAGCAAGGTCATCATGGTCAGCAGTCCGGCGCCCGGCATGGGTAAATCCTTTGTCAGCACCAATCTGTCGGCATTGCTGGCGAGTATCAAGAAGCGCGTGCTGGTCATTGACGCCGATATGCGCAACGGACGCCTGCATGAAGCCTTTTCCGTCGACAAAGAGCCCGGCCTTTCCGACTTTCTGGCCGGTCGGGTGTCGCTTGGCGAGATTATCGTCAGCCTGCCCGATGTCGGCGTGGATTTTATTCCGAGAGGCAGCATGGTGTTGAATCCCGCGGAATTGCTGGTGCTGGGGAATCTCGCTGAAACGCTGGAACAGTTGAAGAGTTTTTACAACCATATTGTCATCGATTCGCCGCCGATTTTGGGCGCCACCGATGCGGCGATTCTGGGTAAACATGCCGACGCTACTTTCCTGGTCGTCAAGGAAGGCCGCTATACCGCGCAGGAACTGGAAGTCAGTTTCCGACGCTTCCAGCAGGTCGGTATCAAGCCGAACGGTTTTATTATCAACGATATGAAAGAAGGCTCATCGTATTATCCATATTACGGCTATGCCTACAATCGCAGTGACAATGAACCTAAAGGTCCGACGGCATGGTCTGCGGTCGGCGACTGGTTCGGAAAAAACCGGGATCTGGATTACCTGCCTGCTTCCGAGTCTGCGGAAATTGCAGACGACAGCGTACAGGTTTAAGCGATGTTTATCCGTCTCGAAAAAGACTTGCCGGTTCTACTGTTTACACTGGTCGGCACCTCGATAGTGGCTGCGTTGCCTCAGGTTCAATCGGCCTGGTTGGGGATAAAGGAAGTTTACGGCGAGCAGGATTTCGGTTTGCGTATCCTGCGTGAAGCCATGCTGGCCGTGCTGCTAGCTTACGCGTGTTTTGAACCGCGCCTGCGTAACGGCGCGTTGACCAGCCCGGTGTTGGCATTTTTTGCCGTAATAGCGACCTATGTGTTGTTTGAAGTCGGCTATGCACTATCGCTGGATTTGCCGTTGGTGGTACCGATGGCGGGCTTGCGGGTTTTCGAATACCTGCCGCTGGCAGTGATTGGATTCGTGACCAGCCGACTGGGCGCGGGGACTTATGTCATTTATAAATTCGCCCATTACCTGCGTTATTACATCGCCTTGCAGGCCGTGCTGGCGATAGCCCAAGCCTTGTGGGCGCCGCCTTTGTTCGGCGTGTCGTTCCTCGGCGGCGGACGGCCGTTCGGGACCTTTGTCAGTCCCAACCTGTTCGGCGCAACGATGGCGACTTGCGCGCTGGTGTTTGCATTGGTGCCGGGAATGCGCAATTGGTTGGCGGTGAGCGTATTTTTAGCCTTGCTGAGCGGGTCGCGCACCGCGTTTATCAGCGCCTTGCTGGTGTTATTTTTCCAGGTTTACGCCGTGCTTCGTCCCCGCGACCGCTGGGCTTTGGTGATGCCTGCGCCGATATTGGCGGTGGGCGCGCTGTTGCTGGCGTCCAGTCCTTTGCTCAGTGGTCGCGATGATGCAGATCCCACTCAAGACGGCAGACTGGATCTGTGGCAGCGGATATTTTCCAATTACATTCACGGACCGATGGATTTGCTGTTCGGTTGGGGACTGGGCTTGAGCTCCAATACCATCAACATCCTGTTCGGCGCGGAACATTTTCCAGGGCAATTCGATTCCGACAGCCTATACTTATTTTTGCTGAACGGCTACGGCTTGGTTGGCTTGCTGGCTTATCTGATTTTTCTATGGACAACGACACGGATGTCGGTCCACCCGAACAAGGGGCTGGTGGTGATGTTCATCTTCGTCGCCGGCTTGACCTTCAATATGTGGGAGTATTTTCCGCAAAACGCAATACTAATGTTCCTGTGGGGAACGGTATTAGGAACGGTCTACCACGCCGGGCCGGTTCCGGTGATGAACGGAGCGTTCCTATCGGATTCTTATCCTGAGCGTTTGTTAAAAGGATAGATTATGAAACACAGACGATTAGCCGGTGACGCTTTCTGGGTGCTGTTTGGGCAACTGGCCTCTGCAATGGCGTTGTTGGCGGGGACACGCATTCTTACCGAACTGGTCACACCGGACATCTATGGCCAAGTCGCGTTATTGAACGGTTTTGTCGCCCTGGGGGTGGCCGTTTTTTCTTATCCGTTCATCTGCGCTGGGATGCGCTTATTGCCGGAATGCAGGGACCATCAGGAACGGGCCGATTTACATCGGGTGGTATTCCGACTGACAGCGCGAGCAACGCTGCTGGCGATCGCGTTGCTGGTGTCGGGCGGCGCTTTCTACGGCTATGTCGCACAGAGCTACAGCATTCTGTTTGCGATGACGGGCGTACTGCTGGCCGTTACTGTCCGGCGTGAACTGGGCATCCAGCTACTGATTGGCGAACGTAAACATCGCGGTGCAAGTTTATGGCAGACCAGCGATAGTATTTTACGTCCCGTGTCGGCGATTTTGCTGGTCTGGTGGGGCGGACAAAAAGCGGAATGGGTGTTGCTCGGCTACATCCTGGCGAGCCTGATTTCGAATACATTTTGGTCGTTGTTCCAGGACCCACGGCCCGCTAAAAACAAGCGCCCCACTATTGTGCGCTCTTTCAATACCGATGTCTGGGCCTATGCCTTGCCGCTGATTCCGATGGAGCTGATATTTTGGGTTAACGGCCTCGGTGACCGTTATGTCATTGGCTATTTCATGACGGCGGCGGAGGTGGGTTTATATGCGGCTACTTATATGATCATCAACGAGGCGTTCAATCGTAGCGCAATGGTGTTGCTGCGAATTTTTCAGCCGGTTTATTTTCAGTCATGTGCGCTGAATCAGGCTCGGGAAGGTTTCAGGATTTTATGGGTGTGGATAGCCTGTGTGCTTGCCTTAGGATTTATCGGCGTGACTTTGTTACTGATGACAGGGGATTGGGTAGCTACCTTGGTGCTGGCAAAATCCTATCATTCAGCAGTTGATTTGATGCCCGCCATCGCTGTCGGTTGCGCCCTGCATGCCTTGGGAACTGTCGTGGCACAACCTTTGCTTGCTAATAAGCGCACACGCTTGTTGTTGTTGGGCCGTGTGTGCGGCGTGTTGACGGCAGCGGTCAGCATTCCGCTGATGGTGAAAAATTTCGGTTTGCCGGGTGCGGCAATGGCGAATCCGATTTATTTCGGTGTCGAGTTCCTGGTTTTGGCAATGCTAGCCAAGCCGTGGCGGACGGTCGGCGCGGAACCTTTGGAACAGGACAGTACGGGCTGTACGGCTATGGTCTGAGGGCCGTAAAGGAAAACGCCCGTTCCTTATGATCGAGAAGGCCGGGGTGAGGGGAAGCAAAAAGAAAAACGTCTTTTAAATTTCCTCTTATCGCAATTTTCACCTTATATGTCCTAAGCATACCCTCTAGGGACAAGAAGCTGGACCGCTTAACTTTTTAATGTATCGAAGCTCCGGCTTCCGGAAATTTGAACCTTGACCCTTTTATCTGCAATGAACAGCTTATCCAATAAGAAAAACACAAGGAGAATAGCATGACAACTCTATCGGGCATGACAACACTATCAGCGGCTTCAGGAATCTATGGCGACGCCCTGCATGAATGTGTGGCTTGCAGGGCCGGTAATATAAGCTATTGGCGTCGAAAGAACTTCCAGTATAGTCAAAGTAAGGACCGCCGGGAGTTCCATATCTACCGTTGCCAAAACTGCGGCACCGGTTTCCTGAACCGGCCTCCGGCCATGCAATGGCTGCAATCCATTTACCAATATTCAGGCCAGGCATTGACTCAGGCGATAACGCTGGAGGAAGTGCTGGACAGGGAAGCCGAATTTCCCAACTGCATTGTCGATGCCGAGCGCATGAGTCAGCAGGCTTGCTGGTTTAACCGCTCCGGTAACGGCCGGGCTCTCGATATTGGCTCGGGTTTCGGTTTTTACACGCAAGCACTTAGGAAACAAGGCTATCGCACGGTCAGTATCAATCCCGGCTCATACGAAAACGCCGTGTTCAAGAAATTGAACGGCGATGAGCCGCTGGCCGTGATGTTCGAAAACTACCAGCCTTCCCAGCCTTTCGGCATCGTGATGATGTCGCAGGTGCTGGAACATCTCCTGGAGCCGGACCGGGCGATCAGCAAGGTGTCCGGCCTTCTGGAGCCGCGCGGCGTTTTGGCCTGCGCGGTGCCTAACTACGATTCGTTTTTGGTCAAGTTACTGGGCACCAAGGATAACGCCTGTTTATGGGTGCCTGAACATGTCAATTTTTTTACCGAGAAAGGCTTGAAAGCCCTGGTTGAAAGAAACGGCTTCAGGGTCATCGAGATCGAGCAAATAACCCGAATTCCATTCAACGCCTTATCCAGACGGCTGGGCTTGAAAGGAAAACCGGCCGTCATTGCCGATAAATTGGTAGAGATTTTACAGGTCCCGTTTGCCGCACTAATGAATGCCTTCGGCATGGGGATTTACATTAATTTGTATGCGGTTAAGAAATGACAGAGGCGCAAGGCAAAAGGTACAAGGTTTAAAACCGCGTGCCGGATCCTTCTTCTTATCGTTCCCACGCTCCGGCGTGGGAATGCAGGTTCTAACGCTCCAGCGTTGTGTAACATGGACTTTATCCCATTTTATGTTTCGCGACGCTGGAGCGTCTTTCACTGCATTCCCACGCCGGAGCGTGGGAACGATCAAATCCGCGTACCGAATTCTTGAGCCTTTTTGCCTGGCGCCTTGTATCTTGAACTCCCATAAACTTTAGAAAAATGTTGACTGTTGTTATCTTAACCAAAAACGAAGAAGCGAATCTGCCGCGTTGTCTGGCGGCCATCCCGGAACGCTATCCTGTCGTCATCGTCGATTCGGGCAGTACCGATAATACACTTGCAATCGCCGCTGAGCGGGGCTGCCGAATTTTCAGCAATCCCTGGCCCGGCTTTGCCGAGCAACGCAATTTTGCCATTAATCAATGCGCTATCGATACGCCGTGGTTGTTGTTTGTCGATGCTGACGAAATCTATCCGCCGGCGTTTTACGAGCATTTTGAAACGGCTATGGCGAACAACGATTCTATTGATGTGCTGATGGTGCCGTCGATACTTTACCTGCGCGGTAAACGCTTAAACCACGCACCCGGCTATCCCATTTATCATCCAAGACTGGTGCGCAGGGAAACCACCCGTTTTGTCCGCAACCATACCGGGCACGGCGAAGCGGTCATTAACAGCTGCCGAATCGGCTATACCGACATCCCTTATGCACATTACTTTTACCATGGCGAGATTATTGAATGGATGCATAAGCATGTCGATAAGGCGGCGCAAGAAGTGCAACTTCAACCGACCACCGGGGCGGTGATGACCCGGCGCGGGCGGTTAAGCGTGTTATTGGGGCGGTCCTGGGTCAGGATTATTGCCCGGTTTTTATACCACTTCGTGTTTCGGGGTGGCTTTTTGGATGGTGCGGCGGGTCTGGAGTTTGCGTTGATGTTTACCTGGTATGAGGCAAGCATCTATCTGCAGGCGAAGGCCGCTAAAGAGGCAAGGGGATCACTATGAAAATTTCGTTGGTTTTGGCAACGTTGGGAAGAAGCTGGCAATTGGTAGATTTTTTGAATTCCCTGAGGCATCAGACTTATCAGGATTTTGAGTTGATCATCATCGATCAGAACCGGGACGGCAAGATTGACGACATCGTCAAGACCTTCACGAGCTGCTTTGAAGTGATGCATGTGAAAGTGGATTTTACCGGTAACGCAAGAGCCAGAGATTACGGTATCGGTTTTGCCCAAGGCAGGATTATTGCCTTTCCCGATGACGATTGCACTTATGAAACGGATGTTCTGGAACAGGTGGTGGCCGAGTTTGCAAGGCGTGAAAACCTGTCCATCCTGGTGGCTGGCTCATACGATTTATCAACCAGCCGATTCAGCATTGGCGTTAACAGCCGCAAAGCCCGTTATTTTTCACGCTTCAGCATGATGGGCGTGGAATTCACTCAGTTTTTTGACCGGGACCGGCTTGATCGACAGCAATTTCATCTGGATCACGATTTCGGGATTGGTTCGAAATATTCCGGCGCCGAGGGTTTTGAGATGCTGTACCGATTGCTTCGGGCCGGCAGCACGGCATTTTATACACCGGGAATAAGGATTTATCACCCGGACAAGGATCATTACCAGTTGGGAACGGCAAGAATGCTGATGTATTCCACCGGTGTCGGCGCTTACATCCGCAAGTTCGCCAATCAGCAGGATGTGTTCATCCTGTACTACATCGTGCGCAAGATGTTTGTCGCCCCGTTGCTGAAAATGATGCTGGCCCTGGTGTTATTGAACCCGAAAAAACTGGCTTATTCATTTTACAACCTAGTCGGCATCTGGCGCGGGTTTTTGGCGTATGGGGCTGATGGCTGAGGCAATTCTGCCGGAAAGCTATGGTCCGTGAAAATCACGAAAGATACGAAATTAAGCAACCGATAATTTGTATTTATCGTTTCCACGCCCCGGCGTCACTGCCATTAAGTTAATAAATAACGAATAAAGATCATAGTCTTATCGTTCCCACGCTCCGGCGTGGGAATGCAGGCACCAACGCTCCAGCGTTGTGTAACATTAAGATAACCATGACTTAGCCCGTTTTATGTTTCGCGCCGCTGGAGCGTCTGCCACTGCATTCCCACGCCGGAGCGTGGGAAC
>SXIP01000162.1 GCA_005772825.1 Methylococcaceae bacterium | reverse complement strand
GTTCTTCTTTTTCAATCTGGACGACAATCTCTTGGCCTTCGCGAATGCCGATTTTGGAAGCGGGTTTGCCGTCTTCACCGGATTGTGTGTTCCGGTATTCGGGGGCAATTTCCTTGAACGGTAAAAAACCGTGTTTTTCAGAGCCGTAATTGATGAAGGCGGCTTCAAGACTGGGTTCTACCCGGGTAATGATGCCTTTGTAAATATTGGATTTTTTTTGTTCTTTTGATGGAACTTCGATGTCAAAATCGTATAGTTTTTGACCATCTACCAATGCCACTCGCAGCTCTTCGGGCTGTGTGGCGTTGATAAGCATTCTTTTCATTCAATTATCCTTGTTGTTATTTGTATCCTACTGAAGAGGTATAAACAGGCTATATGTCGCGGACCAAGTTAGTTTTACCGCCTTTGATCGTTATCTTTTATGAGGCGGTCAGGCTGACTGAAAACGGCGGAGCGTTGTGTGGCAGCGGATTATCAACGGACAATGCCGTAAGGTGGCGCTTGGATACTGGGCGATCTGTTTTACTGAGTTCTTAGCGTTGGATACAGTCACTCATAATGGGTTGAGCGATAAAACCCGAAAAAAAATTCATTCATTTGACGAGGACGCTTTGCGTCAAGGCCAGGGTAATTTTTTATTAAGTCTATCCACAGATAAACTGTCTTAATATAGCAATCTTTATCCACATCAGCAATTTTAAACATGGTTTGCGGATAAATTGCTATTATTTATCGATGAATACCCCACCCGATCAGATTAGTCCCCAAGTTCAATGGCTGGAAATCAGCGAAGATAATATAGAGCAACGCCTGGATAATTTCCTTATCAGTTACCTTAAAGGGGTCCCCAAAACCCGCATTTATAGAATGGTTAGAAAGGGAGAGGTCAGGGTCAATAAGGGGCGGGTTGATGTCAGTTATAAACTCGCTTTAGGTGATATTGTCAGGATTCCGCCAGTCAGGGTGGCCGAGAAAAATGATGACATTATCGTGCAGCCGACCTTGAAATTCAGTCTCGAGAACCACATTCTTTACGAAGATGACGGCTTTATCGTGCTGAACAAACCCGCCGGATTTGCCGTGCACGGCGGTAGCGGCATTAACTCCGGCGTGATTGAAGCATTGCGGCAAATCAGGCCGCAGCAGAAGTTTCTGGAATTGGTGCACAGGCTGGATAAAGAAACCTCCGGTTGTCTATTGATTGCCAAGAAACGCAGTGTTCTGAAGGTGCTGCACGAGTTGTTTCGCGGTGATGGCATTCAAAAAACCTATCTGGCCTTGCTGAGCGGCCAGTTTAAACGCAAAAAACAGCGGGTTGATGTGCCGTTGTTAAAAAACGTCAATCAAGGTGGCGAGCGCATGGTGACGGTTAGTCAGGCCGGAAAATCGGCCGAGACCTTGTTCACGCGTTTAAAACAATTTCAAGATGCCACTTTGGTGCATGCCGCGCCCAAAACCGGCCGTACTCACCAGATTCGCGTGCATGCCGTCTGGCTGGGACATCCGATCGTGGCGGATGATCGCTATGGCGAAAATGAAGTCAATAAAACCTTCAAAAAACGTGGCTACAAACGGCTTTTTTTACATGCCGAACAATTGCAATTTGCGCACCCTGTGACTGGTGCGATTCTGCATTTTACGGCGCCATTACCGAATGATTTACAAGATTTACTGAACAATGAAAAACCGCTTTGATTTGATTATTTTTGATTGGGACGGCACTTTGGTCGACTCTATCGACTGGATCGTACAATGCATACAACGGGCTGCGGCATTTTATGGCTGTCCTGTCCCGGAGCAGCAGGCAGCCAGAGACATCATCGGCTTGAGTATCGAGCAGGCCATACAGGTATTGCTGCCGGATGTCGATGCGGATATCCGATCCAAAGTGGTGGCCCATTACGGCCAAAGCTTTTTCGGCAAACAAATCAGCCGGGATGATTTATTTCCCGGTGTTTATCAGATGTTGCAGCAACTTAAACAGGATGGTTACCATCTGGCTGTGGCGACCGGCAAAAAGTCTTCCGGCTTGGCTTTGGCCATCGAAGCCACCGGCGTGGCCGATTTGTTCTGTACAACCCGCTGTTCGGACCAAACCGCTTCCAAGCCTGATGCGTTGATGATCGATGAAATTGTGTGGGAATTAGGCGTCAGCAAACAGCGTACTTTGATGGTCGGTGATTCCGTGCATGATTTACAGATGGCGTTGAATGCGCAGGTTGCTTCCATAGGCGTGACTTGTGGGGCGCATTCCGAAGCAATATTGAAACAATATCAGCCATTGTATTGTCTAGCCTATCCGACAGAGTTAATCGGCATTATTTAAGAGGTTTTAAACGTGGAAAATCAACAATCGACTGTATCGGATGAAAAAGCAAGCGGCTGGGAGAAGGCGGTTTTAGAAAAACTGGCTTTTTCGGCGCTTGATGAGCAAAGAAAAACCCGGCGCTGGGGGATTTTTTTTAAACTGATGACCTTTGCTTACTTGGCCATTGTATTGGGTCTGTTGGCTTATCCGAATTTTGAAGCGGAAATGAAAACCACCACTCAGCATGCGGCGGTCATCGACGTACTTGGCATCATAGCCGAAGGCGAAGCAGCGAATGCGGATACGATTATCGAAGGTTTACGTGACGCCATAAAGGATAAAAATACCAAAGGCATTATCCTGAAT
>SXIP01000161.1 GCA_005772825.1 Methylococcaceae bacterium | reverse complement strand
TATTTACCTAAAACATCGCCGACGGTTCGGGCTGATTTTTTATATTTGGCCAGGGCGGTCAAACCCAGTTCTGACATTGCATAGACAATGCGCCGTTGCACCGGCTTCAGGCCGTCGGCAATATGCGGCAAGGCCCGGTCCAGGATCACGTACATGGAATAATCCAGGTAGGCTTTTTCGGTGAAATCCTTTAACGGCAGTTGTTCATAATTCTCTTGAACACCCATTTTCAAAAGCCATCCTCTGGTAAATCAACATGCAGAGCCCGAATTTTTTCGAGACTTTCCTGACGCATTTTTTTGCGCATTTCCGCCGTTGCATAAATTTTTCTTTCCATATCGGTTTCCAGTTGCAAGCGCGGCACTTCCACCGTTTTGCCGTCAGCATCGATAGCGACCATCGTAAAATAGCAAGACGTGGTGTGCCTTTTCTTATCGGTACGCAAATCTTCGGCTACCACTTTGACCCCGACTTCCATGGATGAACGACCGACATAATTGACATGGGCATAGAAGGTCACCAGTTCGCCGACATTGACCTGCTGCCTGAAGAAAACCTGGTCCAATGCAGCGGTTACCACATAATTCCTGCAATACTTTGCCGCACAGGCATAAGCCACCTGATCCAGCAATTTTAATAAAGAACCGCCATGTACATTACCGGAAAAATTCGCCATATCCGGTGTCATCAAAACTGTCATTGTTAATGATTTTTCCTGTTTATTCATCCAAGTGCCGCTACAACCTAAAGTAATTTTACCAAAGCCTATAATATCACAGGCCCATACAACGACGAAGGCAACACTTTATTGACAATCAAACGATTGATTGATAGCATCATCAATCAATCGTTTGATTTATTTTTTAACAAGCAATTTCCTGAGGCGACATGGTCAAAAACGAAAACACCGAAACAGAATCGCATGGCGCGCGCAGCAGGCTCGTTTTAGCGGCATTACGTCAATTTGCCGAAAAAGGTTTCGAGGCAGCCACCACGCGGGAAATTTGTGAAGCGGCGGGGGCGAATATTTCCGCCATCCGCTACTACTTCGGCGATAAGGCCGGTCTCTATCGGGCCGCCTTTACCGAACCGATGGGCGATTCGCCCTGCCACACCAATATCGAAACCTACTCGGATTTACCGTTAGCCGAGGCCCTTAATCGGCTGTTCAGGGAGTTTCTCGAACCGTTAAAAAAGGGCGAGGAGTTCCGTCTTGTCATGAAACTGCATTTTCGGGAAATGATCGAACCAACCGGCGCCTGGCAGCAGGAAATCGATGCGGAAATCAAACCGCAACATGAAGCGCTGGTTTCGATGCTCAAAGAATATTTAGGCTTGCAACACATTGATGCGGATGTGCATCGACTGGCTTTTGCGATTATCGGCATGGCCGTACATTTTTATGTCGGGCAAGAAGTGGTTTCGGCGATCTCGCCGCAAATCCTCGACACCCCTGAAGCAATCGATGTCCTGGCCGAACGGCTGGCCGCTTATGCCCTATCGATGATCGAAGGCGAGGCTATGCGTCGCACGCAGGCAGGTAATTCATGAGTCCTAAAAAAATGCGGCTTCTGAACCTGAGTGTTCTGACTTTGGTGCTTTCAGCATGCGGTAATCGCGGCTTGCTGACCACAGTAGGCCCTGATTATCACCCCGCGCCATTACTGCCGGCAGCGGCTGATTGGCAGGCCCCTCAGCCCGGCATGGATAAACCCCAGCTTGCTCATCAAGGCCAGCAGGCCGACCTGATCCGGTGGTGGGATGGCTTCCAGGACCCGGTTCTGACCCGCCTGTTAACCGCCGCCGAACAAGAAAGCGCTTCCATAGCCGATGCAGCAGCACGTATCGAAGAAGCCAGGGCCAATCTTGTCGGCGCCGATGCCGACTTATTACCGGCACTGGATTCCAATATAGCCATCAAACGCTCGTCGTCTTCTTTTGGCGGCGCTCCGTTCGTGTGGAACCAATTTACCCTCGGCCTGCAATCGAGCTGGGAAATAGACCTGTTCGGCGGTTTGGCGCGCGAGAAGGAAGCGGCCCGTCGTCAGTTCGAATCCAAAAACGCATCCTGGCATGACGCCCGCGTCGCGGTAGCGGTTGAAGTCGCCAATGCTTACCTGGCTTATCGTTATTGTGAGAGTCAGGTGCAAATAGTACAAGCGGATACCGATTCACGCCGTGAATCGGCGCGACTGTCGGAAATCGCCGGTGAAGCCGGATTCCGTGCGCCCGGCGATGTGGCATTGGCCAACGCCAGCGCCGCTGAAGGTAATAGAACCCTGCTGCTGCAACAAGCGCAATGCGATCGTTCGATCAAAAGTCTGGTGGCGCTCACAGCCCTTGAAGAAAGGGAAGTCCGTCAATTATTAACCGGTCTGCCGGACCGGGTAGCCAAGCTGCCCAATCCCCCCGCCTTTCGCATTGATTCCGTTCCGGCCCGCGTGTTACTGCAACGACCCGATGTGGCCGCCGCCGAGCGCGATGTCGCGGAAGCCAGCGCCACTATCGGCGTTCAACAGGCCAAGCGCTTTCCGAAATTAAGCCTGTCCGGCAGCATCACGCCAACGCTGCAAAATATTAACGGCGCATCGCTGTTGTTCGCGCAAACCTGGGCCATAGGCCCCACTCTGAGCTTGCCGCTGTTCGATGCGGGTAAGCGAGCTGCCGATGTGGAAGTGGCGCGCGCTCAATATAAAGCCGCGGCAAGCAAATTCCGCAGCAAAGTCCGCACGGCGGTAAAGGAAGTGGAAGATACCCTGGTGCGCTTGGATAGCGCCAGCCATCGCTTGCCCGAAGGCCGCAAGGCGGTTACCGGTTATCGGGCCAACTTTACCGCAGTCAGGGAGCTTTACGAGGTCGGTTTGGGCAACCTGATCGATGTCGAAACCGCCCGACGCAACGTGCTGTCCGCCGAACTAGCCCTTAAAGAACTGGAGCAGGAACAGGTCAGCGCCTGGATAGCATTGTACCGGGCGGCCGGTGGCAGCTGGCAGGCAACTGAAACGACACAAAACGGCAATGCCGCCGTGTCGACAAGACCGGGCGGCGCCGCTAACTCAAGCCCACTGCCAACTTATCATCAGACTTTCACCGGAGGAAAATCATGACCCAAGGAAAAACCGGCGCGTTCTTCGCTGCCTTACTCGTACTTATCGGCTTGGGCATTGCCGTCGGCGGCAACAATGAGCCGTCTTCCACAACGGAAAAGGCCCCCGCCGCCAATCCGGCGCTCAGCGTTAGAGTCATCCAGCCGAGCATTCGCGATATTCCGATTATGCTGACCGCAAACGGTTCAATAGCGGCATGGCAGGAAGCGATTATCGGCTCGGAAATCAGTGAACTGCGCTTGACGGCGGTGAATGTCCAGATAGGCGATACGGTCAAGAAAGGCCAGGTGCTGGCGGTTTTTTCCGACGAAAGCGTTCTGGCTGACGTGGCGCAAAGCCGGGCCGTCCTGGCCGAGGCAGAAGCCAATCTGGCCGATGCGCGGCTTAACGCCGAACGGGCCAAAAAAGTATCCGCTTCCGGAGCGCTCAGTATCCAGCAAGTCAACCAATACCTCACCGGTGAAAAAACCGCCAGCGCCAAGGTTCAATTGGCCAAGGCGCAGCTGGATTCGCAATTGTTGCGACTGAAATACACCAGGGTATTAGCCACCGACGACGGCGTTATTTCCTCGCGTAGCGCCACCTTGGGGGCCGTCACGGCAAAAGGTCAGGAATTGTTTCGCATGATCCGGCAAAACCGGCTGGAGTGGCGCGGTGAAGTCACTGCTGCGGAAATGGCGCAGCTGAAACCGGGCATTGCAGTGACTGTCGACATCCCTAACGTCGGCAGTATCAATGGCTCTCTTCGCTCCTTGGCTCCCACTCTGGACGTCCAGAGCCGTAACGGCCTGGTCTATGTCGACTTGCCCGGTGCAGCCCTCGCTGGCATGCGCGCCGGGATGTTCGGCCAAGGCAAATTTGCCCTGGGGAGCCGCCCCGGCCTTACCGTACCGCAAGATGCGCTTTCTCTTCGGGAAGGTTTCAGCTATGTGTTTCGCCTGGCCGGGCAAACAGGAGACAGAGCCAAGGTCAATCAGGTTAAAGTGCAACTGGGCCGCAGAATCGACGATAACCTGGAAGTTATTTCCGGGCTCAATCAGGAAGACCGGCTGGTAGCCGCCGGGGCTTCTTTCCTGGCCGATGGCGATACTGTCAGGGTGGTGCCGCAATGAACGTCTCTTCCTGGTGTATCCGCAACCCCATTCCGGCCCTGATGCTGTT
Organism: Methylococcaceae bacterium; assembly: GCA_005772825.1. Lineage (GTDB taxonomy): Bacteria > Pseudomonadota > Gammaproteobacteria > Methylococcales > Methylomonadaceae > SXIP01. The sequence goes on along the minus strand of SXIP01000161.1, from coordinate 4,318 downwards.
CGTGCTGCTCACTTTCGCGGGCTTACTGAGCTTTAAATCAATGAAGATCCAGAACTTTCCCGATCTGGATCTGCCCACTGTAACGGTGTCCGCCTCGCTGCCCGGCGCTTCGCCTTCCCAACTGGAAACCGATGTGGCGCGTAAAATCGAAAACGCCGTCGCCACCTTGCAGGGACTAAAGCACATCACCACTAAAGTACAGGACGGCAATGTCAGTATTACCGCGTCATTCCGACTCGAAAAACCGGTGCAGGAAGCCCTGGACGACGTACGCTCCGCGGTGTCTAAAGTGCGCGCCGATTTGCCCGGCGACCTCCGCGACCCGATCGTTACCAAGCTGGATTTGGCAGGCGCGCCGATACTGGCTTTCACGGTCGCCTCCGCGCAACGCGATGATGAAGCGCTGTCCTGGTTTGTAGAAGATACCGTGGCAAAGCAACTCTTGTCGGTACGCGGGGTGGGCGCAGTCAACCGGGTAGGCGGCGTCAGTCGGGAAGTCACCATCGCCCTGGACCCGATCAAACTCCAGTCAATGGGTGCAACCGCCGCCGATATTTCCCGCCAGTTACGCGAAATGCAGCGGGAAAGCGCCGGTGGCCGCACCGACCTCGGTAGCGGCGAACAGCCGGTACGGACTTTAGCCAACGTGTCATCGGTAGACGAAATGCGCCCACTGCAACTTGCTCTTGCCGATGGCCGCCATATTCGGCTTGACCAGGTCGCCACGGTCGATGACACCGTAGCCGAATCCCGCGCCATGGCGCTGCTCAACGGCAAACCGGTGGTGGGCTTTGAAGTCACCCGCAGCAAGGGCGCCAGCGAAGTGGAAGTCGGCGCGGGCGTACAAAAAGCGCTGAGCGAATTGCACATCGCCTACCCGGATATTGAATTCACCGAAGCCTTCAATTTTGTCACTCCGGTTGAGGAGGAATTTCAAGGCTCGATGACCATGCTTTTCGAAGGCGCCTTGCTGGCCGTATTGGTCGTCTGGCTGTTTTTGCGCGACTGGCGGGCTACCTTTATTTCCGCAGTAGCACTGCCGCTGTCGGTCATTCCCGCTTTCCTGGGCATGGATTATTTGGGTTTCTCGCTAAATGTCATCACGCTGCTGGCGCTATCGCTGGTAATCGGCATATTGGTGGACGATGCCATCGTTGAAGTGGAAAACATTGTGCGCCACCTGCGCATGGGTAAAACCCCCTACCAAGCCGCGATGGAGGCCGCCGATGAAATCGGTCTGGCCGTGGTCGCCACCACTTTCGCGCTGGTTGCGGTATTTCTGCCCACAGCCTTCATGAGCGGCGTAGCGGGACGCTTTTTTAAACAATTCGGCTGGACGGCGGCGCTCGCCGTGCTGGCCTCGTTGGTGGTGGCGCGAATGCTGACGCCTATGATGGCGGCCTATATGTTGAAAGACAGCGGCTACTCGGACCCGCCGGAAGGACTCATCATGCGGGTTTATATTAAATTGGCGGCCTGGTGCCTCAAGCATCGGCTGATCACTATTTCCGCCGCCGCCGCATTTTTCATCGGTTCACTGATGTTGATTCCGTTATTGCCTACCGGATTCATCCCGGCGGACGATAATCCGCAAACCCAGGTTTTCGTCGAATTACCGCCGGGTTCCAGCCTCGCGCAAACCAGAAATTCTGCGGAAGCGGCCAGGAAGTTGGTCAGCGCTGTTCCTTATGTAAAAAATGTTTATACCACCATCGGCGCCGGTTCCGCAGGCAGCGATCCGATGGCGACCTCCCAGGGTAGCGGCGAAGTTCGCAAAGCCACATTGACAATTCTGCTGGCTAATCGTCAGGACCGACCCGTGCGTAAACAGGTCATTGAGCAAGATATCAGACAGGCCCTACAACAGCTGCCCGGCGTCCGCACCAAAGTTGGACTGGGTAATTCCGGCGAGAAGTATGTCCTGGTATTGAGCGGCGACGATCCACAGGCGTTGAACACTGCAGCTCGAAACGTGGAACGCGACCTCAGAACCATTTCAGGTCTCGGCAGCATCGCCTCCAGCGCGGCGCTGGTGCGTCCGGAAATTGCCGTACGACCGGATTTTGCCCGCGCCGCCGATATGGGCGTAACGACCGCAGCGATTGCAGAAACCCTGCGCATCGCCACTGTCGGCGATTACGATTGGTCACTGTCCAAACTCAATCTTGCTCAACGTCAGGTGCCGATGGTCGTAAAATTGGCCGCAGACGGACGGCGTGATCTTGCCGTTCTGGAGCGCCTCGCCGTACCGTCCGGCAAAGCCGGGGCGGGATCGGTCATGGTCGGTCAGGTGGCCAAACTCGAACTGTCCAGCGGACCCGCCGTCATCGACCGCTACGATCGCTCGCGCAATATCAATTTCGAAATCGAACTCTCCGACCTGCCGCTCGGAGATGTCACCACCGCCGTGGAAAATTTGCCGAGCATCAAAAACCTGCCTGCCGGCGTCAAGCGCATTAATATCGGTGATGCGGAAATGATGGGCGAACTTTTTGCCAGCTTTGGTCTTGCCATGCTGACCGGTGTGCTTTGTATCTTTATCGTACTGGTGCTGCTGTTTAAAGATTTTTTGCAGCCCATAACGATTCTGGCGGCATTGCCGCTCTCATTCGGCGGCGGATTCGTAGCGCTATTGTTAACGGGTAAGGCCTTTTCGATGCCGTCATTAATAGGTTTGGTGATGCTGATGGGCATTGCCACGAAAAACTCAATCCTGCTGGTCGAATACGCCATCGTCGCCCAGCGCGATCACGGCATGAGCCGCATGGACGCGCTGCTGGATGCCTGCCACAAAAGGGCCAGACCCATCGTTATGACCACTATCGCAATGGGTGCGGGCATGTTGCCGATTGCGCTTGGAACCGGCGACGCCGATTCATCCTTCCGCAGCCCCATGGCCGTCGCCGTGATCGGCGGTCTGGTCACCTCCACCTTGCTCAGTCTGTTGGTGATTCCGGTCGCCTATACCTATCTGGATGATTTCAAGCATCTGAACAAGGCGCTCTGGAGGCGCTATATCATCAAACAAGCTAATCCGATAACCGAGACCAAATAACCACGAAGACACTTACGGCTGCAAGGATGGGAGAACAATTACCTAGAATTGAAAAACATATGCTCAATTCTTGCCAAATCAGCGGTGGGGCGGCCAATGCCGGACGCATCAAAAACCGCCGCTACATCAGTAGCGGCAAGGGGGAGATGATGACGGTATTCAATCGATGGCATAAATGCCTAACGATACGGTAAGAGGCGCGCCGCCTCTGCGGGCTTAAGCGAAGCCTCGAACCTTGATAAAAACCAAAACGTTAAAACCGCCACCCGGCGGTGCGTGCCTTTCACCGACTTGTTGAGCTTATAAACAACGAGCAGTGAAAACAACACACAATTCACCCTATCTACTAACTTCACGTCTTAACGCCTCAATAGCCAACTGATTAAGGCTTTTGCCATCTGCTTGCGCCTTGATTAAGGCTGCGGCATGAAGCTCTGGCGGAACCCTGAGCAAAAGCTTGCCGCTAACGGGCTTTTCAGGTGATTTACCAATTTTTTCACACGCCTCAAGGTAATCATCCACGGCCTCTTCAAATGCCGTGTGTAAATCAGCAACATTCTCGGCGTGAAAGCCAATAATATCTTGGATGCCAAGCAACCTGCCAACTAGGCTATTGTCGCGGTCATCGAAATCAATGCGGGCGGTGTAGCCCTTATATGTTAGTGTGTTCATGGTTTAACTCCGATAGCAGATAAAAAATCGCGGGCTTGCTCGACTTGATACGGCTTGGCCTCCTTGACGGGGTGCGGGCGGTGGAAAGCAGTAATTCTGCCGTTGAATTCAAATCGGACACGAGAACCACGCCCTTCGATAACCCCGCAACCCAGCGCGATGAATAGGGCTTCGATACGCACCCATTCGAGAGATGCTGGGGTCGGTTTGGCAAAGATGGCCTGTAAAGTTTTGGTGTGTTTGGCATTCATGCGGTACATGCTATCAAAAAATGATAGCAATAAAAACTAATTTGACAACACCTTGCTATCGGATTACTAATTTTACTGGTTTGCAGCTGAAATCCATGAAACTAACTTTATACAAGGAGCATATTTTAGACGGCCCAACGTTACGGTAAGGAGCGCGCCGCTAACGAAGGCTGGTTTGAATATCGATGCACTTTTATTTTTTGATTCCCCTCATCCCAGCCTTCTCCTTCAATACCTATACATCTTCAGACTTCAAAGCCGCATTCAATTGCCGTACATCCAGCTCATTCTCCCATTTGGCGGCCACGACGGTGGCAACGCCGTTGCCGATCAGGTTGGT
>SXIP01000160.1 GCA_005772825.1 Methylococcaceae bacterium | reverse complement strand
GTGCTACTGGCACGACCGGCGCTACCGGCGCAACGGGTGCTACTGGCACGACCGGCGCTACCGGCAGCAGCGGCGCAACCGGCGCTACTGGCAGCAGCGGCGCTACTGGCACGACCGGCGCTACCGGCAGCAGCGGCGCAACGGGTGCTACTGGCACGACCGGCGCTACTGGCACGACCGGCGCTACTGGCACGACCGGCGCTACCGGCAGCAGCGGCGCAACGGGCGCTACTGGCGCTACTGGCGCTACTGGCACTACCGGCGCTACTGGCACTACCGGCGCTACCGGCAGCAACGGCGCAACGGGCGCTACTGGCACGACCGGCGCAACCGGCGCTACTGGCAGTGCAGGAACGACGGGAGCCACAGGCCCCAATAACATTTCGTCGGCAACCACCACCAGCTTCGCCAATGGCTCCATTCTGAAAAGCAACGGCAGCACCATCGTAGCCGCCACGGCGGGCTCGGACTATCTGACCAGCAGCAGCGGCTGGAGGCTCCTCGGCAACAGCGGCACCACGGCGGGCACGAATTTCATCGGCACTACAGACAACGTCGCCCTGGAATTCAAAACCAACAGCGCACGTACCCTGCGCCTAGAACCCAACGCCATTTCGCCCAACCTGATCGGCGGCTATTCCGGCAATAGTGTCACTTCCGGCGTTAAAGGCGCGGTGATCGGTGGCGGCGGGGAAGCTAGTTGGGAAAATACGGTCACCGATAATTATGGGGTAGTGTGCGGCGGCTATAACAATCGCGCCGGCGATGACGCGGGCGCACTCGATGATGCCTCGTGGGCCACCGTCGGCGGCGGCTATGGCAATAGCGCCGGTGGAATATCCGTCGTCGCGGGCGGCCAGCTGAATAACGCATCAGGTCAATATGCCACAATCGGCGGCGGGCTGACCAATACAGCATCGAACTTCTACGCCACCGTCGCTGGTGGCAAGACCAACACCGCTTCAGGCCAGCGCGCCACGGTGATCGGTGGAACCGACAATACCGCCTCCGGCGATTACAGCCTGGCCAGTGGACGACAGGCGAGGGCCACACATACCGGCGCGATGCTGTTCGCCGACAGCAATGCGCTTGACTTCAACTCCGCTGCTAACAACGAATTCGCCGTGCGGGCAACTGGCGGGGTACGGCTAGTGACGGCGGTGAATGGTTCCGGCACCCCCACAGCAGGCGTCACTGTGGCATCAGGCGGCGGTTCCTGGAGCAGTATCAGCGACCGCAACAAAAAGGAAAACTTCGCGCCGGTGGACAGCCAAGCCGTGCTGGAGAAAATCGCGGCCCTGCCCATTCAAACCTGGAACTACAAAACCCAAGATGACGCTATCCGTCACATCGGGCCGATGGCGCAGGACTTCCGCGCCGCATTCGGTTTGGGCGAGGACGACAAAACGATCAGCACCATTGATCCTGACGGTGTGGCTCTGGCCGCTGTGCAGGGACTGTATCGGTTGGCGCGGGAACAGCAGGCAGCGCTGGCAGCGCAGAAAGAAACCGATGCTGCACAACGGGCGGAAATCGCCGAGTTGAAACGCAAACTGGCCGAAGCCGAGAGCCTCAACAGCAAAGTGTTGGAACGTGTGCAACGCATCGAGGCACGCTTCTTTTCCGCCGAACGCTGAAGTTCCGTAGACGTTTACCTCGTCTTAAGCTTTCGCGTCGTTGCCATTAATAAAGGCCGTCATGCCCGCCGGGAAGCGGGTATCCAGCGCCAAGGACGGTCGCCTGACGGTTGTTGGGCGCTCGATTTCCGCTTGTTTCCAAGCTCTAGCTTCACTGCCATTAAGCTAAGGATTTATTGCTCATTTTCAAAAATATATAATGTATCTTGGGGGTTAGAAGCCAGTCCTTTCAAGATGGGTCAAAAATACTATTTACAATCAACAAGTTGAATCCGTCAGCAGCCGCGCCCATGCCTGCGCAGCCGGAGCGTCCTCCGGCAGCCACTCGGAAGCCGAGGCGCTTAGACGTTCTCGCGGCGACTTCCAGGCAGTGGACGGCGAATCGGTGCTAGCCAAACTTCGGGAAATACCGTTGACCAGTTGGAACTACATCGGCCACGACCCTTTGCAATTCCGCCACTACGGCCCGATGGCGCAGGATTTCTTCGCCGCGTTCGGCCATGATGGAATCGGCACGATAGGTTCCGACACCACGCTAAACTCCGGCGACCTGTCGGGTATTTTGATGGTCGCGGTTCAAGCCCTCGAGCAGCGCACCGCCGAATTGCAAGAGAAAGATGCGCAGATTGCGGCTCTGCAACGTGAAACAGCGGCGCTGAAGAAAAAAGAGGCGCACATCGAAGCGACGCTGTCGCGACTGGAAGAGTTGCTGCGCAAGCGACGTTAACCGCGATTGGCAGGATGGATGCTTAACCCATCCATCCTGCCTGTTGCCTGCCATTGAGGCTTTAACGCCGACCTGAAAAACGCTGTAAGCGGGAACAATACTGCCAATTGTCAGGATTTACCCAGCCGCGCATAATAAAAACCGTCCATTGCCGATTCGCCGGTGATGATCTGTCGGCCATGGCTTCCGGCCACACCCCAGGCGGCATCGACAGGCAATTCGAAAGCATCGGCATGGCCAGCCAAGAAAGCATCGATTTGCTGTTCATTTTCCTGCTTCAGGATGGAACAGGTCGCGTACAGCAGGATGCCGCCGGGCGCCAGCAGCGGCCAGACAGCCTGCAGGATATTACGCTGCAAGGCTTGCAAGGGTTCTATGTCCGCAGGTTTTCGCAATAATTTAATATCGGGATGGCGACGGATAACGCCTAATGCCGAACAGGGCGCATCCAATAATATACGGTCAAACAAACGCCCGTCCCACCAGTCCTCGGGATGGGCCGCATCGCCTACAACCAGCATGGCCGACAGCTTTAAGCGTTGCAGATTGTCGCTGACTCGACGCATGCGGGATTCATCAATATCAACCGCCACCAGTTCTTTCAATTGCACCTGTTGTTCGAGGATGTGCGCGGTTTTGCCGCCCGGTGCGGCGCAAACATCGAGCACCCGGTGACCGGCTTCCACCGCCAGTAATTCAGCCGCCAATTGCGCCGCCGTATCCTGTACGGAAACACGCCCTTCAGCAAAGCCGGGCAATAAATCAACCGGGACCGGTTTATCGAGAATAATGGCGGACGGACAGAATTCGACACTTGCTACGGCATCTTGTTCTATCAAACCTTGTGCTGTTAATTGCCGGAGATAGTTTTCGCGGCTGGTTTGCGAGAGATTGACCCGCAGAACCATCGGCGGTTGCCGGTTATTTTCCAGCAAAATCTGTTGCGCCTGCTGCGGCCAGTCCTGTTCGATCCGTTTAATCAACCAGGCAGGATGGCTGACGGCGGCAACCCGGAAACTGTCGGCTTTTTGTTCAAGTCTTTCCTGTTCACGCAGATAAGTCCTGAGTACGGCATTAATCAGGGACTTGGCCCAGGGCTTTTTACGCGTAGCCAGCACAGTTTCAGAGACGGCGGCATGAGCTTTCACCCGCATGTACTTGAGCTGGTACAAGCCGACCAGCGCCAGAGCTTTAACGCCGCTGTCCTTTAACGGCTTATCCAGCAATTCGCCCAGGATAAAATCCAGCCGATGGAATTGTCTGCAAACGCCGTAACAAAGCGCCTGGATGAAAGCCCGGTCTTTGCCGGATTCCACCGTTTGTAAGGCGGTATCGAGGGCGACGGTTAATGATTGACCGTCCTGCAAAACGCGCGACAACACTTGCGCCGCGATTGATCGGGTATTCAACCGAGTTTTACCCCGTTAACAGGATGCGCATTGATAAAGGCCTGAGCCGTCATGCGTTTACCTCCGGGAAGCTGGACTTCATGCAAGCGCAACAAGCCGTTTCCGGTAGCCACATCCATATTTTTATTCCGGCAAAGTACAGTACCCGGTTCAAGATCGGTCTCCGCCGCTATCGCTTCAGCCTGCCAGATGCGTAGTACATCGCCTTGATAGCGCGTTTCAGCCACCGGCCAGGCATTTAATCCCCTGACCTTTAAGGCTATGGCACTGGCCGCTTCCGTCCAGTCGATAACGGCCTCGGTTTTGCTCAGTTTTTCAGCATAGGTTACCAGGCTTTCATCCTGCGGCTCTGCGTGCAAAGTGCCGGCTTCCATCTGCTCCAGCACTTTAGCCAAGCCTGTCGCGCCCAGTTCGGCCAATTTGTCATGTAAATCACTGGCCGTATCGGTGGCCTGAATAACGTACTCTTCCTTGTGCAACATATCGCCTGCATCCAGTTTGCGCACAATCTGCATAATGGTGACGCCGGTCTTTTCATCGCCCGCCATCAGCGCACGCTGGATAGGCGCCGCTCCACGCCAACGCGGTAACAAGGAGCCGTGTACATTGATACAACCCAACTTCGGTAAATCCAGGACAGTCTGGGTTAAAATCATGCCATAGGCGACCACCACCATCAGATCGGCATTAAATGCAATTAATTGCTGTAAATCTTCATCCGTTTTCAGGGTCAGCGGCTGAAAAACCGGAATACCGGCTTGCAATGCCAGCTCTTTGACAGGGCTGAAGTGTAATTTGCGCCCCCTGCCTGAGGGACGATCAGGTTGTGTATACACAGCACAGACTTCATGCCTTGACTCCAGCAGCATCTGCAAACTGGGCACGGCAAATTCGGGGGTTCCGGCAAAAATAATCTTCATGATCAACCGGCGTTCAACTTGTGAATTTTTTCCAATTTTTTCTTAATCCTTTGGCGTTTCAGCGATGAAAGATAATCGACGAACAGTTTTCCATTCAAATGATCCATTTCATGCTGTACGCATACGCACAGCAAATCCCTGGCCTCAAATTCAAAAGGTTGACCGTCTCGATTGAGGGCCTTTACTTTGATATGTTCGGCGCGCGTTACTTTTTCATAAAAACCGGGCACAGAAAGACAGCCTTCTTCACATTCTTTAATGCCGTCTTTTTCAATCAGTTCCGGATTGATCAAACATAACGGGGCATTCTTTTCTTCACTGATGTCGATAACGATAACCCGCTGGTGTACGTTCACCTGGGTAGCGGCCAAGCCTACACCACGTGATTGATACATGGTTTCCAGCATGTCATCGACCAGCTTTTTGATTTTATCATCGACCACCTTGACAGAAGCTGCTGTTTTACGCAATCGCTCGTCAGGAAACTCGAGAATAGTTAGAATAGTCAACAAACTCTCCTTTATAATGAAGGTAACTATTCAGCGTGGGCAAAAGACGAAAAACACGCTGTAAACAGACCGATATTCGTCTTTTGCCCATGCTGATAGTGACTGATAATAATCGAATAGTGGAATTCTATATGAATTCATCTAAACTTTGAATTCATACAGACTAAAAAAGACCCGACAGGAATTATTATGGCTTTTCGAACAATCCTAGGATTTATAATCCCTTTTTTCTTCAGCATAAGCGCAGGGGCTGATGAAATACAATTAAACCCGTCTCACCCGGATCAATACACTGTCGTAGAAGGCGATACATTATGGGACATATCAGGTCAATTCCTGAATCATCCCTGGCAATGGCCGGAGTTATGGAGTTACAACACGCAAATTAAAAATCCTCATCTTATCTATCCGGGGGACACCGTTTATTTTTCCATGGTAAACGGCAGGCCGCAGCTTAGCCTATCCAGAACTGAGGAGGTGTATTATCAGCGTGACCCCAATGCTCCCTGTGTTATCCAGGAAGACGATTCTGTAAAGGGACGAAGAGATTTTGCCGAATCAGATGACGGCAAGGTAATACCTTGTATACGGGAAACCAGCCTGAAAGAGGCTGTAAAATTAATCCCTGCCGGCGCGATCTCGCAGTTTTTAAGTTCACCCAGGGTGGTCGGTAAAGATGAACTCAATAATGCGCCTTATGTCGTTGACATGGCCGGAGAACATCTTATTGCAGGCGCGGGCGACAGGCTTTATGTACGCGGCATAAGCCGGCCGGACAGCTTATCTTATACGGTTTACCGCACCGGAAATACGTTTATCAGCCCGGAAACCGGTGAAATTTTAGGTTATGAGGCAAAATATATTGCCGACGCCACCTTGCAACAGGAAGGCGATCCGGCCACATTTTCTATCATCAAGGCAAACAGCGACATTCGTATTGGCGACCGGGTAATGGACAATATGGCGGAACAGGAAATTTCCTTAAACTATTTTCCGAGACCGCCTAAAAACAGCATAAAAGGCAATATCATCAGTATACTGAGCGGTGTCACCCAAATCGGCAAAAACGATGTTGTTGTTATTGACAAAGGCATTAAGGACGGCCTTCTACCCGGCCACGAACTGGACATCTATCATAGAGGCCGAATTACTGCAGATGCATACAGCGGCATTAAAAACGCCACCGTTAAACTTCCCGACGACTTGGCCGGTGTGCTAATGGTTTTTCGCCCCTTTGAACGGGTCAGTTATGCCCTGGTCATGAAAGCCAATCAGGCTATTCGCGTTTTAGATAAAGTACAAACCCCCTGAGCATTATCAGCCAACAAGTTGATGAAGAGATGAAATACTGGCTTGCGCTATTGCGCACGCCGGGTTTCGGTTGCAGAACGTATCTTAAAATACTGAAAACCCACAGCCCATCACAGCTATTCGCAGAATCCAGGCAATCACTTATTGCGATGGGCTTAAGCAGTGACATTGCCCAGGCGATCAAAAATCCTGACTGGGCAATGATCGAGTATGACCTGGCATGGCTCGAACAAACAAACAATTACGCCATCACAATTAATGACACGGGCTATCCTGAACTGTTAAAGGAAATTGCCGACCCGCCCCCGCTTCTGTTTGTACGCGGTAATCCGGCGCTCTTGTCGCTACCGCAAATCGCCATGGTCGGCAGCCGCAATCCGTCTGCATCCGGTAAGGAAACCGCCTTTGACTTTGCCAAAAATCTGAGCCATGCCGGTTTTGTTATCACCAGCGGCTTGGCTTTGGGCATTGATGCGGCGAGTCACCGAGGCGCATTAAGCGCCTTGGGCTATACGATAGCGGTCGCCGGAACGGGGCTTGACCGCGTCTATCCCGCCACTAATAAAGAATTAGCCACTGAAATCGTCAAGACGGGCGCGATAATATCCGAATTCCCTCCCGGAACCACAGCCAAAGCCAACCATTTCCCCAGACGCAACCGTATTATCAGCGGCTTGTCCCAAGGCCTACTGGTCGTAGAAGCCGCCAAGCAAAGCGGTTCGTTAATCACCGCCCGGATGGCGCTGGAACAAAACCGTGAAGTGTTTGCCATACCCGGCTCCATCCATAACCCGCTGGCGCGTGGATGCAATGCGCTGATCCGCGAAGGTGCGAAGCTTGTCGAAACCACACAGGATATTCTTGAAGAATTAAATCAATATATTCAACAAGATGAACAATCACCGGCATTATCCATGCAATCAAAGCTTGACCTGGAGCAACAAACATTATTGAATCTTGTCATGTT
>SXIP01000159.1 GCA_005772825.1 Methylococcaceae bacterium | reverse complement strand
GAAATACACCAGTCAGGACGGTTTTCCATCATGCTTTCTATGCGTGCCTGGCCCCATTCAGGAATCCAGGCGACGCGTTTGACTTCATTTAGCGCCTGTTCGCGTAATTTGTTTTTATCCATAGAGATAAACCATTGCGGCGTTGCCCTGAAAATTATCGGGGTTTTATGTCGCCAGCAATGTGGATAACTGTGCAGGATCGCGTGTTGATGCAGGAGTTTGCCGTTGGTTTCCAGCACTTCCAGTACATGCGCATTGGCGTTAAATACATGTTCGCCGGCAAAAAATTCGGTGTTGGGCAGGAATACGCCGTCAGCGCCGACAGGGTTATCGACGGCCAAGCCGTATTTCAAACCGACCACATAATCGTCCTGACCATGGCCGGGCGCGGTATGTACGGCGCCTGTGCCGGCTTCAGTCGTGACGTGATCGCCCAGGATGATCTGTACTTTCCGGTCATAAAAAGGGTGCTGCAATAATTGATATTCCAGTGCCGAGCCTTTGCAATAGCCGATGACATGATAGTCTTCGATGCCGTAACGCAGCATGGCGTCTTTAAGCAGTGCTTCGGCAACGACCAGGCGTTCCGTCGGGCATTGCACCACGGCGTATTCCAGGTCGGGATTTAACGCGACGCCCTGGTTGGCGGGCAGGGTCCACGGTGTGGTCGTCCAGATTACCACCGATAGCGGCCCGATGCCTTCATGTTCAGGGGCGTGATGACACCGGCCCATAAATCCGGCTTCATCAACGACCTGAAAACGCACATCGATAGCCGGTGAATGTTTGTCTTCGTATTCGACTTCCGCTTCCGCCAGCGCCGAGCCGCAATCGGTACACCAATGCACCGGTTTTGCGCCTTGGGTAATATGGCCTTTTTGGGTTATTTTGCCCAGGGAGCGGACGATGTCGGCTTCAAACGCAAAATCCATGGTTAAATAGGGATTATCCCAATCGCCTAAAATACCGAGCCGGATAAAGGCTTCTTTTTGGATATTGACTTGTTTTCCGGCGTATTCGCGGCAGGCTTTGCGGAAAACCGCAGGCGCGACTTTAACGCCTGCTTTGCCGATTTTCTTTTCCACCATCAGTTCAATAGGCAGGCCGTGACAATCCCAGCCCGGCACATAAGGCGCATCAAAACCGCTCAGCGTTTTTGCTTTAACAATGATGTCCTTTAACACCTTGTTGACGGCATGACCGATATGAATCTCGCCGTTGGCGTAGGGAGGGCCGTCATGCAGAACAAACAGGTGTCGCCCGGTGCAGGCTTCGCGGATTTTTTTATACAGCTCCGCGTCGTTCCATTTTTTCAAGCGTTCGGGTTCGCGTTGCGCCAGATTGCCTTTCATCGGGAATGCGGTATTGGGTAAATTCAGTGTTTTTTTGTAGTCCATCGTCATATTCTTTTAATCTCAAAAATCTTTTTGTTTTTTATAGTTTCCACGCTCCAGCGTCACTGCCGTTAAGTTAAGAAATAATAAATAAAAATCATAATCCTATAGTTCCCACGCTCCGGCGTGGGAATGCAGACGCCAACGCTCCAGCGTTGTGTAACATTAAGATAACAATGGCTTATCTCATTTTATGTTTCGCGACGCTGGAGCGTCTGTTACTGCATTCCCACGCCGGAGCGTGGGAACGATGCGAATTCAATCATTTTCTAATGCCGTAAAAAATCATCCGCACTACCCGTCATGACTTTGTTCTGAGTGAGTGCCAATTCGGCTTCTTCAGCTCTGGTAATGAGCCGATTTCTTTGCATTTCATGAAGACGATGATTAACAATATCGGCAATATAACTTTGTTCGTCTAAAGATAAGTTGGCAATACTGTTTAATATCTCATTAACTTGCGTTGGCTGATTCATTGCTCAGCCTCTTTAAATTTACTTTGTATAAAAATATTTTTAGCCTCAGCCACATCTTTTACGATCTGTGCTTTGAGCTGTTCCATGGATTGAAAGCGCATTTCGTCCCTGATTTTTTGTTTAAAATGCACTTCCACATAACGCCCGTAGATTTCCTTGTCAAAATCGAATAAATGGGTTTCCAGTATGACCCTGGAATCGCCATCGACGGTCGGCCTCGTGCCTACATTGGCGATACCTTCAAACTCCAGGCCGTCAATACCCGTCATGGTAACGGCAAATACACCGTTAATAGGTGTGTTTTTTCGAAACATTTTGATATTGGCGGTGGGATAACCGATTGTCCTGCCGCGTTTATCGCCGTGCGCGACGCGTCCGCACACCGAATAACAATGCCCGAGCAAGCGCTCGGCTTGGGCCAGATCGCCTGCGCTCAGTGCATCCCTGATTAATGTGCTGCTGACCCGCAGCCCTTCCGATTGATACGATCCGGTGTCTTCGACGCTAAATCCGTAAACCTTGCCTTTTTCCTTGAGCAGGGCAAAATTACCGCGCCGCGCCTTGCCGAAGTGAAAATCATCGCCGATCACCAGGTGTTTGACGTTCAGTTTTTTTATCAGAATATCATCAATAAATTGTTCGGCATCATAATTGGCGAAATAGCGGTTAAATTTTACGATCAATAAATGATCAACCGGGAGCTTGGCGAACTGTATCACCTTCTCACGCAAGCGCATCAGCCGTGACGGTTCGTTATCTTTCAGGAAATATTCCAGCGGCTGCGGTTCAAAAATCATGATGACGACCGGCAATTCAAGCGTTTTGCCGCGTTCCGCCAGTTTTTTGATCACCGTTCTATGGCCCAGGTGCAAGCCGTCAAAGTTGCCGATTGTCAGTACACAACCGTTTTTGAAGGGCTCTAGTTGAGATAATCCTCTAATTAAATGCATTAACTTTTTGATGATACAAAGATTTTCATTTTATCACGCGTAAGCGGCAAATACCGTAGTTGCAGTGCTGCATTTCAGAATACAATCTGATAATGCATGCGGATCAGTCCCTGAAATTATCATATTGCAAGGGCCGCTCGAGTTTTTCGTCCCTGAGCATTTGAATGACTTCTTGCAGGTCATCGCGTTTTTTACCCGTTACCCGAACTTTATCGCCAGTGATGGCCGCTTGTACTTTGAGCTTTTTATCTTTAATCAACTTAACTATTTTTTTCGCCAGCGGCGTATCCAGTCCCTGTTTCAGCGTGATTTCCTGGCGCATCATTTTACCGCTGCCTTTGGCGTCTCCAACATCCATACAGGCGATATCGACACCGCGCCGACTGAGTTTTGAACAGACGATGCTGAACATTTGCTGTAATTGAAAGGTTGATTCGGAAACCATAATCAGTTTGTCGTCGGTGAGTTCAAAGCTCGAATCCGAGCCTTTAAAATCAAAACGGGTGGCGACTTCTTTATTGGCCTGATCGACGGCGTTTTTAACTTCGTGTTTATCAAATTCGGAGATGATGTCAAAGGAAGGCATGCTTATAGTTGAGATGGACTGATAAATGATTTCACTATAAATATGATTAGTGCATTATTCAATGGATTTTTATCGGGTGTCGGGTGCAGGGACGCCAATTATTATTAATTGTAGGCCGGTACTATTAAAGCCTGTATCGACTGATTCCTAATCCAATCGGCAAAAGCATTTATTCCCGTTTGATAAACTCGGCAACTGCTTTAATTCTTAGTTGGCGAATAGCTTCGCCTATTTTCGGCCCTTGTAATTCACTATTCAGGATCGATGAGATGTCAACGGATGCGCCTGCTTTAGCCGCGCCGCGCAGCATGTCGGCTTGCGGGTAGGGGTTATTTTCAAGACCTGTTCTGCCTTTGGCATCCGCTTCGCAGGCCAGCAGAAATTCAGCCAGGGTATTGGCCGGTTTGAAGGCGCCCAGTGTTGCCAGCACATCGGTTAATGTTGCCGCGCGTAATTCAGCAGCCTTGTGGCAGTGCGTGTGATAATGCATAACCTGTATAGCCAATGTCTTAAACGCATTAGGGACACGCAAACGGGTGCATAACGATTCCAGAACGGGCAGTCCGAGTTTTTCGTGGGCGTAGTGATGCGGCCAGTTTTCTTGGGGTGTGACGCCTTTGCCCAAATCGTGGACCAATGCGGCAAATCTGACGTCGGGACGGGTCGATAGTATTGCCGCTTGTTCCAGGCACAACATGCTGTGCAGGCCGGTATCAATCTCCGGGTGGTGTTTTTCAGGTTGCGGTACGCCAAACAAACGGTTAATTTCCGGAAAAACTTTCTCCAGGGCGGCACAACTTTTTAACGTATAAAAGAAAGCCGAGGGCGTTTGTTCGTTGAGCGCTTTAAGCAACTCGGCCCATACCCGCTCGGGCACAAGATGGTCGACTTCGCCGGCGTTAACCATTGATTGCATCAATTCCCTGGTTTCTTCCGCGAGAGTGAAACCAAGGTGGGCATATCTTGCCGCGAAGCGGGCGACCCGTAAAATGCGTACCGGGTCTTCGGCGAAGGCAGGTGAAACATGGCGGAATAGCCGTTGCTCCAAATCCTGTTGCCCATTGTAGGGATCGACAAGTCGGCCTTGCGGCGTCATCGCCATTGCATTGATGGTTAAGTCGCGGCGAATTAAATCCTGTTCCAGGCTGACATCGGGCGATGCGTGAATTGCGAAACCTTTATAGCCGGGCGCGGTCTTTCTTTCAGTCCGGGCCAGTGCATATTCTTCATGGCTTTGCGGATGCAGGAACACGGG
>SXIP01000158.1 GCA_005772825.1 Methylococcaceae bacterium | reverse complement strand
TCGCCATTACCGGCTCCAATGGTAAAAGCACGGTAACCACCATGCTCGGCGAAATGGCCAAGGCAGCCGGAAAATCGGTCGCCGTCGGCGGAAATCTGGGTACGCCGGCTTTAGACTTGCTGGAACAAGAGGCGCAAACTTCGCGGCCTAAAGAATTATACGTCCTGGAGCTTTCAAGTTTTCAGTTGGAACGCACCTCCTTATTGAACGCAGCGGCCGCTACCGTATTGAATGTAACGGCCGACCATCTGGACAGACATGCCGATATAGCGGAATACGGGCGAGAAAAACAACGGGTATTCCGAGGCAACGGTCACAGAGTCATTAATGCCGATGACCCGATAGTCAATGCAATGGTCAGCGATGCGCTTGATCGCGTCTCTACCTTCTCCATTAAAAAAGAGGCTGATTTTTATCTTGGCTTTAGGGACGGCATCGAATATCTGATGCACAAGGAATGCTGTTTGATGCCTTTGGCTGATTTACCGCTGGAAGGCCGTCATAATGCCGCAAACGCCCTTGCCGCATTGGCTTTAGGGATGGCTGTAGGACTTGATGCACAAGCGATGTGTCAGGCGCTCAGAAAATTTAAAGGCCTGGATCACAGAATGCAACGTGTTGCGGAAATGCGCGGCGTTATTTGGGTTAACGATTCGAAAGCGACCAATATCGGTGCTTGCGTCGCCGCGCTGGAAGGCTATGAGCGCAAAGTTATACTGATCGCCGGCGGCGATGCCAAGGGTGCGGATATGACTGAATTGACGCCTGTTATCCGGGAAAAGGCAAAAAGCGTGGTGCTAATGGGCAAGGATGCGCGATTGATAGAGGCGGCCCTAAACGGCTGTGTCCCGGTTTATAACGCGGATAACATGGTGCAGGCCGTGCAGATAGCAGCAGGGCTTGCCACAGCCGGTGACAGTGTATTGCTGTCCCCGGCCTGCGCCAGTCTTGATCAATATAAAAATTATCAGGACCGGGGCAATAAATTTACCAAGGCCGTATTGGATCTGGTTGCATGACAGATAACTATAGACATCTTATGATCGAGTACGCCTAAATGAGAACGTCACGAGTCGGCCAATTTCATTTTGACGCCATGCTGCTTACCGTATGCATCAGTTTACTGCTGATCGGTTATGTCATGGTGGCGTCGTCGTCCTTGCATCTAAGCATAGAAAAAGAGAGCAATAATTTTTATTACCCGCTCAGGCAATTGATACATATCGGTTTGGGATTATTCCTGGGCGGCTATATTGCAACGGTTCCAATGCGCCATTGGGAGAAAATAGGTCCAGGCTTATTCATAGCCGGCTTATTGTTACTGATTATTGTGCTGATACCGGGTTTAGGAGTAAAGGTTAACGGCAGCACGCGCTGGCTGTCTATCGGCGGGTTACGGATACAAGTTTCAGAAGTGGTTAAATTCTTTGCCGTCATTTATATGGCGGGTTATGTGACCCGGCACCAGAAATCAATACGGGAATCGGCCTTCGGCCTGGTTAAACCGTTATTGCTGTTTTCTTTGGCTTGCCTGTTGCTGTTGATGGAACCGGATTTTGGTTCCGCCGTTGTTATTTTAATGATAGCCATGGGCATCATGTTTTTGGCGGGAGCCAGACTGTCGCAATTTATAATGTTATTGCTGCTGTTGGCTGTTATGGCGACCTTGCTGGTGTATTTTGAGCCTTACCGTATGAAGCGAGTCACCAGCTTTATGGATCCCTGGGCCGATCCGCTCGATACCGGGTTTCAATTGGTCCAGTCGCTGATTTCATTTGGACGCGGCGAAGTGAGCGGTGTCGGTTTGGGTAGCGGCATCCAGAAATTATTTTACCTGCCTGAAGCGCACACTGACTTCCTGTTTTCAGTGATTGCTGAAGAATTGGGCTTGTTTGGCGTACTAACCGTGATCAGTTTATTCTCCCTATTGGTATGGCGTACCTTTGTAATCGCTGTAATCGCCGAGCAAGCCGATGAACGATTTTCAGCTTTTATAGCGTATGGCCTGGGCATCTGGTTTGGCTTCCAGTCATTCGTGAACATGGGCGTCAACATGGGTATTTTACCGACAAAAGGTCTGACATTGCCGCTGATGAGTTACGGCGGCGGCAGCATGATGATTATGTGTTGCGCACTGGGCCTGTTATTCCGTGTATACAGTGAAGTCACCGAAATCAACGCCAACAACATACCTGTGCGCACTAAAAAATTGAGGTCTTCATGGCTAAACGTATAGTTATCATGGCAGGAGGAACCGGCGGTCACGTCTTCCCGGCGCTTGCCGTTGCCGGATCATTAATTGAGAAAGGCTGGCAGGTCAGCTGGCTGGGCACTCAAAAAGGCCTGGAAAGCCGGGTCGTTCCTGAAAACAATATCGAGATTGACTGGCTATCGGTTGCGGGCGTTCGCGGCAAAGGCTGGTCAGCGAAAATAACCGCCGTATTCATGTTATTCAAAGCCTGCGCACAGGCCAGGACAATATTGCGCCAGCGCAAACCCGACGTGGTATTGGGCATGGGCGGATTTGTCGCAGGACCCGGCGGATTAATGGCCAAGTTGCTGGGCATCCCGCTGATCATCCATGAGCAAAATCGCGTGCCCGGTACCACTAATCGATTGCTGGCGCGCCTGGCCGATCAGGTATTGGAAGCATTTCCGGATAGTTTTAACAAAAAAATCAACGCTAAATGTACAGGCAACCCATTAAGAAAACCGTTTTTAAATCTGCCTGAAACCGAAGAGCGGTCTATTTCCCAGGAAATCAGGCTATTGGTGGTAGGCGGCAGCCAAGGTGCGCAAATATTGAATAACGTTGTCCCGGAAGCCGTTGCCGAATTGAAGGATATACACATCAAACATCAAACCGGCGCCGCCATGCTTGAGCAGGTAACCGAGCGCTACAAGGCTCTGGGTGTTCATGCTGACGTGAATGCTTTTATTGACGATATGGTAGCGGCTTATCAATGGGCCGATATTGTCATTTGCCGGTCCGGCGCAATGACCGTCAGTGAAGTGGCGGCCGTTGGCAAACCGGCCATTTTTATCCCGCTGCCCGGTGCCATTGATGACCATCAGACCGCAAATGCCCGCTATTTAACCGATTCCGGCGCAGGTACGATGTTGCTGCAAAAAGACTTAAACAGCGCAAGCTTGGTGGAACACATAATCACGGTACTCGAACAATTGGAAAGCATCGGTAAAAAAGCCAAACAATGTGCGCGTCTGGATGCAACGGAAGCGGTCGCCGCTTGTTGTATAGCCGAGGCAAAAGCATGAATATGACACAGGCCAAAATGCAAACCCAAATGCTGGGCAACATCGACAAAATACATTTTGTCGGCATCGGCGGAACCGGTATGAGCGGTATTGCGGAAGTGCTGTCCAATCTGGGTTACCGGGTTTCCGGCTCGGACATCAAGGAAAGTGCCGTAACACAAAGGCTGGCAGAGCTCGGCGTCACTATTACTATCGGTCATAAGCGCGAAAACATCACCGAAGTTGATGTGGTGGTCGCCTCCAGCGCCATCGACCGCAGCAATGAGGAAATCGATCAGGCCTATCTGAACAGGATACCGGTAATTCCCCGCGCGGAAATGCTCGCCCGCTGCCGTCGGCGGAACTGCATCGCGATCTGCTTGCGCGTCACATACAGCAGCCAGCCTTTGAATGAATCAACCGCGGGATCGTACGTGAACGTTTCCATCTTCTTCGCCACGACGATG
>SXIP01000157.1 GCA_005772825.1 Methylococcaceae bacterium | reverse complement strand
TTGCCGAGCCTCGGGCTTGGAACCGAGCGCCCCTTGAATATTAGTGCTTTTTCCTTAACTGAATGACAGCGACCCTATCACGGGGATAGGGTCGTTATGTCTACTGTACGCGCATGATGATAAGGTGCGCCGAAACAGCCAACGGTCCTCCGGCAATGGGCGTCATCGTTAATGTTCCGGCACTGGAATTGCGAACGCTGAGAGTCTGGCCGGCTGTTGCTGTAACAAGCGCCGTTCCCACGATTTGACTGGTCCCCGTTGCGCGTCCTACCTTGGTGTAGGGAAGCTCTGCGCCATTGAGCATCAATACCAGCTGCCCTGCTTCATCAACGCTGGCCTGGTATTCAACGTGATATGTTCCGGCATTGACCAGAGTGAATGTTGACGTATCAACACGTACAATTCCGCTTCCAATCGCAGTAGGCCCATTCTGTGGAAACAATATGTTGGTGAGAGGAGCAACGGTTGCGGGATTGTCAGGCGGCATCAACGCATAAAAATCAGCGAAATCCAATAGCCCGATTGGGCCTGTAGCACCTGTAGCGCCTGTAGCGCCTGTAGCGCCTGTAGCACCTGTAGCACCTGTAGCACCTGTAGCACCTGTAGCACCGGTAGCGCCTGTAGCACCGGTACTACCTGTTAGGCCAGCGACTCCTTGCGGGCCTGGGTTGCCCATTGCGCCTTGCAGACCGGGACTCCCGGTAAGCCCCGGACTACCCTGAGGACCGGTTGCGCCGGTAGGGCCGGTACCTCTTTTCATTACCACATCCAATAAGGCTTCATGACTGGTGGTCGTGTTTTCCTTACTATCGAAAACGAAGTTTAATGGACTATCGCCTTCCGCGATCAAGGCAATTCCAAGGTTTCTTGTCGGAAGAGCCGTCCAACCCCTAACTATCTTGGTCACATCAATTTGCACCCAATGCCCTTCAAAAGTTTTGGAAATCTTGTAGATTTTCTTCACGTCGCTCAAAGCGGGCGAAATACCGGCAACCGGGATCGTATCTTCTTTCCAGCCTTCAATTACCGGCCTGATGGTGAGGTAACCCTCGGTATTTACTTTGGATACAAAAAACCGCAACGTCGCTTTTTCAATATCGGTGGCGAGTAGCCCGGACGGTAATGACCTGATCAGGGTATATTTCAAGAATGCGGTGTTGGTCTGGCTGACTCGTATATTAGGGTCGGCTCCGTGTCTGTCGCCGGGTATAAAAGGCGATGACACAAAACTGTCACTGATCAGCGCCGGGCTGCTCCAGGCGGCCACAGAGGCGCCCAGCAGAGATACCATTGTACCCGCCAGAACTAATAATTTGACGCCGTGACCCGGCATTGGAGTCTTTGTTGATTGAAATGTTTTCATGATTATTTACCTTAAAAAATCTGACATATCGGATCTGTCACCACGCGCAACGATGATAATCCAAACAGAAAGATGTAATTTCCAGTTGACCCAATCCGAGCAAGTTTCGTTGAAAGTTCTTGGCGGGCATTTCAGACAAGATTCAAATAAATGACTGTTGTTCGGACTTTAGTCAGGATCACTCGATTTTTTCTTAACGAGTGAGTCTCTGTAAATTCCATTAATCCTCTTGCCTGTGTTGTAAATATACACAGCCGTTCATCATCCATCTGTGCGGCTTCGCACATAGAAAAGCTTGTCGCCAATACGCTTGGATTCCCGCAACCTTCCAGCACATAAAGTCATGGAAAGCCATTTTTACTCTATGTGTTTTAACGAACAGACCACCGCCTGATAACCCCAGATAATACAAGCTCGAACGCTAGCGGGCGTAATAACACGCTAACGGCATAGCAACCATTGTTAAAAAATGAGGCTACACCAATGAAAACAATATTTTACCTGGCAGCGTTTACGCTTATTTTCAGTTTCAGTTATGGTGTGATTGCTGAAGAAAGCGTGCTTATCCCCGGCGATTTTCCGGCGCCAAGATACTCGATAGTGAGCGGTGTTAAATATCAGGCCGAATCCTCAAGGAGCGTTACAAAGCCGATGGCGGCGAAGATGAAGCGCCTGAATATTGAGTTGAACAATAAAGTGCTGACCTTGCAAGTCGGCGGCGATGAGCTCTACATCAAGCTGGCTGATGGGTTTGGAAGTATTTTGTATCTGGAAAAGAATGATTTAACGGTTGTTTCCGCGATAGCCAAAAAAATCAGCGCGACTAACGGCAGTAACGATGACTTGCTAAAAGCCATAGAAGTGCTGTACTCGTGGCCTCAAAACCTTCCGGTTTACCTGTGGAAAAATGCTGTAGAGTCGACTTCGCCGCTTAACGATCACATTTTTGTTGTCAAATCTTCAAGCCTTAACCATGTAAAGCAGCAAGACCGCTTCCATGAACTGACAGATCCTAAGCTGACCGATAAGCTGGACAGGAAATTTCCACAAATCGACACCAGCAAAGAAGCCATGACAGGCGGCGCAATTTCGCCGTCATTAGGTTCCGCTTCGCTGTGCAAATCCATAGGCCAGTACAGAGCCGCCAGATATCCTGACAACGTATCGATTTTCCCTCCGGAAGTGACATGGAAAACAACGACGCCTAGAATAATCCGTCCATGGTGGAATGGTGAACCCAGTGCATGTGAAGGAAGATGTGGTAAAGGCTGTGACGGCGTACTTGCCGGCTTTAACTCAAACTCCGACGTCTATTCAACCGCCTGCTTTAACCATGATTATTGTTCTAATGATAAAGGGTCGACCAGTCTTGAATGTAACTATATTTTTCCTGATGCGGCCGCGGATTACACCAAATCAAATTGCAGTAGGCTGATCGTCGAAGGCCCTGCCTCAATAACCGATAATAGTCGGACAGGCTATATAACAAGCCTTCTTGTCGGCGGTGTGAAAATTTACAGATCGTATAACGACAATACAACCTGGACATTATTCGACAATATATCGTCATCTCTGGTATTTCCGATAGACACACATCACCTCATAGTAAAAAACCTGCCCAATTATCAAAACTACGCTACCAATATCAATGCTACTTTTGCAAAAAACGGCATATCAAGAAGCGTTAGCAAGCATATTTCCATCACTACTCCCTAAGGATTTAGCCTGCAATAACTGCACGAACTCAGCCCTCCTCAGGGAGGGCGCCATCAAACCGAAGAGTCATGGGTTTTACCCACCTTTTACCGCTCGCATAAACGCCGGTCAAAAACTCCACCGTCACTTTCAACCTTGTTGTTAAGGAATTGCATCGCTTGCAAGACGACTTTAGCGGTGTTGGCATGGCCTTTGAGAAAAGCTTGAGTCCTTAGAACGCCAGGCAAAAAATAAGATCCCATAAATAACGAACTAAAAGTCCCGACAAGACTCGATACAGTTATCGAAACTCATATTATGGAGCACATCGGATTCAATCAAGCAACTATAGATAGTATCAATCAATATTATAAAAACAATCGATTATACATAACCCAGCTTTTTCTTTATTGTTTTCACCAAGCCGAGAGACAAGCCTTTAACACGATTTAGAGGCACGGTGAAACAAACCATTTTCAGGAGAAAAGTCATGAACACACAAAATAAAAAACACATTGCCGCCCTTATCGCCGTATTAACGATAGGCATTTTAAACGCTTCCGCCGTACAAGCTGAAGCAATAGAGAACGACGGCTTAATTTATAACGATAGGGCCTTTACGCCCGCTATTCAAAGTTATCCTAATGCCGTTGTCGATCGCAAGGCGGACGGTGCAAAAATAATTTATGTTGATAAGTCGGCGGGACCGGCGATTTACAGTTACCCCGCCAGCGTTGCCTTGCAAACGACCGATTTTAATGTTGAATACGTCAGCACGGCTTATGGCCCGGCTATATACAGTTATCCCAACAATAACGTCAAACATCACTTGAGATTGGTGGAAAGCGGCAATGCGCCGGATGATAAACAATTCATTACGCCGGTTTCCGTAACAGTGGTCGATAACCCTGTAAAAGCGCTTGAATCAAACCGCTTGGACAATAACTTGTGATGTCCACAATACAGCGACTTGAGGGGCATCAAGCGGATATTGATCAACTGGAAACTCCTTAAGAAGGTGAAGCTCGTCGCTCGCGAGCGATGAGCTTCACCTTGGCAGCCCGAAACACTTCCTTCGATTTGCAGTCTTTTATCTTTTAGGGTTACATCTGCGATTGCAGATAATTATGAACCCCCACTTTTTCAATCAATTCAATCTGGGTTTACAG
>SXIP01000156.1 GCA_005772825.1 Methylococcaceae bacterium | reverse complement strand
CGGCAATATCCTGGTTGGTGACTTTCAAGGCTTCATCTAGCGTCATGCCTTTGATGATTTCGGTCAATACCGACGATGACGCAATCGCCGAGCCGCAACCGAAAGTCTGGAAACCGGCATCAAGGATCACTTCGGTCGCATCATCGACTTTCAAGGTCAGCCTTAAGGCGTCGCCGCAACTGATGGAGCCGACTTCGCCGGTGGCATTGGCGTCAACCACGGCACCGGCATTTTTCGGGTTAAAAAAGTGTTCTTTTACTTTGTCTGAATAGTCCCACATGGCTGTGTCCTCGGGCAAACTGATTGCCCATAATGCGTCGGGTACGCATTGCGTACCTTTCAAAAATCGGCTTTATGTAGGTACGCGTAGGTACCCGGCTGATACTCAATATTATGAACAGGTCTTGGTTCCGGTTCCGCTGGGGTTGGGATTAAACGAAGAACCGCAAGCGCAACTTTTGGCGGCATTCGGATTGCTAAACTTGAATCCCGAACCGTCAATACTGTCGAGAAAATCGATGGACATGCCATCGAGCATCGGCAGGCTGACCGGATCGACAAAAACTTTGACCTCGCCGCAATCAATGACGGTGTCTTCCGCCGTGTGATTGCCTTCGAGTTTCAAGCCGTATTGATAACCTGAACAACCGCCATCGGTGACTTCGATACGAAGCCCGGCTGACGGTGTTTCCGAACTGGCGATAAAGCGACCGACAGCGTTAATAGCTTTTTCTGTTAATGTAATCACAACAAGTCTCCTGAAGGGTTTGGCATCGTTCTTGTACATACTTCAATCAGTCTAAAGCAACCTGTATGCCATCCCATTTTATTTTTGTAAGTCATTAAATTACATAGAAATAATTATTTAGTGACAAAGGGTGGGATAGCTTACATAAGACAATCCACAGGATTTTGTAAGCTTTGCTACAAAATCACCCATTATCAAGCTAAGGAGTTACCATGAAAGTAGAAGACCTGGATATAGGCGATGTCGTGTATGCCGCAATCACTATTACCGATGACGGCTCAATACCCGGCGGCGCCGAAGGCGATGTGCTCGCGGAAGCCGGAACGCGCGGCGTTATCACGATGATAGGCCATATCGAAGAACAGCCCGAACGCAGCGTGTTTCTGGTGCGCTTTGAGGATAAGCATATGAATCTCGGCAACCCGGTAGGATGCTGGCTTGAGGATTTGATGGTGGAGCCGAAGTTGGTGAATTGAAAATCACAATGTGTGAACAAGCACCTGTTTTGATGAGATATTTATTCCTGCTATTATGGGAACGGATAATAATTTTATTAAAAATCATACCGATGACAAAACGATGCTAACGCAATTACACCTTGAAAACTTCAAAGCTTGGCAAAAACTGGATATACAGTTAGGGCGTGTTACAGGATTGTTTGGCACGAACAGCTCAGGGAAAACCAGCATATTGCAATTTTTGTTGATGCTAAAACAGACCAAAAATGCGACAGACAGAGGATTAGTATTGGACTTAGGCGGCCCAAACCAGCTTGTCAATTTGGGGACATTTAAGGATATGGTGCATAAACATCAGGATAATTTACCGTTAGATTGGATATTGCAATGGCAACTTAACAAGCCATTGAAAATATCCAACCCTTCTGGAAAAAGAGCAGACATTTTATTTCAAGGTGATTTGTTAGAAACATCAGCCGGAGTGTCATTTAAAAACCAAGAAATGAAATCTCAATATCTAACCTATCGTTTTGCTCAACACACTTTTGAAATAATGAAACCTAAAGAATCTGCTAAGGAATATATACTTAAAGCGAGTTCTGACAGTGGTAAAGAGTTTCTATTTGTCAGACAGCAAGGCAGGGCTTGGAATTTACCTGGACCCATCAAAACACATTTATTTCCTGATCAAGCAAAAACATATTATCAAAATGCTGATTTCTTAAGTTTTTTTGAATTTGAATACGAAAATATGATGGATCAAATCTACTACCTCGGCCCATTGCGCGAATATCCAAAAAGGGAATATCAGTGGTCAGGGGCGAGGCCATTTGATGTTGGTTATCGGGGTGAACGGACTGTTGACGCTATTCTGTCCGCTACCTTACGAGGTGAAAAACGAAATGTCGGTTATAGAAAAAAAATCTTATCTTTTCAGGAGGTGATTGCTTATTGGCTCAAAGAATTAGGTTTAATCCAACAATTTTCTATTCGAGAAATTGTGGAAGGATCAAATTTATACCGAGCTATTGTCAAACGCGATGAAGAAAGCCCGGAAGCCTTTTTAACCGATGTTGGCTTCGGTGTTTCCCAAGTTTTACCAGCTTTGGTACTACTCTATTATGTCCCTGAAGGCAGCACGGTTTTGATGGAACAACCCGAAATTCATCTGCATCCTTCCGTGCAAAGCGGCCTGGCGGATGTCATTTTACAAGTCGCTAATCACCGCAATATTCAAGTCATTATCGAAAGCCATAGCGAACATTTGTTAAGGCGTTTTCAACGCCGTATTGCCGAAGAACAATACCCCGCCAAAGAGTTAAAGCTCTATTTTTGTGACAGCGTACAAGGCGTATCGAAGTTATCGGATTTAGATATTGATTTATTTGGCGAGATCAGAAATTGGCCGGAAAACTTTTTTGGCGATGAAATGACGGAAATTGCCGAAACCCAGAAAGCCATACTGAAACGTAAAATGCTAGCCGCATCAAACAATGGCGGATAAATTTGTCATTGACACCAATGTCGCTATTAGTGCGAACGGCAAAGATACGCACGCGTCCCTTGCCTGCCAATTTGCTTGTATCGAATTTTTAGAGAATTGCAAGAAATTGCACATAGCCATCGATCTCACCGGATTAATTATGGCTGAGTATGCAAGACATCTGAGTTATGCGGGACAACCTGGAGTGGGTGATATGTTCTTTAAATATCTGCATGACCATCAATATAGCGGCAAAAAAATCCACACCGTGGTGATCACTGAATCCATCGATAGCAATCGTGGCTTTGATGAATTGCCTGAAAATACCTTGGATAATTCAGACCGAAAATTCTTAGCCACTGCGGTTGTCGCTAAGGCCAAAATCGTCAATGCGACAGATAGCGACTGGGAAGAGCAAATTAACTTGCTGCAGTTGCTCAACATCAACCTTAAACAATTATGTCCTGAGCATAGCTGCAAATAGTCCAATTTATGAACCCTAACACCTCCACTATCCAAAACTACCACAAGCGTACCAAACACCACCTGCAACGCTACGCCAAAGGCCCGGAGACGATAGACTGGGATGATCAACCCGATCCGTTCCGGCGCTTCTCCGGGTGCGAGATGTTGACATTGCCCGCGCCCGGACGCGATTTGCAGCCGCTGTTTAGCGACCTCGACAATCCTCAGGCGATTCCGATGCAGCCGCTGGATCTGAACAATGTCGGCTTAATGCTGGAATTGGCGTTCGGTTTATCGGCCTGGAAACAATTCGGCCCGAACCGCTGGGCATTGCGCTGCAATCCGTCCAGCGGCAACCTACATCCGACCGAAGCTTACCTGGTCAGTACCGGCAACGACTTTATCAAATCCGGTGTTTACCACTATGTTAGCCATGACCATAGCCTGGAACAGCGTTGCCGGTTTGATGAGACCTTAACCGATGCCGCATTGCTGATCGGCCTGTCGTCCATTCATTGGCGGGAGGCGTGGAAATACGGCGAACGCGCCTACCGTTATTGCCAGCATGATACCGGCCATGCCTTGGGCGCCTTGCGCTATGCGGCGGCAACGCTGGGCTGGTCGGTGCAATTACTGCCTGGCTGGTCGGATGCCGACATTTCCCTTTTGTTGGGTCTGGATCGAAAGGATGATTTCAAAGCGCTGGAGCATGAATCGCCCGATATGATTTGCCGGATCATCGCGCATAATCACATCACGCCGTTAAACGCCGACGTTTTGTTGGCAACCGCACAATCAGCGGCGTGGTTCGGTAAGGCCGACAGCCTGCGCGCTTATCATCTATATAAGTGGCCGGTCATTGATGAAGTCGCCGACGCGGCGCACAAACCCCGCACTGAAGAACCGGTCTGGCAAGCGCCTCAACACGTTTTGCCTGCCTCATCCTGCATCCAATCCGCCACAGCCATCATCCGCCAACGCCGCAGTGCGCAGCAGTTTGACGGCAAAATGCCGCCACTGCCCTTGAGCGATTTTTACCGGATGCTGGCTGCGGTTTTACCGGGCGCCGCTGCTTTCGATCCATGGCAATGGCCGCCGAAAATTCATTTGTTTATTTTTGTGCATCGAGTGGAAGGTTTAACATCCGGCCTGTATGCCTTGCTCAGGGATAATACCGCGCTGGAAAAATGTCAGGCGGCCACGCTGGATAAGTTCGATTGGCAAAAACAATCGGACAATCTGCCGTTTTATCACTTGTATACCGGTGATTTGAAACAGCTCGCTAAAACCCTGTCCTGCCATCAACCCATCGCCAGCGACAGCGCATTTAGCCTGGCGATGGTGGCCGAATTCAGCGAGAGCCTTGCTCTATCGCCGTGGCTTTACCGCCGTTTATTCTGGGAATGCGGACTGATCGGGCAGGTGCTGTACCTGGAGGCGGAAGCCTCCGGCATTCGCGGCACCGGTATCGGCTGCTATTTTGACGACAGCGTGCATGAAATACTGGGCATCAAGGATGACACACTGCAAAGCCTGTATCATTTTACGGTGGGAAAACCGCTGGAAGACAAGCGCTTGCAGACTTTTCCCGCGTACGGGCATTTGCAGAGCGCATGGCTATGACCGACTTGACGGCAGAAAGGGAGGCGCAACTCGCTTATTCTTACGAACGCTTCGCGCAAGCCAAGGCTTTTGTGTTCCGTAAATGGTGTGAACGAGCCGCCGAGCGGCATACCGCGCCGCCTGCCGATCTCTCCGGCTCCTGCAAATACGGCAGCCTCTTCATGAGTCAAGTGTTCGGCGGTTCCATCCGCGGTCACTACGAACATCAATACAATCTGATCGGCGGGCGCATCATTGACCTGAGCCATGATGCAATGGATGTCGGCAGACTTGCCAATCCCTACCTGCACGAACCCGATTTTTTCGCCATCCGGGAGAAACAGGCGTCATTAAATAGTTGCCTGCCGCGTGTCGCTGTCTGGGTAATACAGTTTCTTGACGAGATCAAAGACTCTGAAACAAAGAGTCTCCGCTAGATAACGGCGAAATTTGAGTCGGTTAAATTTAAACCCACACCGATTACAGCGATTTCTACAGCCGCGCCCGCGCCATTACCGTCTGCATCATAAAACAAGCCGCCCTGGCTGTTGTTGTAAATCAAAAAATCATTCGCATCAAGGGCGGCGGCGCCTATCACCAAATTACCGGCTGTGATGGTAGTTATAGACGTAAAGATTGCATTATTAATACTAAGAGTGTCATCAGTTACCGACAAATCGGTGATGGTATCAAAGCTCAATAGTGAATTTAAGATAAAGTTGTCTTGTCCGAGGCCGCCTGAAAGTGTATCCGCATCAAGGCCGCCAACGATAAAATCATTGCCGGCGCCACCGACTATAGTGTCCACACCGGAGCCGCCGGCAAGCCTGTCGCCTGAAGTATCGGTACCACCGACAATAATGTCGTTACCAAAACCACCATTGACATAGTCAATACCGTTACCTGAATTGATAGAGTCATTACCATTGCCGCCGGTTATTACGTCATTACCGCCGCCGGCGACGATGGTATCGTCATCATCGCCGCCGGAAAGACTGTCGCCCAGCGTATCGGTACTGCCGATTATGGTATCGTTACCCGATCCACCACGGACTTTGTCAGCGCCGCCGGTACCTGCATTGAGAGTATCATTGCCGACGCCGCCGGTAATAAGGTCATTACCGCCGCCACCGATTATATTATCGTCACCGCCGCCGCCGATAAGCATGTCGCCTGCGGTATCAGTGCCGCCGACTATGGTATCGTTGCCCAAACCGGCATTAACCTTGTCAATGCCGGTACCTGTGCTGATAGTATCGCTGCCGCTGCCGCCAATGATAGAGTCATTACCCGTACCGCCGTTGATGGTGTCAGCGCCTGCGCCACCGTTAAGGTTATAGTTACCCGTCGCTACAGTGGAAGCCAGGATGGCGATGGTGTCATTGCCTGCGCCGGTACTAATGGTGTTAATTGCGGCGGATGTCGTTGCTGTTACAACATCCGCCCCTGCACCCGTAACAATAGTCTGGGCGCCGGCAGTCGATAACGCCGTTACTGTGACAGCGCCTCTACCTGTACTGGTAATAGTCTGCGCACCGGCATTGGATGTTGCTGTCACTGAGACAAGATGTGCGCCGCCGATAATCTGCGCACCGGCCCCGGATATTGCCGTCACCTCGGCATTGCTTGTACCGGCGACGATAGTCTCCGCACCTGCTGTCGATGTTACCGTCATTTTGACACTACCGGTACCGGCAGTAATGGTCTGCGCGCCGTCGGTAGATGTTGTTGTCAGTACTGCAGCCCCGGTAAATGAACTCATGTCCACCGTAATCGCCCCGGCCACGGATGTTGTCGTCAGATCGACACCAGCCGCTGCAAATGCCGCTTGAAAAAAAGCGCCGGTCGTAATGGTCTGCGCACCGGCGCCGGTTGTGTTGATCACGATCCTTTCGATATTGCTGATGTCGCTCCAGTAAGCATCAGCGGGCGTAATGGCTGCAACGCCAATAGGGGTTATATTCAATGTATCAATGCCCGCCTTACCATCAAGGTTATCGGTAACGCCGAACGTTCCGGTCGCTCCATCATTATAGGTGCCGGAAAACACGTCATCGCCCGCAGCCCCGCTGAAGGTATCCGTATCCGTAGTCAACGTAAAAGTTGAGCCTGAAAATGCAGCCCTTGTGCCGGGGGTATGACCCTCCGAGTAAGTCAGGTCTGCGCTATCAACCGGACGATTAACGTTAGCTGCATGAAGACTTTGTATTGCATTGGTATTAATAGCCATTTCTCTCTCCTAAAAAGGTTTCTACATTTATAACGATGCTGCATAGCGACTTCGATTGCATCTAAGTCCTCACCGGCATCATCTGTTATCGAGCATTTATCCTCTTTATTTCAAAATTCATCTGTACGCTGCAGCACATATCGAGCCGGCTTTTTTCAATGACTGTTTGGCGTTGCCTAATCGCCCCGAAATCGCCCTCCTGGTTAAACAAGCGAAGCGTAAAGGTAACTTTAGTATATGTGTGCTGCCGCACCGACCATGCCCGGATTTACCTATATCGTATTAACTGAGCGACGGGAAACATCATCCCACGCTTTGATCATGGCTATCCGGTCATGGCTAATACATCAGGAGACACTCATGAACAAAGATCAAGTAAAAGGCAGAGTCGAAGAAGCAAAAGGTAAAGTCAAGGAAGCCGCCGGCGTCATACTGGATGACAAAGGTATGGAAACAGAAGGCAATGTGCAAAAGAACATCGGTAAGGTCCGGTCGGGCCTGGGCGATCTGAAGGAAGATATTAAGGACAGCATCTAAAACAATACGCTGCTGAACCGTGTGACAGAGTCCGGACAGACCGGATTGGCTACACGGCGGCAACGAAATTCACAAATGCCTTTTCACAGGAAATAAACATGCAATTCACCAACATGAAACTCACCGGTTTATGCGCGGCCACCCTTTTGGCCTTGACCTCGTTCGGCGCTTACGCCGTTGAGGAAAGCCACATGGCGGAAGCACTCAAGCACGCAGAAGCCGCCGTTACAGCGGTCGATGGCAAATCCATCGCCGAACATGCCGAAGCAGCGAATGTCCATGCGAAGACCGCCGTTGAACACCTCAATGCAGGCATCACCAGCCTGAATGCCGCTATCGATCACGGCAAGCTGAAGCACGACGACTTGGCGAAAAAATCCGCCGAGGAAGCCGTCACTCACCTGAAAGCCGCGCAGTAAGCATCTGTCGGTTTCGGTATTACAAAAAACGGCGGGGTATTTAACCCGCCGTTTTTTTTTGCAATCCGAAATGACGAGTAAAGAAATTGATAGGTGTTGGGATAGCCATCGGCAGCACAGGCATTGGGTTCAGAAGCTTGTCGGTTCGCGCCGAGGGTTACCGTTGAGTTCATGACGAACACGGGAGATCGTTTCATAAACCGCCTTGCGTACCCGGTTGATCCCACCCAAAGGCCGATGCTCGGGAAGCGCATGCCAGGGCGTAAAAGAAAGGTTCTCGCAAAATGCCATTTGCTTGGGCGAGTCGAATGCCTGAGGCGAGATGGTGATACGCGCCACCGGAATAAAGGGCGAATCCTTTTCGCTCCATTCGAGCGTCGGATCTTCAATGGGCATTAACTGCGGGCGTTTACGTAGCTGGACCATGAAATCAAAGCACGCTTCGCCCTGGGCGAGATGATTGCGCATATTATCGCGCAGGAAATCAGGGCTGTCCGTTTCGATGAACGACGAAGTCGGCCCGCAAGCGCGCGCGGAGAACTTCATTGAAGTCGTATCCCCGAATAGATAAGGCGTCATGCTCCAATATCGGCTGTCCAGCGGGTTGGCAACCTTCAAACCCCGAAGTGCAAGGGCAATTCCCAATTCGTGCAGTCGAAAATCAAAGGGATTCAATCCGGGGAAAAAGAACTTGATGGGGTTGCCTTCCGAAACGGCTTTCTGAAATTCAACATAGTCAGCCGCGTTCCGTACGATGAACACCGGGTGATTGATCATCACAAAGTCCTGCGTACCGGACTCGCTACCCTTGACGCCCATCAATTTGATCGCCATCCCTCGCGCATCGCCGACCGAGTCGTCCTGCACGGTACCGGAGCCGTTGGAGTAACGTATCCATGCCGGGTAAGTGCGAACTTCCCTGAAGATCCCTACCTTGAGCTCCTCGGGCAACTTGTCGAGAACGTGAAATTGGGCTTTTACACAACCGTGGGCCTTGGCGTGAGCGTCTCTTCGAGCCGCCCCCTTTTTGGCTTCGGCCCGAACGCTTTCCTCAATCATCTGCACGATCCGCTCGGTCGCTCCAACTTCGTTGGCGGGGACATCTTCATTACAAGCGGCCCAGGCCGGTAGGGCGGATAGAAGAGCAAGGCCAAGGTGAATGGCTTTATTCAACATTTCAAAATACTCCTGAAAAAAGGCGAAAAAGTCGTTTTGTATCGCCTTCCCCTCGCCCGGAAAGACCCGTGATGTCAACCGCTACCGACGTTGTTTCACGCGGTCTCCGGCTGGAACAGCCTATCTACCGATTGGCCTGATGCGCTCATTGCCTAACCCGGATAAGTACCAAGATTGAGTTCGGAGTCATTCACTTCCCCCTTTGAGAAAAGGCGGAAGTATTGCTGGAGGCTATCTATTGTTATGGAAAACGTGAATTAACTCTCCGATTTTGAAAACGACTCATCGAATAATCAAGAATTGAAACAACCTCTTCACAGCAAATAATATTTTTACTGCTAGTAAGAATGTATTCAGCCAGTTTAGTGACTGCCGCCCCGCCCAGTTTGCATCATTATTGACAAACTCATATGCGGCGATAAATAACTCATACAATTTTTCATCTTTTTGTTGTTGATCGGCAGAGAAACTTTGTAAATAATCATTTGCCAGGGCAAGATCGGAACCACCGCCATAATTTTCTAATGCCTTCAGATTGACCAGCTTATGATTAAACAGCTCATCATCAGTGTCAGCAACAAATCTGGCTTCCGAAAACGGCCCGACAAGCAGATTAATAATATCTGTCTCAAAAGCTGTATTGTATTCCTTGGTCAATTGCTCAAATACATCATTGTGTTCCGTTAAGTCACCATCCGAATGATTAACAGGAGGCACCAGTGTTTCAATTAAGCGCCCGCCTTCCAGTCTTGCAATACAATCGTCGCCCATTCGTTGATAAGCCATGGCGCCCGGTTCTGTCCCGCCGCTTATATTTAAAATAATGTTAAAAAAAACCGGCGGCAGTTGCCTGGCCTTATTATTAAAATGAATGCCCGCCGCGTGTCCGGCTTCATGAAAAGCAACCCGTTGCTTATGGTTTAATAGTTTATCCTGAGAGTCGATTATCGTTTTTGGTTTCATGTTTTAATTACCCAGTTGTCAGTCAACAAGCAAAGTAGATATAAATCGTAAAAGCAAATATAAGTGTCATGACCTATTGTTTTTATTTATTTTTGTTGTTTTTCGAGAATGTCCCCTTGCAGCGGGTTGATAAAATGACTTCATCATCCAGGCTATGGGCAAGGCCGTATATAAAGTGTGAACCGAAGCCATCAGGTTCAACGCAATCTTCAGCGGGCTGGTCTCGGTGACGCCCGGTTTATCGGCAGCACCACGGATATTAGGTATCAGGCGCTTGGCGGTAAGTTCGCCGATAATAAATCCTGCGCCGCCCGCCAATAATAGGGTTGCCGGAGCCCTTATCTGTTGGCGTATCTTGCTGATCAGGGTATCGGTTCGAACACCGACTTCCCGTTTGCGGTTCAACACCTGCCGCTCGGCCACCCTGATTTGAGCCGTCAGTGACTTAGGTCCGTATCGATTCGGGAAATAATTCGCCATCATGGCTTCTCGCTATCCCGCTGCCTTGGCGGCATGGGCTTAAGACTGCGGAGAATCGCCGGGAATTGCAGGTAAGCACTCTTGCGGCGTATCACGCCACAGAGCGCGAACACCAGCAACAGGTTGAAAACCACGGCAATCAATACCGCGCTACTCGCCATAATGCCATGCTCAACCAGCCACAGCACGGCGGCAACCACGAGTCCCAGCCACGCGCCGTTCAGCAATACTGCCGCCATCACGCCTGCCATGATCATATCCACCAAGCTCTCGCCCGCCCGCCGCGTTTCCAAAGCAGCCAGCCGGAGGTGATCGTAACTTAATGCCCGCAGTTCGTGCCATAAGGACCGGCTGTCTTCCAGAATACCGGGCTCCTCCGCCGGGTCAGCGCATGTTGCCGTTGCTCCCGGCGTTTCATACTCTACGGCGTCAGAATTCATGATGGCTAACGTTCCTAACTAAACTAGCGACTGCTTAACAGGCGGCTCAACAGAAAACCTGCCGCTGCCGCAATACCCAGCGAGGTCATGGGATTTTTGCGAACATAACCGCAGCAATTTTCCATCAATTCCTGTTCGGCATTTTTCAGTTCCCGGCCTTTTTCGCCAAGCGCGTCTGCGGCGTGACTGCCTGCATCGGCAATTTTGTCGAAAGCTTCATGTGCGGATTTGGATGCTTTGTCTATGGTGTCCATGATGGTTTTATCCTCTATTTAAGACGCATATCGTTTTTGACTGAGACCACACCGCTAACGCCGCGTGTAATTTCTACAGCCTTGTCAATATCGGCGCTGGAATTTACGAAGCCGCTCAACTGGACCACGCCCTTGAAGGTTTCGACATTGATCTCGCCGGATTTCAGGCTCGGATCATCGAATAACAGCGCCTTGACCTTGGAGGTGATGACACTGTCATCTACATATTCGCCGGTGCCCTCGTGTTTTTCCGTCGATGCGCAACCCGCCGCCGTTAATAACGTCAGGGCCAGGAAAAACGCGGTAAAAATTCTGGTTAGGTGTTTCATGGGTAAATCTCCATTGATGATTAAAAAAATAAACTATGTACGATCCTCAGCGCCTTGATGGGGCGCTTTGAATTAAAACATTTACGGATCAATAAACATTTTTGTTGTATCCGGGGATTTCATTTACGCCATCAGAATCTCTGAATTTAGATAAGCCGTAATTTTTTCAACAGTTCGTTTCAGCTCTAAAAGAATCAGGTCAAGCTCTGTATGCGTTTTGGTGATAACTGTTAGAACCAGTTCTTTTCCGACATGAACCATTAAAAAATAGCCGTTAGCGTAACGAACGATGATTTGTTCTATCATGCCGCCGGCAAATTCTTTTGCACTGCGAGAGCCAAATGAATAGAGACCGGCGCTTATCGCACCTAGAGTATCTTCATCCATATCATTCGGTATAACGGCGGCTAGAACCATGCCGTCCGTTGAAATGATTGCCGATGCCTGAATATCGGCGGATTTCTCGTTCAGATCTAAAAGTATTGGATTCATGAGAACACTCCCTGATAATTTAAGTGATGGCGCAATTTCCAGCGTCAAAGACACCTAGTCGACTAACATTCAAGATCGGATGCCGTTTTCGCAGCCGCTTGGTCGTCTAGTGCTGAACCTTCGCCATTTGTCGACAACTCTCGGCACAGGCTTTACAGGCCGCGACGCACTCATCCATGCCGCCGATCTTCTCGCAATCCACTGCGCAGGCCTCGCAAACTTCGGCGCAGACCTCGCAAACACGACGATGAAAGTGAGAACTGCTGAGCTGAAAATTGGCTGAGGTCTGGCAGATTTCGGCGCAGCTCATCATGAGACGGAAGTGCTGTGCTTCAACATGCTTTCCTCCGGTCTTCAGGCAGTGGTTCATGGCAGTTTGCAAACAAACCTGATGACAATGGTTACAAGCCTCTATACAGGCTTGCATGGTCGGTTCAGTGTGGGCCGGCTGAATCATGGAATTCTCCCAAGGTAAAAAAACAGGTGTGACCAAAAATGGGTAATTCATCTCGACCAAGCACAGGGCTTCAAGTGGAGACTGGGATTTCGTAAAACCTTGAAGACACTTTAGCGGCAAAACCGGCGGCAGTCGGTACGCTAACGCACATATTCTTCGGTGCGTGTCAAGTGGGAGACAATGACGGTGACCGGTAAAAGTTCCTGCATCGTCAAAAGCGCCAACTGTTTGAAGCCCTGCCTCCTGAACCCATGCCTTTGCCCCGTCATCGAAAAAACAGGCCAATCCTAATAACAATGGCGCTTCGAATGACTCATATCATAAAAAAAGCGCAAATATTGTGCTCGGCAAGACGCTTATGTGCGCTAGCGCACGGACGGGTTGCTAATGTTGCAACTAAGCTACACCTGAGATTATTTAGCAACACCGGTTACCGTAAGGCGTGTTTTCTGTCAGGATGGCATTAGCCCCATTTTTTATTCTTAACTACACCGAAGGAAAATATTATGCTGAAGAAAAATTTGCTCACCATTGCCTCATTAACCGGCATGGCATTCCTGCCGCTGGCGCAAGCCGAGGATCAAATCCCGGATGATCGCTGGTATGTAGCCCCCTTTGCTTCATTCGTACATACCGGTGGCGACCGCGGCGCCGATGACGGCTGGGGCGCAGGTTTAGGCGTCGGTAAAATGCTGGACAGGCATTTCAACGTCGAACTGAGAGGTTTTTATAATGAATTCGAAGGCTATGCTAAAAACCAGTTTCATCGCGACTGGGAATTAGCCGGCGGCACCGCTGATGTACAGTATTTCTTCATGCGCGACACCTTCTCGCCTTATGTCGTGGCCGGCGTCGGCGGCATGAACACTAACGGCCTGTATAACCGTAGCGCTGTGGGCATCATTGCCGAAACCGGCTTGGGCTTTACCTATGAAATACTCGACAACTTTTTATTACGCAGTGATGTGCGCTATCGTTTCAACAATAATTTCGGCGCTGAATTCGGTCGTACGACCGACACATTCCATGACATGGTGGTGAATGTCGGCTTCGTCATACCGCTCGGCGACAAACCTTCCGGAATGCCGCAAGCCGAAGCGCCAATCCCCGTTGCCCAGGCTGTCGATTGCTCGACGCTGGATTCGGATGCTGACGGCATCAACGACTGCCTGGATCAATGCCCCGGCACCATTAAAGGCAGCAATATTGACAATAGCGGCTGCCCGGTCAGGCTTGTGCTCAAAGGCCAACACTTCAACTATGACTCAGCGGAATTAACCTTGACTGCCCAAGGCCTTCTTGATGAGGTCGCGGCAAGCTTGGTTAACTATCCTCAGAAAAACGATATTGAAGTCCAGGGCCACGCCAGCAGCGAAGGCGCCGATAACTACAATATGAGATTGTCGCAACGACGTTCAGAATCAGTGGTTGAATACCTTAAATCAAAAGGCGTCACCAACAAACTGATCGCCAGAGGCTACGGCGAAACCCAACCGATTGCCGATAACGGCACGGAAGCGGGCAAAGCTGAAAACCGTCGCGTCGAGTTGATCTGGATCACCGATTAATAGCATTTAATGCCGTAAATCCTGAAACCCGCTTTCAAAGCGGGTTTTTTATGCATCGCGTTTATGCGCTATTGGATGCCCAGGGCAATCGCGCTATAGCGAAGATTTCCCTCTCCCTGAGGGATGCCTACATGGATGTAGGTAAGTAGAGCAACGCAGGAGCAGT
>SXIP01000155.1 GCA_005772825.1 Methylococcaceae bacterium | reverse complement strand
CGCACCCAACGGCGAGCGAATACAACGCTCTGCTGGGACTGCAAACCGACAGGAGGCGCAAGAACTGCACGACCGGCTCAAAGCCGAAGCATGGCGGGTAAAAAACCTGGGTGATAAACCCCGCCATACTTGGCAAGAAGCCGTTATTCGATGGATCAAAGAACAGCACCATAAAAATAGCATACAAACGGATATTGAGCTATTGCGATGGTTGGATGACTACTTGAACAATAAATATCTTGATGACATTGACATCAACATGATTCAGCGCATCCAACAAGCCAAACTCAATACCGGCGTTAAAAACGGCACAGTCAATCGTGTCATGGCCTTATTAAGGGCAGTGCTGAACAAAGCGGAAAAAGAATGGCAGTGGCTGGATAAATCGCCTTATGTGCGCATGCTGCCCACCACAGAAAAGCGGATTCGTTGGCTGACACCCGCCGAAGCGAATCGGTTATTTGCCGAATTGCCTTCTCACCTGGAAGCGATGGCCCGCTTTAGCCTGGCAACCGGATTACGGGAAGCTAATGTTGTCGGACTTCAATGGGAACAAATCGACATGCAACGGCGTTGTGCCTGGATTCATCCAGAACAAGCCAAGGCAAAAAAAGCCATTGCGGTACCCTTAAACCAAGATGCGCTGGCCGTTATACGCAGTCAAATAGGGAAACATCAAAGCCATGTTTTTACCTACGAATCTGAACCCGTGACGCGTGCCAATAATCACGCTTGGCGAAAAGCACTAAAACGGGCTGGTATTGAAGACTTTCGCTGGCACGATTTACGGCATACCTGGGCAAGCTGGCACATTCAAAACGGCACACCGTTACATGTGTTACAAGAATTGGGAGGTTGGGCGGATTCGTCAATGGTGTTGCGGTATGCGCATCTATCCAGTGAGCATCTTCAAAGCTATGCAGAAAATGCAAAAGCTGTGACAAATTTACTACACTTACCCGATAACGCAAAACAACAGGCATAAAAAAACCAGCTAAAAAGCTGGTTTTTCAAGAACTTGTGTGGTGGGTCGCATGCGATTCGAACGCATGACCATCGCATTAAAAGTGCGGTGCTCTACCGGCTGAGCTAGCGACCCAACAAAGAAATAGAATTATAGAAGTATTTATAAAATATTGCAATACTTTTTTGACTTATTTTTTATATTGGGTTGGATCGGGTATTCCTGCTCCATCAAATCCTGCTTTTCTCAGGCGGCATGCATCGCACACACCGCATGCTCGTCCCTGATCATCGGCGGAATAACAGGAAACTGTACGCTGGTAATGCACTCCTAATGCGCAACCCTGTTTTATAATTTCAGCTTTGCTAAGTGAGATCAGAGGAGTATGTATAGTAAAATGCCCTCCTTCCACCCCGGCTTTAGTAGCTAAATCAGCTAATTTTTGAAATGCTTCGATAAATTCAGGTCTGCAATCGGGATAGCCTGAATAATCTACGGCATTAACACCAATAAAAATATCGCGCAGATTTAAAACTTCAGCCCAACCCAAGGCAAATGTCAGAAATAGTGTATTTCTTGCTGGTACATAGGTTACCGGTATGCCATCTTGAGGAGTGTCTGGCACTAATATATGTTCATCAGTTAATGCCGAACCGCCTATCGAACCTAAATCAAGTTTAATGATTTTATGATCTTCGACCCTGTAATCAGCAGCTATTTGCGCAGCGGCTTTTAACTCGGCATTATGCCGTTGCCCGTAGTCAAAACTTAGGGCATAACATTTGAACCCCTGTTGTTTTGCCAAAGCAAGTACTGTGATTGAATCGAGTCCTCCTGATAAAAGGACAATAGCTTTTTTTTGCATGCGGGTTTATTTACCTTGGGCGTCATCCCAAAGCAGTTTATGTAACTGAAGTTGAAAACGAACAGGCAACCTGTCCAGAAGAATTTTTTCGGCAAGCTCGGTTGGGTTTTGTTGCCCCATCACGGGCGAAAATAATATGTCACAACGACCGGACAGCCCATAATCATCTATCATAGCTTTCGACCATTGGTAATCTTCGTCATTACCAATAACGAATTTGACTTGATCTTGAGCCGTTAAATAGTCAACATTTTGATACAAATTTCTACCGAGCTCACCTGAGCTGGGTGTTTTAAAGTCGACAACCTTGATGACTCGCGGATCAACAGCCGACACGTCAAGTGCGCCACTGGTTTCCAACGAAACAATGTAGCCTTTATCGAGCAATTTTGTCATTAACTCAAGGCAGGAAGGCTGCGCCAAGGGCTCGCCGCCTGTTACGGTAATATACTTGCTGCCGTATTGGCCGGCTTGTGCAATGATCGCATCTATCGCTATTTTTTTGCCGCCGGTAAATGCGTATGCCGTATCACAGTAAACGCATCTTAATGGGCAACCGGTGAGCCGGATGAATACAGTCGGTATACCGACCGTATTCGACTCACCTTGCAGCGAATAAAAAATTTCTGTTATGCGTAACGAACTCACAGTTAATTCTGAGCAGCGTCAAGTAAAGATAATTTTTTTGCTGCCAGACGTGCGGCGGGTGTATTTGGAAAATCCGAAGTAACACGGGTTAAATATTCTCGCGCTTTTGCCGTATTTTTCAGTTCCATCTCAATATAACCCAACTTTAAAAGTGCATCGGGTACTTTTGCGCTGCCCTGATATTTTTCGATAACATCGTTAAATGCTTTACGCGCCAAGTCGTTATCCTGCTTGACTCGATAGGCTTCACCCAGCCAATATTGGGCGTTACTGGCTAAACCACCAGCCGGATATTTATCCAGATAGGCGGTCAATTCAGTAATCGATTGATCGGTATGGCCGTTTCTTAGCGAATTATAAGCTTGTTGATATTCCTGTTTTTCGCCATCGGAGGCCTGTACAACCTCTGGTTTCGGCGCAGTCGCCGGAGCAGCTTCCGCAGGAGTCGCCTCGGCAGGTGTCGAAACCTGATCCTTATTTTCCACCGGAGCCGGAGTTGCTTCCGGCGCAGGAGCGGAAGCCGGTGCTTCAGCTTCTGTAGCACCTGAAGCAGCTTCCGCATCCGTTGAAGCTGTCGGCTCTACAGGCGTTTCAGGAACGGCTTGGTCAGGTGCAGCGGTTTTGCTTTCGATGCTTTGCATGCGTTCATCAAAATCAGAATACATGGTACTTTGCTGCTTTTTCAGTTCGGTAATCAGATTGGCCTGCTCTTCTACCTTACCGTTAAGCTGCTGTACTTCGGCTTGCAATTGATCAAGACGCCCCATCATTTCCAGCATCGTATTGGTTGATGAAGGTAACTTGCTTGTAGCGGCGCGAGGTGCAGATGCCGGATATGCTGAATTGTCAATAACTTCAGGTAGCGCCCAGGATTCT
Organism: Methylococcaceae bacterium; assembly: GCA_005772825.1. Taxonomy (GTDB): domain Bacteria; phylum Pseudomonadota; class Gammaproteobacteria; order Methylococcales; family Methylomonadaceae; genus SXIP01. Next base: position 2,820 of record SXIP01000155.1, on the reverse strand, counting down.
GTATAAACGCTGCAAAAAGCCATTAACAATATAACCATTAATACTATAAAACGACTCGCTTTCATTTATAAACCAGCTCAACCCTGCGATTTTGTTCCCAAGCCGCTTCATCACTACCATAAGCCGCCGGTTTTTCTTCACCATAACTGACAAGCTCCAGTTGGCTTTCAGAAACCCCCTGTATTTTCATCATGTTAGCGACTGATTTTGCTCGCTGTTCACCGAGTGCGATATTGTACTCGCGCGATCCCCGCTCATCACCATGCCCTTCCAGGATCATTTGTTGTGAAGGATTTGCAAGTAAATATTGTGCATGTGCAGCAATCACCGGTACAAAATCCTGCTGAACCTGACTGCTATCCAGCATAAAATACACCGTACGTTTGGATAGCGGACTGCTTGGATCACTGAATTCCGGACCCAGATTGCTTGCACCGCCTCCCGACATGCCGTTCATGCCTGAACCATATTTTCCCGAGCCATATTTTCCCGAACCGTCCATTTCCGAACCGTTAATACCGGAGCCGTCATTCAGGCCGCTGGTCGAGGCATCATTAAGACCGTTAAGACCATTCTGGCTACCGTCGGTAAGCCCCAGATCCTTATTATCGGTATCACTACACGCCGACAACAGCGCTGTACTGATCACCAATGCCAATACTGTTTTATTAAACGTCATTTTCAATTTCCAAGCTTAAATTTCAAAAAAAACCAGTAAAAACCATACAAAAACACACTAAAGGAACCAACACGAAGTAACTTGAGCAATTGACTCCCTCTCCCGTAGGGAAAGGAAGCACCTTGTTGAAGTTATTTCATGCTCGTTCCTAAGCCAATAATACTAAGGCGACCATGCCGGTTCGCGCACTTCACCGCTATTAAAAACCAGCTTTTGCTGCATTTTACCATCGATTGACACAGCCGATAAGAATCCTGTACTGCCATTTTTTGAAGCGTACAGGATCATGCTGCCATTCGGCGCGAAGCTGGGCGATTCATCAGAGCGCCCGCCTGTTAAAACATTGATCGAGCGACTTGCCATGTCCATAACGGCAATACGATAATCGCCGCCGTTACCATGTACCATGACCAGGTTTTTACCGTCCGGTGAAAAACTGCCGCGGGCATTGTAATCACCTGAAAATGTTAATCTTTTTTCCTGCCCACCCTGACTGGAAACGAGGTACAACTGTGGTTTTCCGCCTCTGTCCGAAGTAAAGACAATGCTGCCGCCGTCAGGCGACCAAGCGGGTTCTGTATCAATCGCATAGTTTTTGGTCAGTTTAAGCAAGGAACGAGACGCCAGATTTAAAACGAAAATATCGGGATTGCCGTCTTTGGACAAGGTTAAAGCCAGCCTGCTGCCGTCCGGTGACCAGGCCGGCGCACCGTTAATGCCGGGAAATTCGGCCACTCTTTCTCTTTGGCCGGTAGCCAGGGTCTGGATATAAATGGCCGCTGATTTCCTTTCAAAAGACACATAAGCCATTTTTTTTCCATCGGGCGACCAGGATGGCGACATCAGCGGTTCAATTGATGAAGCAATTGTTTGCGGGTTAAAACCATCCGCATCGGCAACTTGCAACTTATGGTTGCTTTGGCCGCCTTGCCTGCTAGTGGTTATGTATGCGATGCGGCCACTGAATACGCCTTTTTTACCGGTTAGTTTTTCAAAAATAAGGTCGCTGATATGATGAGCGGTTCGGCGTAAATCACCCGCCGATGAAGCCATTTTGTAGCCTAATAACTGTCCGCCTTTAAATACATCCAGCAATTGAAATTGCACATTATATTGACCGCCACCGTTATTTACCCGGCCCACAACCAGATAGTTCTGCCCTAATGATTGCCATTCCTGGAAATTAACTTCTTGCGCGCTACTGGGTCTGCTGGACATGCTTTGTTCGGCCATCATTTTAAAATAACCGCTACGTTCCAAATCGGCATTAACGACAGCACTGATGTCAACCGGAGCTCCGGCTGAGGCAAAAGGAACAACAGCAACAGGTAAGGCGCTTTCTATTCCTTCAGTAATTTCGATTGTCAGCTCTGCATGGCTGCTTGACACATAAATATACATTAAACCAAGCAACAAAATTCTTCTAATAAATATCACGTTCTTACCCCTGTAATTGAACTCAAAAAAACACTGAGATTTTTGAAGTTTGTATTACTAATTTGATTCCCCTCTCCCTAACCCTCTCCCGGAGGTAGAGAGGACAAGTTGCCCAAGTTATTTCATGCACTTTGCTAAGTAGCGAATCGTTGCCTTGTTAGCCAGAGTTTCATTTTGGCTTAAAATCAAACAAAAACGACCTGAATTGTTTGGCAAACAGCTCTTTATCTTGCGGCACTGGAAGTGGTGACGCCCGTTTGATCGCATTCTCTACCGAACGTTGAAAAATTTCATCTCCGCCGCAAGAACTGACCGTAGCGTCTATTACAGTACCATCAGACATCAATTTAACCCGAACAATACACTTTGATCCAACTGCATCAGGCGGACGAATCCAGCTCTGATTTACTTTTCTCTGGATAGCTAATATCGCCCTGGCAGCTTCTTCTGCCCATGCCGCTGCCTTTGCAGCCGCTTCCGCCTTGGCTTTGGCTTCTGCTTCGGCCTTGGCTTTCTCGGCAGCTTCCGCTTTAGCTTTGGCTTCTGCTTCGGCCTTGGCTTTCTCGGCAGCTTCCGCTTTGGCTTTGGCTGCTGCTTCAGCCTTGGCTTTCTCGGCAGCTTCCGCTTTGGCTTTGGCTGCTGCTTCGGCCTTCGCTTTCTCGGCGGCTTCCGCTTTGGCTTTGGCTGCCTCGGCCGCTTTAGCT
>SXIP01000154.1 GCA_005772825.1 Methylococcaceae bacterium | reverse complement strand
GGGTTCAATTCCCCCCGCCTCCACCAAATACCGAATTAACAAGATTCAGAGACGTACATTAACCCGCAAGTCGAAAGGCTTGGCGGGTTTTTTATTATCAGGCGAAATTCAAGAGACGGCTTGTCTGCCAGAATCGGATCTAGCCACCTAACAATTCAGACGCGACCAAAAAATAACCAGCCGAAGGCTCTGACAAAGGCGTAATAAATATAGGCCCAGCAGAAATCGTTTTCTTTCAGGTAGTCAAGAAACAGTTTATCAGCCTCTTTTCTTTGCACGCCTGTTTGCTTGCCGAACTGATACAGCACGTCATGAAACAGGGAGGCGTAATAGGTTTTGCGTTGCTCTGTAGCAGGGTTGACCACGCCGTCGGGAATACCCCACACTTGATCGAGAAAAGCCCATTTAGGGCTGCAACCGTCCCAGGCATAACCGTCTGCATTCGGATTAGAGCCTTTGACAGTCAGGTTTCCGTCGCTATCCAGGTGCATCCATTCGTTGTCGAAGGCACGGTCTTTAATATCGGTTTTTCGTGTAACATCTTCATGTATGACATACAGCCAGAAATAATCGTTGTTAAATTTCATATCATGCACCGTTAAATTAATGGGTTAATGGCAGATGGCGCGACGAATTTTAGCATATCATTATGAGTTACCTCAGCTATTGAGGTTGCATGCCGCGGCTTTTTAAGCCGCGACATGCAACCGCATAACGGTTAACGAAATTGATAATTCACAGGGACAAATATTTGATAAATTACTTTTGTCACATTAGCATCCCAGATCTGAAAACGAATTTTGTCTACCGTGGCATTACCGCTACTGATTGTGAATGTACAACTGCCGGTACCGCTGCCGAAAGGATAGAGCGGTGAAGGGCAGGCGGCGTAATTCGGTGTAAGATTCGCGCCAGAAAAAGGGCGGGCAAAAATACGTACGCCCGCGGCTTCGGTTGTATCGTACTTAAAGTTTACCGTCACATTTTGACCAAACTTGAGGATGTTTGGAGTAGCCGGTGATAATCTGATCTGTGATACCAAATTAGGTGCCGATGCAGCCATCGACAGTTGAGAGAGTATCAGCCAAGTAAACAAGATAATCAGGGTTTGTTTTATTTTGCTATTCAACATAACGATTTCCTCTAAAATGGAGTTTTATTCGCTACTGCGGTAGCGAGTCGCTTCCGGGTCTTGCGAACAGGAAATGCCCCTGTTCACCTACCCATAATTTGTTGACTGAGTTTCTGCCTTCTTCCATCGATAAACGCATGGCAAAAATCCAGTCAGCGCCATTTGAACAGAAAAAGCATAAAAATAATATTAGTACAAATACGTATATGATCTTGCCCGGTGAAAACGTATTTAACCTTTTTTTGGGAAAGCGTTAGTCTTGATATTCAAGCTTAAGGATTCAGTGTCTCCTGTTTTAAAGTCATTTCACCCGGTAGTCGCCGACTGGTTTCTAAGCCAATTCACCGCACCTTCAGAAGTTCAGTGCCTGGCCTGGCCTGCCATTCAGGCCGGTCAATCGACGTTGATCGCCGCGCCTACCGGTTCGGGTAAAACGCTGGCGGCTTTTTTGGCCGTTATCGACCGGTTGGTCAAGCAAGGCTTGGCGTCGTCATTACCTGACCAGACACAGGTGCTGTATATATCGCCGTTAAAAGCGCTATCGAATGACATCCATAAAAACCTCGAACAACCCTTGAACGGCATCGGCATGGCGTTGCTGGAAGCGTCCTTGCCCGGCGTTGTGATCCGCGCGCAAACACGCACCGGCGACACCAGCCAGACCGAACGCGCGGCGATGAAACGCTTTCCCCCGCATATCCTGGTTACGACGCCGGAATCGTTGTATATCCTGCTGACCTCGGAATCCGGGCGGGAAATGCTGAAGACGGTTCGTAGCGTCATCGTTGATGAAATTCATGCGCTGGCAGGCAACAAGCGCGGCGCGCATCTGATGTTATCGCTGGAGCGGCTTAGCCGATTAACGGGGCAAGATCCGGTACGCATCGGCTTGTCGGCTACGCAAAAACCGCTGACAGACATCGCGCATTATTTGACAGGTCATCGTGATGTACCCTGCGCGATTATCGATACCGGCCATGTCCGGCAACGCGATTTGCTGGTTGAAGTCACCGGGTCGCCGCTCGAGGCGATTATGGCCAATGAGGTCTGGATTGAAATTTATGACCGCCTGGAACAACTGATCAATCAACATCACACCACGTTGATCTTCGTCAATACGCGGCGGCTGGCGGAACGCGCCGCCGCCGCTTTGGCCGATCGGTTGGGTGAAGCGGCGGTAACGGCGCATCACGGCAGTCTTGCCAAAGAACACCGCTTATCGGCGGAGCATCGCCTGAAACAGGGACAACTGAAAGCCCTGGTCGCAACGGCTTCATTAGAGCTCGGCATCGACATCGGTGATGTCGATCTGGTCTGCCAGTTAGGTTCGCCGCATTCGATTGCGGCTTTTTTGCAGCGCGTCGGTCGTTCCGGTCATAGTCTCGGCGCTATCCCTAAGGGCCGACTATTTCCGTTAACGCGTAACGATTTACTGGAATGCGCGGCCCTGTTGTCCGCTATTGCGAAAGACCGGCTCGACAGCATTCAATTTCCCGATCATCCGCTGGATGTGCTGGCGCAGCAAATTGTTGCCGAAGTCGCTTGCGGGGAATGTAATGAAAAGGAACTGTATCAACTGGTTACGAAAGCCTGGACTTATCGTGCATTGACGCCGGAACAATATACCGCCGTCGTAAAAATGCTCAGCGATGGCTACCACACCCGGCGCGGACGGCGCAGCGCCTATTTGCATCGCGATGTGGTTCACGGCGTATTGCGGCCACGCAAAAATGCCCGCTTGACGGCGATCATGAATGGCGGGGCTATTCCCGATCAGTTCGATTACGATGTCATATTACAGCCTGAGGGCTTGTTTATCGGTACGTTGAACGAAGAGTTCGCGTTTGAGAGCATACCCGGCGATATTTTCCAGCTCGGCAACAGTTCCTACCGGATGCTCAAAATTGAACAAGGCAAGGTGTTTGTTGAGGATGCGCATGGTCAGCCGCCGAATATCCCGTTTTGGTTCGGCGAAGCGCCGGGTCGCAGTAATGAGCTGTCGGCGGCGGTATCGGAGCTGTTGTCCACTGTCGATCATTTGTTGGAGCTTGGAGAAGAGGCCGCGCGCCGTTTTATCCATGATGAGTTGGCCTTGCCGCCTGCCGCCGCGGTGCAGTTATATGATTATCTGGCGACAGCTAAAGCGGCTCTGACGGTATTACCGACCTTTAACAACATTATTTTCGAACGTTTTTTCGATGAAACCGGCGATATGCACTTCGTCATTCACTCGATTTACGGCTCTCGCATCAATAAAGCCTGGGGCTTGGCGTTGCGCAAGCGTTTTTGCCGCCGTTTCAATTTCGAATTACAGGCCGCCGCCGATGAAAACAATATTGTCCTATCCTTAGGACCCACGCATAGCTTTCCTTTAAACGAGCCCGCCGCTTATCTTAAGGTCAACAGCGTACAGGATGTACTGACTCAGGCGCTGCTGGCTGCGCCGATGTTTCCGACACGTTGGCGCTGGGTCGCCAATACGGCGCTGGCTGTGCCTCGTAATCGGGCCGGGAAAAAAGTACCGGCGGTTTTTCAACGTAACGATGCGGAAGACTTGATCGCCGTCATTTTCCCTGATCAGCTGGCCTGTTTCGAAAATATCGCCGGCGACCGGGAAGTGCCCGACCATCCGCTCGTTAATCAAACATTGTGGGATTGTCTCCATGAACTGATGGATATTGACGGATTGAAGCAATTGTTGGGCGGCATTGAAAACGGCAGCATCCATATCATTACCCGCGATTTGACCAGCCCGTCGCCGATGGCGCAGGAAATCATCAACGCTAAAGCCTATGCCTTTCTTGATGAAGCACCGGCGGAAGAAAGGCGGACATTGGCGATACAGCAACGCCGCTTTAACAGTCCTCAGGAAGCGGCTGAAATAGGTCGCTTGAATCCCGATGCGATAGCACGCGTTCGGCTCGAAGCTTGGCCGGAACCCAGGAATGCCGATGAATTGCATGACGCCTTGGTTATTCTCGGTTTCATGACGGAACAGGAAGGTTGGTATGGATCGCCGTTATCAAAGCAACCGTATTCGGCCACACAAAGCGCATCAGACATGTTGGATGTGTTGCAGAACGATCAGAGAGCAACGGTAATGATCTTGGCGCATGGACAGAAGCTCTGGGTAGCCGCCGAACGTCTGCATGAATGTCGGATACTGTTTCCTGACGCCGGGCTGTCTCCGGTCATTGTCGCCGTAGCGGCTGACGAGGCTTTATCCGTCGAAACCGTTTTGCGGGAAATCATCCGCAGCCGCATGGAGGGGCTCGGGCCGGTCACAGCGGAACAGCTTGCCCGGCCTATGGGGATTGATACATCAGCAATCCAGCAAGCCTTATTGGCGTTGGAGCAACAAGGCATTGTACTGCAAGGCCACTACACGCCGGGTAGCCAAACCATTGAATGGTGTGAACGCGGTTTATTGGCGCGCATTCACCGTTACACATTAAAACAATTACGCAGTGAAATAGAACCGGTAGCGCCGGCGGACTTCATGCGCTTCTTGTTCCGCTGGCATGGGCTGCATGATCCTGTGGCCGGTGAAACCGGGTTGGCGAAGGTATTACAGCAGTTAGAAGGCTGCAACCTGCCCGCTTCCTGTTGGGAGTCGGAAATAGTGGCGCGGCGGGTCAAGCCCTATTTTGCTTCGGAATTGGATCAACTCTGTACGTCCGGGCGCTTTATCTGGCTGCGATTAAAACAGCCCGGTGAAAACAATCCCAAATCTGCCGGAAAAGCGACGCCGATTGCGCTGATCTCACGCGCCAATATGGATTATTGGCGGCATTTGTCAGTCCTCCCCGATAAAGCCGCTATGGAATTGTCCGGCAATGCGTTGAAAGTTTATGACGCCTTAAAAGAATGGGGCGCCAGTTTTTTCCAGGAACTGATTAGCGAAACCAGCCTGCTGAAAACGCAACTCGAGGACGCACTGGGTGAGCTGGCTGCATCCGGCCTGATAACTTCGGACAGTTTTCAGGGCTTGCGCATGCTGGTGTTGTCTCAGAAAATCCTGCATCGGCGCAGCAAGCGCTATCCTGCCCATGATCCGATGGCGGCGGCAGGGCGATGGTCGTTATTGCGTCCGTCTCGCGCCGTCTTTGCAGACAGCTATGAACATGTAGAGTCTATCGCCCGAACTTTATTATTGCGTTATGGCGTGGTATTTCGCAAAGTGCTGGAACGTGAAGAAGGCATCCCCAGTTGGCGGGAGTTACTTTATATCTACCGCCGACTGGAAGCGCGCGGCGATATACGCGGCGGACGTTTCGTGCAAGGCTTTGCCGGTGAACAGTTCGCCTTGCCTGAGGCGCTCAGCCAGCTAAAAGACATCCGCAAACTGTCGAAAGAAGCCGAATTGACCGTGCTCAGCTCAGCTGATCCGTTAAATTTGACCGGCATTATCACGCCGGGCGAGCGGATAGCGTCGTCATCAAGCCAGCGCCTGGTCTACCGGGACGGACTGCCGATGGCGCACGGCTCGCACGGCAAGATTCAGTATTTAGAGGCCTTTGATGCCGAACATCAATGGCAGTTGAAATGGGTGTTGATGGGGAAACAGGGTTAATGGTTATCTGGTTCAGGTTGGTGTTTCTTCGCAGAAAAATATTAGCGCGCTTTAAAATACTCCAGGGTCATAAACAGGGCGGCGATTGAGCGTGCTTCCGTACATTCGCCCGTGGCTAACAATTCATTGATATTATTTAATTGCCAGGGGATGACTTCCAGTTCCTCAGGTTCATCGCCCGGTAATTTTTCCGCATACAAATCCTGGGCGATGATAATCTCGGTGGTATGTTCCAGATAAGACGGCGCGACGGAAAAAGAGCTCAAGTGATGGAGGTGTCTGGCGCCGAAGCCGACCTCTTCTTTAAGCTCGCGGTTGGCGGCTTCGAAAAATGATTCACCGGCATCGGTTTTGCCTTTGGGCAAGCCCACTTCATAACGGTGTACACCGGCAGAATATTCCCTGATCAGCAACACCGTTTCGCTATCCAACATCGGCACAACCAGCACGGCGCCGCTCGAATTGCCGCGCGCCAGACGTTCATAGTTGCGTTGCTCGCCGTTGCTGAATTGTATCTCCAGCGCCTCAATGCGGAACAAGCGGCTTTTGGCAACGGTGGTTTTGTTAAGAATGGTAGGTTTTTCAGCCATTGTGTTAATTTATTAAGCTGTTATTTTATTAAAAGATCTTATCAACTAATCGTTGCAACTATAACGCACTCTCATGATTGACTGGAAACAAATTAATACGGTTTTGCTGGATATGGATGGGACATTGCTGGATTTGAATTTCGATAATCATTTCTGGAAGGAGTTTGTGCCGCTGAAGTATGCAGAAAAGCACGGCATATCGATCGTAGCGGCAAAACAGCAACTGGAACCGCAATTCAAAAGCATGGAAGGCAAGCTGGAATGGTATTGCCTGGATTACTGGAGCGATGTGCTGGCGCTGGATATTGCCGGGTTGAAAGCGGAAATAGCGGGCTTGATTGCCGTGTTGCCGCATGTCACGGAGTTTTTGGAGAAAATCCGGCAATCGCCGAAACGGGTTTTATTGGTCACTAACGCCCATCGCGACAGTGTCGATCTAAAGATGGAAAAAACCTGTTTACAGCCTTTTTTTGACGAGATTATCAGCTCTCACGACTTTGGCCTGCCCAAAGAGCAGCCGGATTTTTGGGAGCGGCTGCAACAGCAGCATGCCTTTGAAAAGCAATCGACACTGTTAATCGATGACAGTCTCGCGGTACTCAATTCGGCCAGACAGTTCGGGATGGCTTATCTGATTTCCGTCAGCAGGCCGGATAGCAAACAGCCTAAGAAAGAAACCGGCGATTATCCGGCTATTGAGGATTTTCGGGAGCTGATGAGCGGGCTTTAGGCTTGCGGTTTTTATCGTGACCGGAGCGTTTTCCCTGATAGTCGCTTTTATGTTTTTCAGGTCTTTTTTCCGGCTTGATAATTTCCGCCAACAGATCGCCGGGTATCGCTTTGACGGGGATTTTCTGGCCGATGTAGTCTTCGATATCGGGCATTGAATAAGCGTATTGTTCACAGATAAAGCTGATTGCCTCGCCACTGGCGCCGAAACGCGCGGTACGACCGATTCTGTGTACGTAATCCTCCACGTCCTGCGGTAAATCGTAATTGATGACATGCGAAACATCCGCTATGTGCAATCCCCTGGCGGCGACATCGGTGGCAATCAACAAGGTAATCCGGTTTTCCTGGAAATCGTTTAACAAGCGCTGGCGTTTGTCTTGCGGGACATCGCCACTTAAAGCAGCGGTTTTATAGCCGTTGGCATTGAGTGTGTCTTCCAGTTGTTCGGCGCAGCGTTTGGTATTGACAAAAATAATGCTGCGTTGCGGTTGGTACTTGTTCAAAATGCCGACTAACAAAGGTATTTTTTGTTCGTTGGAAGGACAGAACGCACTTTGTTCTATGGCCTTGGAGGTGACTTCCTCGGTTTCGATGCGAATCAGTACCGGGTTATTCATGTGTTCATAGGCCAACTCAGTCACTTTGTAAGATAAAGTGGCCGAAAACAGCATGTTCAAACGCAACCCAGGTGCCGGCATGCGGCGTAACAAATAGCGTATGTCTTTGATAAAGCCCAGGTCAAACATGCGATCCGCTTCGTCCATGACAGTGACTTGTACATGGTTCAGTGAAAAGGCCTGCTGCCTGTAAAAATCAATAATCCGGCCCGGCGTACCGATGATGATATCGACATTGGATTTTACTTTATCCAGCTGTTTTTGATAGTCGGTTCCGCCATAAATAAGCGCAAACTTCAGATCGAGGTGCTTGCTCAGTAAAACCGCATCTTTATGAATTTGAATCGCCAATTCACGTGTTGGCGCCAGGATGATCGCTCTGGGGTTTTTAATCCGCTTATTCTCGGTAACAGTTCCCTGCGCTACTTTTGATTTGGACTTGACAGCCGGGGCAGGCAACTGACTTGTGCGGGACTCTATCTCGTCAGTTGCTTCGTCTCCTACATCCCTGTAGTCATCCTGCATCGTTGCAGTGGTGTCGTCTGCATCATTGTCGTCTTCGTCGTCATCATCATCGTTGATCAGATACTGAAAGGTAGCCAGCAAAAACGTGGCGGTTTTGCCCGTTCCGGTTTGAGCCTGGCCGGCAATATCCTTGCCTCGCAGGGATAAGGGCAAGGCCTTATCCTGAATCGGCGTACAGTAATTAAAACCGGCATCGGTTAATCCCTGTAAAATGGAGTCAGACAATTCAAGATTGCTGAAGCGGGTTTTTGTTAAATGGGTATTATTCATAACCTATAGCATAACGTAAAAATCAAATCGGTTAAAATTGATTAACTCGAAATTGATTGACTAGAGGCGCCATCCCTCCTATAGTTTTAACTTTATAATAATCGGAGAAATCAAGTGAGTGATGCAGTCCTTCATGTAAGTGATGGTGAATTTAACGAAACTGTTATTAAAGCTAACGGTCCTGTACTGGTTGACTATTGGGCGGAATGGTGCGGACCTTGCAAAATGATTGCCCCGGTTCTGGATGCAATTGCCCAGGAATACGCAGGTAAATTAACGGTAGTCAAACTGAATATAGATGAAAACCAATTAACTCCACAGCATTATGGCGTACGCGGCATTCCAACACTGATGCTCTTTAAGGACGGCGAAGTCGAGGCAACTAAAGTCGGAGCCTTGACAAAACAGGAACTCGCCCGTTTTATCGACAGCCATATATAACCCCCCTTACAAGTGTAGGTTTTTTCATCCTCCCTAGTTGGCAACCGCACAAGTTGCCGGGAATGCATTGTTAATCCCCGGCATGCCAGGCCAAGCCTCTGGATGTCCAGGTTTGACGGGAAGCAGCTGATGGTTAAGCAAGGC
>SXIP01000153.1 GCA_005772825.1 Methylococcaceae bacterium | reverse complement strand
GGCAATACTTTCACCGGATTTGATTATCAAATCTATCGATGACAAGATATGCAGCATTCCCTCGGAAGTCGCCACCGACTTACCCAGATTTTCCGTTTCTATAATAGTCTTTAATCGTTCTGTTTGAGTGTGCATAATGTCCAGATTTCTGTGTGCCGTTATAATTTCGTTAATATCCATGAGCGTTAGCGCCAAGTCTGTCATTGTCGTTTTGGGCGATAGTATCAGCGCAGGTTACGGAATTGAAGTAGACCAGGGATGGGTTGCTTTGTTACAAAAAAAACTGTTTAAAGCTAACAGCGACTATAGTATCAGCAATGAAAGCATCAGCGGCGAAACCACAGCGGGTGGATTGGCGCGTATCGACCGCATTTTAACCACTCATAAACCGTCTGTGGTATTAATCGAACTGGGCGCCAATGACGGATTGCGGGGATTGTCTCCGGTTGTGATGCATAACAATCTTGCCGAGATTGTCGCGCGTGCGCGGAAAGCGGATGCAAAGGTGCTGTTGCTGGGCATGAAAATTCCACCTAATTACGGCAAGCGCTACGTTGATCTGTTCTATAACGTATACCTGCAATTATCCAAAGAGCAAGGCATTCCGTTGGTGCCTTCTATTCTCGAAGAGGTCGCTTTGGTTAAAGAATTGATGCAAGCAGACGGACTGCATCCGAACGCCAAAGCGCAGCCGATTATCGCAGACAAAATAGAAGCTTATCTTTTCCCTCTATTAAAATAACGACATTATTCACCTTCCCCTTCGCGAGGTTGGGAGGTGAATCATTACCAAACAATCAAACTTTAAAATAACCGAGAGTGACTAATGACAGTATTAACGTTGAAACAGGCTAATTTTATGATAAATACCGCTATTCATGTGGCGAGAGAATTAAATCTGGCGCCGTTGACCGTCGTGGTTCTGGACGCCGCCGGGCATCTAAAAGCCATGCAGCGGGAAGACGGCGCCAGCATGATCAGGCAGCAAATCGCCACGGCAAAAGCCTGGGGAGCAGTCAATATGGGCGTATCATCACGCAGTCTGGCAGGCGTGGCGGAACAGCGCCCCGATTTTATGAATGCCTTGATCGACGTTGCCGACGGAAAAATAATGCCGGTGCCGGGCGGTGTGTTGATTCGCGATGCCGACAATAATCTGCTTGGCGCAGTCGGCATCAGCGGGGATGTATCCGATCAGGATGAACGTTGTGCGATTGCGGGGATTGAAGCGGTTGGGTTTTTTGCCAGTGTTTGAAGTTAGTATTACTCGATGTTCAAGTTTTTAAGTTTAGAAAAACAGCAAGCAAGTATCAAGGCCTTCTGACTATGAATAGCAAGCGGAAAAAAGCCACTGCCGATCAATCCGGCCAAGCAACCGACACGGCAGGGCGTAGGGAATTAGTGTCATGGGCTTTATACGATTTCGCCAATTCCGGTTATACCACCGTCGTGCAAACCACGATATTCAGCGCCTATTTCGTCGGCGTGGTGGCCGGAACCGCACAAGGCGTCAGTCCCGGATTATCGACCCTGCTTTGGTCCCTGGCGATCGGTATCGCCAATTTTATCGTCATGATCAGCGGGCCGTTGCTAGGCGCGATTGCCGATCACCGCGCCTGCAAGAAATCTTTCCTGCTGGTTTTCTCGGTGGGCTGCATCGGTGCAACCGCGCTGCTGGCGCTGGTAGGGCCCGGCGATATAAAGCTGGGCATGGTGTTGGTTACGCTGTCGGCAATCATGTTCGCCAGCGGCGAAAACCTGATCGCCGCCTTCCTGCCGGAACTGGTGCCGGAAGAGAATATGGGTCGGCTATCCGGCTATGGCTGGAGCCTGGGTTATTTCGGGGGCCTTTTGACCTTAGGGATTTGTCTCACCTACATTACCTGGGCCAAGCAGCACGGACTGCCTGCAACGCATTTCGTACCGGTAACGCTATTGATTACCGCCGCTATATTTGCCTTGACGGCCACGCCGACCTTTATCTGGCTGCGTGAACGCGCGGTACCCGCCGCATGGGACGAGAGCCTGTCGAATCTGCAAGTCAGCTATAGCCGTCTGCTGCATACATTCAAGGAAGCAGCTCGCTTTCGCGACCTGCTCTGGTTTTTGATCACGCTGGGCGTGTACCAGTCAGGCGTCAGCACCGTTGTTGTTCTGGCCGCGATTTATGCCCAGGAAGTCATGGGCTTTGACACCCAGTCGTTGATTATACTGATTATGGTCGTTAATGTGACCGCTGCCGTCGGCGCGTTTATCTGCGGGCATCTGCAAGACCGTATCGGCTCCGTCCCCACGCTGGCGATCACATTGCTGATCTGGATTGTTGCGATAGTGGTGGCGTTATTGGCGAGCAAACCCGCACACATGTGGATAGCCGGAAATATTATCGGTCTGGCGATGGGCGCCAGTCAGGCGGTCGGGCGCGCGTTGGTCAGCAAGTTTTCGCCGACCGAACGGGCCGGTGAATTTTTAGGCTTGTGGGGCTTGGTCAATCGCTTGTCGGCGATTGTTGGGCCGCTTAGCTACGGACTGATCAATTACTGGAGCCACGGCAATCACCGCATGTCCTTGCTGTCGACCTTATCGTTTTTTATCGTCGGTCTGATTTTATTGGCCAAAGTCAACGAAAGCCGCGGCAAAGCGGCGGCCATTACGCCTGTTTTGCCTGGCTGTACGGCAGGTGGGGCAATACTGAAAAATGACGATTAAAACCGGCAGCAAACGTCACGGACAGGGCAAGAATCAGTAAATACACCAGACTTCTTTTTCCCCTTAAATCATCCAGCAGATTTTTGAACAAATTCAGTGCTTCCTTCAGAACCAGTAGAAATTTCATAAAATACTCCATAAGTTCAGGATGATGGTTATACTTTGCGCAGTAAAGATTTGATAAGGCCTGTTTATCGAAAAGACTACAGGCGATTTGCAAGGGTGCGGAAAAATAGCCCTTTGTAGTGAAGAACAGGCATTATCAATAAGTTAAAATGGGTAGCGTCGGTCTAAAAAACAGTTTTTTAAAAAGCCTCTGGCTTTTACAAAATAATTCCCAAGGAACGATGAATCTTTCGCTTATAAAACTATACCCATTGTATGGGTATTATAGACTGAGTATAGGCCTATTGTTGATCCGGTTTACAAACGGTTTAACCAGTGGCCTGCAATGACAGACTTTCATAACAACTTTTTGATAGATGACCATGCTTCAGCTAATCGATAACCTGACGTTCAACTTCGTTATCATTGAATTGGATAAACCGGATGATTTAACGGCGCTGCATCCTCGCATCAAACAGGTCAATCTTTCTGCTGCTGTCCTGTTAGGCTATGATGAAAATGAGCTGATCGATAAACCGCTGGCCGCGATCTACGCAGACGAAAGTGAAGAAGCGCTATGGCGATCCGCCATAGTAGCGGCTCTTGATAACAACGCCGATAACAATAGCAGTAAAAGCTTTGAAGGCCGAATAGTTAGCAAACAAAAGCACACGATACCGGTATTAATTTCTCTTTCCGTTTTACCCGCTCAATGTCCTGGTAAAACCGCCATCGTTTTACTGATCCAGGATATTCGTGATAGAAAGCAACAGGACAAGGAATTGTTCCTGATGCACAGGGCGGTCGAACAAAGCAGCAGCGCGGTGTTGATAACCGACCGTAGCGGACGTATAGAATACATTAATCCCAAATATACAGAACTTACCGGCTATTCCTCAAAAGAGTTATTGGGGCAAAACCCGAAAATAATGCAATCCGGTAGCACGGCTTCAGAAATCTATCAGAACATGTGGCACGAATTGTTTAAAACCGGCGAATGGCGCGGGGAAATAAAAAACCAAAAGAAAAACGGCGAGGTTTACTGGGTCTATGAATCGATCAGCGCCATTAAAAACAACCAGGGGGAAATTACCCATTTTCTGGCGGTTGAGGAAGACATCACGCGGCAAAAGGAAACCGCATCGGCGTTAACAGAAAGTGAACAACGTTTCAGCCAGATGGGAACCATGATCGGCGAATGGTTATGGGAGCAAAGCCCGGACGGTTATTACAGCTATAGCAGTATTGCCGTTAACGAGATTCTCGGCTACAGCCCGGACCAGGTTATCGGCAAACACTACACCGAGTTTTTAACGGCCCAGGATAAAGCCATACAGCAGCATTATGTAACCAGTCGGCAGCCTTTTTACGGTCTGATTAATCATTATCGGCATAAAGACGGGCACGCGGTTTTTACTGAATCGACCGGATTGCCTATTATCAACGATGAAGGCGATTTGCTTATGTGGCGTGGCGTTGACAGGGATATTACGGCGCAAAAACATTACCAGGATGCGCTGATAGAAAGTGAACAACGCAAGCGCCTGATTATCGAAAGCTCGCTGGACGCCATCATTATGATGGACACCTACGGCATCATTACCGACTGGAATCACCAGGCTGAAAAAATGTTCGGCTGGCCGCGTAGCGAGGCGATAGGCCAGCGTCTCGGCGAGTTGGTTATTCCTGCTAGATTTCGCAATACCCATTGGCAGGGCTTGCAAAACTTCCTGCATTCCGGCATCGGCCCGATTTTAAACCGGCAGATTGAGCATATCGGCATGCGCAGGGACGGTTCGGAATTCCCCGTCGAGCTCTATATTTCGCCGTTAAAGCTCGGTAACGCCTATGTCTTCAGCGGCTTCGTGCATGATATTACCGAAAGAAAAGCGGCGGAACAGAAAATCCGTCAGGCGCAAGTAAACCTCGCGATTGCCCGCAGTGAAATCAACATCGCCCGCCAGATACAAGCCTCGCTGTTACCGTCAGCGCCGCTTAAATCCGATCATTTTGAAATCACCGGCCTGTGCTTGCCTGCGGATCAAGTCGGCGGGGATTATTTTGATTATTTTTTTCGCAATGAAGACCGCCTGGATATGGTTATCGCCGATGTGTCCGGTCATTCCATCGGCCCCGCGCTGTTCATGGTTGAAGCGCGCAGCGCAATCCGAACGCAGGCCAACGGGTCGGAGACACCAGCGCAAACTTTGGCGGTGCTCAATGATTTTCTATTTACGGATTTAAACACGTCAGACTACTTTATAACGATGTTTTATTTGCAGTATGACCTGGCAGGGCACTTGTTACGTTTCGCCAATGCAGGACATCCGCCGCCTTTGCTGATTAGTTCCGGGCACACGGTCTGCAGGCAATTGGACGCAGATGGATTAATACTGGGGGTCCGCGAACATGTCGTGTTTGAGGAGAAAACCATGGCGCTTGCCAAGGATGATTTGATTTTGATTTATACCGACGGCTTGATTGAAGCTGAAAATACGCAGGGTGAGTTTTTCGGCGTGGAACGGGTGAGTAATATTTTCATTCAACAGGCCGGGCAAGCACCGCAACAAATTATTGATACCCTGTTAGCTTCGTTAAAAGAATTTTGCAGAAGGGAGTCGTTTAAAGATGACATTACTTTGATGATTTTCAAGCGAAGTTAATGAGTGACGCCCGAGCGTAGGAACGATGAGTAATCAACAGAAAGACCACCAACAGATTCTTTAAAGTGAGGCAAGGTGAATACACTTTATTACAGCCACCCGGATTTTCTTTTTCATGAAACCGGCGCCGGTCACCCGGAATGTAGCGCTCGCCTGTTAAAAATAAGCAAAGCCCTGGAAGCGCCGGCGTTCTCGAATTTAATCAGGGAATCCGCGCCATACGGCAGTGAAGCCCAAATCCGGCTGATTCATCCGCAAGTCCATATCGATGACCTGCTTGAAGCCATTCCTGAAGTGGGTGAACACGATATGGGTTATGACATCGTATTATCGCCCGGATCAAAAAACGCAGCTTTCCGTGCGGTCGGTGCGGTATGCGACGCCGTTGATAAAATCCTGGCCGGTCAAGCCGACAATGCCTTTTGCGCGGTACGCCCGCCGGGCCACCATGCCGAACCGTTACAGGCGATGGGCTTCTGCCTGTTTAATAATGTGGCGATTGCCGCCGAATATGCGCGCCAACACTATCAACTGGAACGCATCGCCATTGTTGACTTTGACGTGCATCACGGCAACGGCACGCAAGCGGCTTTTTATAAGCAGCCCAACGTGCTCTATGCTTCCAGTCATCAGATGCCGCTTTATCCCGGTACCGGCTACCCAACTGAAACCGGCATCGGCAATATCATCAATGTGCCGCTGGCAGTCGGCACCACCGGCGTTGAATTCAGGAAAAAATACCGCGACATCATTTTACCGGCGCTGAAAAAATTCAAACCCGATTTGCTGTTGGTTTCAGCAGGTTTTGATGCGCATAAGGATGATCCTTTGGCCGGCATCCTGCTGGTTGAAGAGGATTATCAGTGGTTGACCGAAGAGTTGATGGAGATAGCTAATCGCCATTGTCAAGACAGGCTTATTTCAGTACTGGAAGGCGGCTATAACCTGAATGCCTTGGCGGCGAGTGTTGCGGTGCATGTTAAAACCTTGTTGGGGGAGTGATATTGTAAGAATACGGCGATGCCGTATAATTTGTGATCAATTTGGTTATTGATTGTGTATGCAAAGGCCAAATTCGACAATATCCCGCCTGCATTTTTGAATCAGTTAAAAGAGGAGATCGACAATGGATAAAGAAACCGAAAAATTTTGTGAAGACCTGCTGCAATCCGTCCGTGAAATGAAGGAAAACCAACGCGCCAAAGAAACTGCCGTTCCGGTTTCTCGAGTACTGACGGTGAGAAGCAAGACAGGCTTATCGCAAAAACAGTTTGCTGCACTACTCGGTGTTTCAGTGCGCACGCTGCAAGATTGGGAGCAAGGCCGTCGTGAACCTTCCGGCGCTGCTAAGACATTGCTGCGGATTGCCGAACAGTATCCAGAGGCGTTACGGGATTTGGCGGCATAAGGTATCGGCTACTTCAATTCATATAATAATTTTTTCCTCTGTTGGTAGCCATTCGGTTTTAAAGGCTTTCAAGCTTTGTCTTCCTGGTTACCGATTTGGGTATTGAACACTATACCCGAACCGCAATATTCTCAACAATATCCATCTCCTCCCCCGTCAATTCAATCTCAAACGCCGCCAAATCCGCTTCCATGTGGCTTTTGCTGGATGTGCCGGTCAACGGAATCATGCCTATCTGCAAGGCGAAGCGAAACACGACTTGAGTCGGTAGACAGCCCAGTCGTTTTGCAATGCCGCTTATTCCGGGGCTGTGCAGCTCGGTCGAGTTAGCGGTAAGCAACGAGAAACCCTGGTAGATAATGTCGTTGGCGCGGCATAGTTGCCGAATTTTGGCATCCCAGCCGGTTCGGGCATAGCATCGGTTTTGCACAAATGCCGGTTTGATTTCGGCTGATTCGAGCAGTGCCTGTAATTGATCGAGGCTCACATTGGAAACGCCGATCAGCTTCACGGAGCCCGATCTTTGTAAGTCTTCAATGGCTCGCCAGACGTCCCAATCGGCTTTGTTCAGGCCATTATTGGAGGCAGGACCATGCAGAAGGTAGGAGTCGAGGTAAGTCGTATTGAAATGTTCCAGGGAACCGGCAAACGATTGCCTGACTTGTGTGGCGTAGTCTGCTTTCGGGTCATAAGGGAGCCGGTGATCCTGGCTTGAAATGTAGGTGAATTTGCTTTGCAGGAAAAGATCGCTGCGTTGCAGGTTTTTCTCAGCCAACGCTTGTTGGACTGCCTTACCGACGCCTTCCTCGTAATAATGGCGACGCTGGTTCGCGGTGTCTATCGCTAAAAATCCGGAATCAATTGCCAATCGGGTTAAGGCTTCGGTTTGGTTTTCTTTCCAGGCGGTGCCGTAAAAAAAGGCGGGAACGGCAATGCCTTTGTGTTCAATAAAACGACTGACTGGAGCTGGTTTATCTGACATATGGGCTTCCTTTGGTAGTGTTGGCCGCTCAAACACGAAACGGCGTTTCGACAACTGTGGTTATTGGTGCATCTGATGATGCGGGTGCCCTGAAACAGCATGACGTGCGTGATCGCTCAATTGCGCATCGAACCATTGATGAATGGCATTGATAAGGGTGGGATTATCGCTTGAGTATTTAATTTCCGCGCCGTCAGGCAATTCTTTATAGACAATAGCAATTTGATTTGGCTTTGCCTTACGTAATTCAGCCAACCCCGGCATCGTGTCACCGTGAATTTTCGCAGGATTGGAAAAATCGCCGCGTTTAAATTCATCGGAAATCTTGGTCAAATGTCGGCGTATTAAGTTGATTTGCTCGGCGTTGTTCGGGTCTTTGACGATGACCTGTTGTACACCGCCGTCCTCTGTTTTGGAAAAAACATGGGTCGTTTGTTCCAGGTCGAAGGGCATCACATGAGAGCCGCGCTCGACTACTGCATCCAGTCGTTGTTCGCTGGCCTTTTCTACGGCATGAGCGGGAATTGCTGTCAATAAAACGAGACAATGGAAGGCTATCGTTAATGGTTTCATAAGTGCCAAGAAGAATTAAGTGAAAAGAACGATAATAAACGGGTGTAAAGCGCAACATCGGTGCTGTGAAATTCCGTATTCCGCAATCTTCATACGGGCTACTCACTGTGCGTCAAAGCCATACCGGTTCTGTATTATCTGATGGTGACTCGCTTCGTCATTATGACGGGATGGCCATCGAACGGGGGCACATCGGCGCTACGGAATGCGGCAGCGATGCAGCCGCCTGTGGGAGTACCTGCAAACGGCGGGTTTTCCACGTCTGCCGATGTGACATGCCCGCTGGGCGCGAAGACGACTTTTACCGTGGCGACGCCTTTCGGAGCATCGGGTTGCTTGCAGCCTTCGGCGACATGTGCGGCTGTCGTTAATGCCGCAATCGCCGCCCCCCTGTCAAATGCCCGCCCATCGTCAACGGAGACGGCAGCAACGGACGGAATTGACCAGGTTGACAGGACGATGAGCTGGGTGATGCACAGGAGTTGGTTGAGTTTTGTTGTCGTCATGGGTTTAACTCGCTGATAGATATGCAAATGTGTTAATTATTGGTCCGCAATACCCGTTGGGTATTGCGTCTATGGTCATAGGTTCGCAGCCCCAAGCGTTTTCGAACGCTGCAACAGCCACGCGAGATAGGCCGCAGCGACGACATCGTAGGCGAGGCAAAAGTGCGGCCACCATAAGGGCACACCCGGATTTTCGATGATATGGCCATGGAACAGATCAAACACGCCATGCGTAGCGAGCGCCGCGACGATCAGCCATAACGAGCCCTTGAAACCTGCGACAGCGGCGCCCAAAAACACAACGATGACAATCAACTCGATCATCAGCGCCTGAATGGAGCCGCCCATGACCGCAAACAACGCATAGTAAGAAGCGATGACGGCCATTACCGTAGGGTAGAACGCCCGATCCCGGTCCAAGCCTATGTAAGTGGCCGAGAGCCCGACCGAAAGGGCCAAGACCGCGCCAATTAAAAATTCCATACTGTCCTCCGTATCTTTAGCTATTGGCGCGCTTCAGGCGGTGCACGGCCGTCAATAATGTCCTGCAACTCGGGCGCGATGGGCATTTTCTCGAACATACTGACGTTACTGCCGCCGGTGTTCCCGATCGGAACGACCCCGAGAGCAGAACCCAGAATGCCTAGAAACAGGCGCACGATTTGCCCGAAGGCGGCCAAAGGCTTCTTTCGTCGAAACTCCACCTTGAGCATCAGCCAATGCGATCTGGCGTGGGGCACGACAAAGGCCTGACCAATGACATGAGCGCTCTCTATGTGGGCAAAGCCGGTTTCAAATTCACCTCTTGCGATGAACTGCTGCGCCAAAGCGATTTCATTATTGAAGGCTGCGCTTTGAATTGGATTCATGAGTTATTCCCCCATTGCGACTTAATGCCGAGCTAAGGGATGCGTAGCCCGGTAGCACCTTATGCGATGCTCGTAATTTGTATTGTTGTAACTGTTAATGATCCGCGATGCGCACCGGTCTGAATCAAAATGTTGCACGAGTTTTTATCTATCATCGCGCCTTATCATTCAATATTTAAAGCGATTTTCATTGCATGATTTAATTCAGAAATTTTTGAAGCTGATAGCGCTCCAACGTAATCACTCAACGTAGATTTTGGCAGACTCACTAATTCATCACAATGAATGCTGCTTGCGTGTTTTAATCCATCATCAGCATCAATAAAAACTTGTGTAGAAAGGCCATGATACTTGGTATAAATAGGCGCACAAATAACCGTCGAAAATTGCGAGTCAATTAATACTTGGCGACTTACCACAACAAATACTCGTGAGCGTTTTGGGTCACGAGCCGAAGGATGTGCTACTCGATATAAATCGCCTCGCTTCAACGTATCACCTGATAATTCAATACATCTTCAGCTTCTTGATTAAGTTCGTCGGCGTAACTATTGATCTGTTCCAGTTCAGTGTCGATAGTTTGATGGGTGGCAAAAAAATAGAGCAAGGCTTCAGCTATAAGGCTCGAACGTTCGTCTTGTCGTGGGGCGCGTCGAGCCAATTCAGCATAGATTTCATCGGGCAGAAAAATAGAGGCTTGAGTAGACATGTTATTTACCATTGTTACAAGTTCTGAGTTAGGCCGATTTTAACACGCCTCTATCGCGGCTTAGAAAAATCAATGTATACTTCAAACGGTCAAGTTTTCGGTTTTTTTAGAAAACAGCTGGAAATTCATGGTCATTAAAGATTGCATTTTGTCTTTAAAACGGATATCCAGCCCGGCAATACAACAGTCGATGTTGTCCTTAAACACCTGGAATT
>SXIP01000152.1 GCA_005772825.1 Methylococcaceae bacterium | reverse complement strand
GCGCACTTTGGCTAGCGGCGGGTACATCATCAGAATAAGGCCGATAGCGATGGGAATAGAGGTGGTTCCAACCTGGAAATGCGTGAGCCACTGGGTAAAATCGGGAATGAAGTAGCCCAGAGCGACTCCCGCAGCCATCGTGACAAAAATCCAGAGAGTCAGAAAGCGTTCAACAAAACCCAGACGTTTTGAACCATCCGTTAGCGTTTCCGGCATTTTTTTTGGCTTGTTCATGGAAGTCATCCCGGTTAGCTGTTATCGATCCGGCCGATAGCATTCAATTCGGCGACCAGCGCCTCGCCGGACATTTCTTCCAGCGGCAACGCGAGCATAAGGTTTATGCGCCGCTCCACGGCTTGATAAGTGGCTTCAAAGGCGGCTTTGATTTCTTCGTCTGTCCCCTTGACATGACCGGGATCGGACAAGCCCCAATGAGCCGTCGGTACAGGCCGCAAATAGACCGGACAGGTCTCCCCGGCGGCACTGTCACAGACCGTAATGGCGATGTCAATTGCTTGATTTTCAAACGCTTCCCAGGATTTACTGAAAAAACCTTCGGTGGAAAGTCCGTGCCGTTGCAACAACGCGACAGCGCCGGCATTCAATCGCCCCAGCGGTTGACTGCCGGCGGAAAAAGCCTTGATGCGGCCTTGTCCCAAATGATTGAACAAAGCTTCACCGATGACACTGCGGCAGGAATTACCGGTACAAATAACCAGAATGTTTAACATATTGTCTCTCTAAAATGTGATTGCAGGGTTTGAGTTGTATTAATTGGTGATGTTATTAAATTGCTTTACACAGGCCTGATCCCTTCTGACAAAAAACCTTATCGGAAAGGCCTGTTAATATTTAAAAGGCGATATACGAATAAGCAGATATGATGACTGATAAAAAATCAGCAACACATCGCCAATTCAGGGCGGTTTTCCATTTTATGCAAGCGTTCCAGATCATTTTGAAACTGGTGAGTTTTTTCCACAGCGGTCAAGGCGTTTGCCAGGATAGGAAAAGCCCAGTCAGGTAATTTCGGGTTGATCTGGTAATACACCCATTGACCTTCGCGACTGTCCAGTAATAATCCACATTGACGCAACAATGCCAAATGCCTGGAAATTTTAGGCTGAGACAAACCGAGCGCCGCCGTTAATTCGCAGACACAGAGCTTGCCTTGCTTTTGCAGCAAAGCGACGCAACGCAGACGCGTTTCATCAGACAAACATTTAAAGAATTGAGCCGGGGACATTATTTTTAATTGTGCTATAAATATATGGATTATCGTATATTAAAATATTTTATCATTCAATTTATTAAAAGATGAGCAATATATCAAAAACATCAAATGACAACAGCGCCTGGGTAGAAGGTGAATTACGGCTGGCGGGCATATTGGACAAGCGCATGATCGGGTTGCTCAGGGCGATAGAAAATAGCGGCTCCATTAATCAGGCGGCCAAGCAATCGGGTTTGAGTTACAAGGGTGCGTGGCAAATCGTAGAACGGGCCAATAACAGGGCGCCGAAAGCGTTATTGAGCACGACCACAGGCGGCAATAAAGGGGGAGGCACCTGTTTAACTGCAGCGGGACGCTCTTTACTCGCTCTGTTTACCAGTCTTGAGCAACAGCATCAGGCATTTCTGGAACAACTCAATCGAAGCCTTATCGACGATCCCGACACATGCTTACTGTTACAACGTCTGGTTGTTAAAACCAGCGCCGATAACCAGCTATTCGGCACTATTGTCGAAATTATTACCGGCGCAGTTCACGCCGAAGTGATCGTGGAATTAAAAGGCGGGACGCGGGTTATTACCAGTGTTAGTTTGGCTTCGCTCAATGAACCGGGATTGGTAATCGGTGCCGATGCCGTCTTGTTGATAAATGGTACGGACATAACGATGGTTGCGGATCTGGATCACGAACGGTTATCGGCGCGCAATTGTCTGGCCGGAAAAGTGATTCGCATTCATCAGGATGAAGTGAATGCAGAAGTCATTGTGTTGTTACCCGGCGGCGAAACGCTGACCGCTATAATCACATCGCTGAGTTTACAAAATATGGCGTTGGCGCCGGGCGTAGCGACCTGGGCCTTATTTAAAACCAATACGCCAATTCTGGGCGTCATGTCTTGAGTTTGCCATGATCATAGGCAGCCTTTCATAAAATCATTGACGATACTCCAGGTGCCGCCGATATTTTCCATCAAAATACCGTGACGGCTTGATTCAATGAGCTTGAGTTGCTTATTGGCGGTTGTGAGTTTTTTCATCACTTCGTGAGCGCTTTTAACCGAAACGACCGGGTCATGATCGCCGTGCAGAATTAAGACCGGCACTTGACAATGCGGCAAAAAGTCATCCATGGAATGAATCAATCGTCGTAATTCATACAAACTCTTGACCGGCACATGCCGGTAATTAATTAACGGGTGTTCCGACATATTGACAATAAAAGGCTTGACGCCTTCGTATGAAGAGATCCAATCCACCATTTCATTGATGCCATACAACACGGAGACCAGCATAAATGCCGGGTTAATGAATTTTACCGGCACGGCGACGGCGCATACGCCGATGATTTCAGGGTATTGCTGAGATGCGAGTTGAAGCGCTAAAGCGCCGCCGGTAGAAAAGCCGGTAACAAAAATACGTTTACAATGGGCTTTAAGAATGTTGAAACCGCGCAGCACCGACGCGTACCAGTCTTCACAGGTTTGATTACGCAAGGCGCAGGGCGATGAGCCGTGGCCCTTCAAGCGCACACCCATGACGGTATAGCCCTGTTTCATCAGAGACTCGCCATAATCCCTTAATTCGGCGGGACTAGCGAGCAAGCCATGTATCAACAGTACGCCGATACCGTTCTCATGCTCCGGTTCCAGAAAATAAGGCATGGCATCGGCGGAAGCCGTTTCATGTTCGTTGATGTCGTCAAAACAGGGTTTTGAATAAGCCCGACGCTCCCAACTTAAATCCCGGCATTCATCTTCAAAATGCCAGGCTGCAAGCTGTTCCGGGCTAACCTCGTCGCATTCATCCAGTGCCTTGATCATAATGTCCCGGATAGCGGTTACCGGTTTGGCTTCATTATTATAAACAGCCACCAGGTTTTCCAGGCGGATGTTGTCAAAATCCTGTTCTTCCAACAGTTTGGGTAAAAACCGGTAACCGCTTTCATCTTCAATAATGAGTCCGGTCTCTTTTGCCACACAGATAAATTGCTCAAAGCGTGTGTTGGTCCCGGCAATGACATCACTGTAATCAATCGGGTTCAGCAGGCTTCTGTGTAAATTAATCAGTGTGTTTTGTTGTAAATGCTTGGATGCTATATAAAGCGCGGTAAGAAATCGCTGGCGTTCGATTTGCAACTGGCCTTTCTCCATGCAATACATAATAAGCGTGGAGGCGAGATGGCTTAAGTTGATCGTGACATTCGCATACATTTCTTCCATATAGCGGTCGCGCGTGATGTTGGCGCAATTTTTAAAATGTACGCCCAGGTATTTTTGACGCCAGTTTTTTGGCGACTCATGCAGGGAAAACACATCATCCAGCGTTTCAAACTCGGACTTTACCGTTTCCAGCAGATAACCGGTAAATCGGTTTGAAGACATGCACGGCTCAACCGGCTTGCCCATGCGAATATCCATGTCGGTATTTTTCAATAGGATATTCCCCTCAACCAGCAGTTCTTCCGTTTGCCTGACGCTTAAATTACCGGCAAACAACTCGACGGCATTAAGTAACAGGTTTTCCGAAGAGCGAATCGGGTAAAAAGTAATATTGGCGGGGATAATCAATGTCGGTTTTAACGCCGACGTCAGCAATTGATCCAGACTGTCGAGCTGCAATTGCTCTTTCCAGCGTAACAATTGATCATGATCTTTATCGCCATAAGCGCTGTGAATCATGGCCTTGAATATGTCCAGGCCCTGAGCCAGAACCGCCGCGCCTGTATGTTGCTTGCGCCGAAGCCCGGTGAGACGGGAATAAATACTGTAACGACCGTGTTTATCAATAACCTGGCGATCCTTGACCATGCCGCCTTCAGGAAAAATAATCACCTTGCGTCCGCGCAGGATTTGCGCGGCAAGCAAGGGAAAAAGCCGGTCATGATCATGAGGAAACACACCGACGTTTTTCAGGTACCTCGACAATACATTATCTTCCTTGAAAAATTCGCCGGAAGCGATAGCGCAGCTGTAGTCACCGGTTTGTTCAAAAATCAGGAATTGCGGGATAAATGTTTCAAAGCGGGAAAAATGGTTGAATAAAAAGATATCACCCTGCTGCACCTGGGTATCGGCGTGCAGCTTCATTTTGACACCCAGCATTTTGCTGACGGTGTTAAATATTTTAACCGAGCGGTTATAGAGTTTTTTATCTATATCGCTCCAGTCATCCGGGTAAGCTGGATTATTCATAGTCGCCATGCCTATTCAGGTGCAGACAAATCGAGAAAATGCCGGGGGGGTTTATCCGACCCTGCTCCAGGCGCCGAGCCGGTGGCTGAACCGGGGCTATCGCCAGTGCTATTGCTTTTGTCGCTGCCTGCGCCATTGTCTTCGAGAAGATCACTGTCATCAATCGAGAACTCGTCATCCTTTTCTTCCGGCGGATTGCCGTCATAAACCTCGTATTGACGATGCTGCTGGTAGGCGTTTTTGATAAAGTCATAACGATCGACAGAGGCTTCATCTACAATTTTTTCAGTGGTCATTAAATCGGCTCGCGTATCGGTGACTTCAAGCACCCTGGAACCCGCCGTAGCGCCATTGACAGCCGCACCGCCGATAAAACCGACATAAGTCAACGGGTTCATCAGTGCGTCGCCGATCAGTCCTATCATGTCCCTGGGCGAACTTGATCCGAAAAACGGCAACACCAAGTAAGAGCCTGACGGAACTCCCCAAGTGCCGAGGGTTTGACCGAAATCCTCATTATGCTTGGGCAAATCTATCATCTTGGCGACATCAAAAACACCGGCTACACCGACCGTCGTATTAACCAGAAACCGGCCGGCATCCATACCACCCTGCATCAATTTAAATTGCATGAAGTCATTAATGGTTACGCCGATGTCGTCAATATTACTGAAAAAATTGGTCACGCTCTCATCCACCGGTTTCGGTGTGACCCATTGATAGGCTTTCGCCATCGGTTTTAAAATAATTTTATCAAGATCGTCATTAAATGATTGCACACCGCGATTCCATCCCTGCCAAGGGTCATTAGGGTTTGGCGGGGTGGTAACGGTGCTTGCACAGCCTGCCAGAGACATTGAGACAATCAGGCTACCCCATAATAGATTTGGATGTGAGGTGTGTTTCTGCATACTCATGTTATTTCTCCCTGTCTTTGTTAGTGTTTTATTAAGCTTTAATTTCGATTTAATAATGCCTGCGGAGCGGAATTTTAACCTAAAGGCAGCAAACAACAGGTTTTAGTTCCATCCGGCGGAGTAATATCGGCCTCAAAAACGCTTAAGTTTATCACTTTACTGCATGTCCCGATTATCCTTATTGTTTAAATCTAATAATCAAACACATAGGGTTTTTTCCACAAAAGCTGTGGATAACTTTGTGTATAAGTTCTGGATAACGACGCCAAGCCTTGATGATACCTGCTTCCCTGTTAGATTGTAGCGTTTTTATACAGCAGTTTATATGCTTATTATTCAATAGCTTACATATTAACCGAAGTGCAGCGTAGGGCCTGCGCCAGACGCCTTCCGCGTCTTAACACAATAAACGCATTCTGTGCATAAAAAATACCAACGCTTGACAAAGCGAATAAAAGTATTGGGACCCCTGCCCCAAATCGACTTAAAAATTTGCCGTCAGGCTGAGACGGAAACTGAGCGGTTCAACTGGATGGAAATGGATGTCATTGACACCCATAGCGTCTTCACCGGGCAAGCGTGAAGGGTAGTAATAGTCAATGGCGCTGTCCTTGCGATTCAGCAGGTTAAACAGTTCGGCCTGCACCGTCCAATTCTTGTTGAACGCGTAGCCGAGCATAGCGGACAGCAGGATGGTCGAATCCGAACGCACGCTATTATCTTCAATCAAGGGGCGCGGACCAAAATAACGCAGGCGCGGCCCGCCGAAAAAACCGCCGAAGACATCATGAAAAGTCGCGCCTGCCGCAACGACGGTTTCTATGGAGCCGGGAATATGATTGCCAGCCGGGTCATTGCCACGAAAGCGCGCTTTGGAATAGCTGATATCGGCGTCAAACGTCAGCCAGTCGGTCGGCGAGTAATAGTTCGCCCACTCTACGCCGTAACGCCGACTGGGACGGCTGGCCTCGGTGGTGCCGGCATCACCGACAAACAGCAACTCGGAATCAATGTCCAGCCACCACAGCGACAAGGTACTTTGCAATCCTTCCAGCCAACTGGTGCGCAGGCCGACTTCCGCACCGTAAGTACGCACCAGCGGGTCAGCCCGTTCAGTGCGATTGCCGTCGGCATCGGTCGACAATCCGGTCACAGGATCAACGCGCGTGTTCGCACCGCGCGCATCATTGCTGTGAAAACCGAGCCCGCCATTGAGATACAACTCGGTATCGGCCCATGGTCCCAGGACAATGCCCGCTTTCGGGCTGACCATGCCGTCGGTACGGGTGCCGTTGTTTTCGGCGCGATTGCTGTTAGACACGTTAAAACGGAAGCCGTCGAAGCGCACGCCGATACTGGTACGCAGCCATTCATTCCAGTGGGTTTTATTTTCCGCGTAGGGACTGATGCTACTGACCCAGACATCGTCTTCACGCACGGACGTATAGCGTTGCCGTGCCTGCGTCAACAACAGGCCGTTACGGATATTATCGTTGCGAAATTGCAGGCCGACGGTGCTTTCGGACTCGGCGCCGCCCAACTGATGGAAAAAAGTATGACTGGCTTTGAACCCCGATACCCAGCGTTTATCGGGTTGAGCAAATTGATCGCCGCGCACCGGATCATTGAGAAAATAGGTGAAGTTGGAAAACAAATCCAGCTTGGAATAAAGCCCGTAGGCCATGAATTTGGTTTCACTATTGCCGCTTTGACGATGCCATTCGCCGCTCAGGCTATAGCGTTGACTGTCGCCGCCATCGGTCGGATCAATCGTGCCGAATCGGTCAAGCCGTCCGGCATCGACTGCACGCCGCGGAATCTGGTCGGTCGCATTCCAGTCGGCTTTATAAGCCATCGCGGTGATACTCCAACCGGAATTATCCAGTTCCTCACTGTAGCGCAACACGCCGTTAAACTTCAGGTAGTCGTTGCTCACTGTCCACGGTCCGCTGTTATGCACGCTTTCACCGGCATAAAGCAGATTACCGTGTCCGATTCCATGCGATCCGGCGATCAGGCCGCGATAATAATCGAAACTGCCGCCGGTAAACTTGGCCATATTGCCGGGCAAATCCTTGAAATATTCGATATTCGCCGAACCCGTGCTGGAGAAGTCGCCGTTTTCCGCATAATAATTGCCTTTTTTATAATTAAGCGTCTTGATCAATTCGGGAATGAGGAAATTGGTATCCGTCCAGCCCTGGCCGTGCGCATGCGAGAGCATATTGACGGGAACGCCGTCTATCTGGGTCAAGAAATCGGTACCGTGATCGAGATTAAATCCGCGCAGATAATACTGGCTGGCCTTGCCTTCGCCGCTATGCTGCGAAGCGATCAGGCCGGGTACGGTTTCCAGGATTTCACTGGGACGGCTGATCGGGCGATATTTCAGTTGTTCCTGGCCGACATTGCCCTGCGACGCGCTGTCGGCAATGCCGACCTGGGAATCGGCGCGCTGGGTAACGACCATGTCTTGCAGGCTGACGATGTCCTTATCTTCGCTTTGCGTTTCATTGCCGTCCGACTGCCCGTAAGCGCTGTTGCCGAGCAAACAGGCAACACTCAGCACAGTCAATTGGGCAATAACAATACCGGCGCCATGCAGCAGCAAAGTCGCCGCCATGAATCCCAAAGCAAATGAGATAAGACTGGTCGATGCGGGTATTTCCTGCCCGTGCGCATAGCCATGAAAAAATGCAAAAAATACCACGATAAGCAGGCTAACCGCGGCGCGGAAACGAATCCTGCGAGCAACCAGCACCCCGAAAACGACGACCGAAAGCGCTATCATTATTTCCGCACCCGGTACCGACAAGCCCGCGACACCAACCAAACCGCCAAGGCTCATCACGCCGACAAAGGCAAGCGGCAATTGCCAGATGGCCGAACCGCGCAATTGTGCCGCCCAGACGCCGACTGCAAGCATGGTCAGGATGTGATCCAGGCCATGCAAGGGATGATTAAAACCGTTATTCCAGCCGCTTATGTCTGTGCTGCCGGTGTGGGCATAGACCACTACCGGCAATAACAACAAAATCCAAAGAAACAATAATCTTTTAACATTAATATAAGCTTGAATGGGCATCGTCGTATTCTCCATGATGGCAAAAATATCAGCCTGATGTGTTGATTAAGCAAAATTGATTTTATCGTTCCCACGCTCCGGCGTGGGAACGCAGTGAGAGACGCTCCAGCGTCGCGAAACATAAATGAGCTAAGTTCTTGTTATCTTAATGATACACAACGCTGGAGCGTTGGCACCTGCATTCCCACGCCGGAGCGTGGGAACGATACATTCCCATTTATGCCCCAGAGGGTACGCCGGAGCCTGGGAACGATAAAATGAAAACCTTCGTGAACTTCGTGTCTTCGTGGTGAAACATGGTAAGTCGAATCTAAATCACCCTGACGACAAACCACCATCCGCCCGCAATAGCAATTGCCGTACTGACGCTTCTAACACCGTTCCTGACGAACCAGTATTGACGGCGCAAGTATATAATCACCGGCAATACCATCAGCAGCACGGCGATCTGGCCAATTTCCACGCCGCCGTTAAACGCTAATAACGCCATCGGTATTTGCTCCTGCGGCAAGGCTATTTCCTGTAGCGCACCGGCAAAACCGAAGCCGTGGATCAAACCGAACGGAAAAGTGATCAGCCAGCGCCGGGTGGCATCAGGCAGGAACCAGTTTTCGATACCGACATAAGCAATAGTCAACGCAATCGCCGGTTCAATGACACTCGGTGCAGGCGTCCATACGTTCAGCGCGGCCAGACCTAAGGTAATCGAATGTGCAATGGTGAATGCGGTAACGACCATCAGCAAAGAACGCATGCTGCCGCCGACCACGATTAATCCGAGCAGGAACACCAGATGGTCGTAGCCGGTAAGGATATGCTCGATACCCAGATGCACCAGCGACCAGGCCGTTGCTGCGCCTGACACCGATACAACAGAAGGAGTCACTGAAAATGAAGCATTACCGGCATAAGCCACAAAATGCTGATTGATACTACCCTGCGTCACTGTCGCCAGATGCCGGTGACCAAAAGAAAGCTGATCGAGAAACCTGAAATCAAACATCCGCTTGCCCGCGGCTTGATGACACTGATAAAACGCATCAATCGCCAGACCATCCTGCTCCACCAGCGCGGCTTTCTGCAAGACGCCGCTGCAATAGCCGGTATCGGTTTTAACGGCGAGATGCTGAACGATAGCCGCATCTAGCAAGCTTCGCGCCGCCGTTACTTCCTGCTCCGACAAGCGACCATCCCGATCGGCATCCAGCCCCGGCAGACTGCCCGTCAGTTCAGGCCGGGCGAATACCAACGCCGCTGTTACGTTTTCCCCGTCAATGCCGTACTCGCCTTTCGAAATACCGACGACATGGGCATTCACTGTCGTCGTTAGCAAAAACAGCAACACGATATATCTAACGTTTAACCAACACATTGGCTTTACTCCTGTCCAGAATCAGTTGTGCTTCCGCGACGGCGGTGCTGTCAAATTTCGGATTCAGCTTTAAGGCCTCGCGTATCTGCTTGCGTCCGCTTTTCACCTTGCCCATCGCATAGTGAATCGCCCCGGCGTGATAGAGCAAGCGGGCATCGCGTGTTCCCAAACGTAACGCTTGGTCGCTCGCCTGTTTTGCTTCCGGGTAACGGCCCAGACGATACAATATCCAGGCCGCCGCATCATCGACATAAATGCTGTGGCGAATTTTGCGTTCCGCCTCAAGCAAATACAATGCTTCTTCGATAGAGCGATTTTTTACCGCATAGAATAACGCCAGCGTCAGTCTATCCATGCGCTTGCCGTCCCGAATAACGCGCTGGTATTCGCGTTCGGCCCCCTCACTGTCGCCGGTCATCAAGCGCGCATCACCGAGCAACCAGGCCGTTTCCGGCAATGGATAACGGCGATAGGCATTTTCCAGGTAAGTGACAGCCCGTTCCGCCTGACCCAGACTCAAGGCCGCCCTGCCCCGCCCGACCCATGCAGCGGGATAATCCGGCACCCATTTCAAGGCTTCCTCGAATACCGCATCGGCGCCTTCATAATCGCCTTCCTGCCAAAACAGCATACCGGCTTCAACAAACGTCCAGGCGGTCGGCTCCGGGTCCTTAACATCGCGACCGGCCAATAAAGCCTGCCGTATCAAAACCTTGGCGGCTTCGGCATCGCCCTGCAACCAACGCAGATAGGAAGCCCTGGCGTAGGACGCCATGTCCGGACGATAATCCATCAAGCGTTGCGCCGTGTAGGCGGCGTCCTCGAATTCACCGAGCTCCAGTTGCGCATCGCTGAGAATGCCCAGCGCGACCAGGTTCTGCGGTTCTTTTTGCAGGATTCCCGCGGCAAGCGCTTTCGCCTCGCCGAACTGATGGCCGTTCATTAGCGCCAAGCCCCGCAATGCCAGCGCATCCGGGCGATTCGGCTCAATTTTCAAGGCCGTTTCAACGCAGGCGTCAACATTGAGATAAAAACCGGGATCAGTCGTTATCCGGGCCTTGCGCACCCAACCC
Organism: Methylococcaceae bacterium; assembly: GCA_005772825.1. Classification (GTDB taxonomy): domain Bacteria; phylum Pseudomonadota; class Gammaproteobacteria; order Methylococcales; family Methylomonadaceae; genus SXIP01. Next base: position 22,604 of record SXIP01000152.1, on the reverse strand, counting down.
CGGCCTGTTTGAAGCCAGTATTGCGCTTGCCCGGCAAACATTTTTACCTGGGCCTGCTGTTTACGAATATCGGTATCCAGCGGCGTATTGCCGACCGGGTCGGCCAGACACAATACCCCGGCCTGGTCGCTAACCGGTAACGAAACCGCCGTAATGGTCGCAGGCTTTGCAGTCTTATCAACGGCTGCGGATTTATCAGACGCCGCTTGCTGCTGACAGGCGGGTAGCAGCACCGCAGCCAACAACAGGCCGATGAAAACCCTCCCCCTGAACGGGGGAGAGACCAGCGTGGATTTGATGATGGTAGCCATCAGGGCGCCGGTTTGCCGTGACCGCCATGAAGCCCTTGATGAGGAAGCGCCAACCAGGGGAATTCAGTCAGGTAGTTTTTATCATTCGAATTGACAGCATCCCCGAGAGGAATCGCGCCACCGGAAACAATCAGCGTGATTAACGCGTCGCTGACATCGACATCTTCCTGGTTGGGCTTAGCGCCGCCGGGAATCATCCGACCATTCGGGAAATGCGAGTCTATCGCCATGTCGACACGCAGCACGTCACCGGTCTTACCCGCAGCAATCGGGACGTGATGCGCTCCGGGTGTCGGGAAATCATCCAGGTTAATCGCCTTCAAGATGTCAACGCGGTTTTCTTTCAGGCTGGCGACCGTTGCAGGTGGAACGCCGAGGGCATTATAAATACCCAGGAATTCGGCATCGCGCACCAGGATAGGCTTCAGGAAATAATTGGCGAAGTTGGCCACATCGGTGGCCGGTGTTGTGCGCAAGTATTTGGATTGATCCTGGGTACCGATGACACCGGCATTGACCAGCGGAATCGCTTCACGACCGACCTGCACCCAAGGCCCGCTTTGCGAAGGACCTTTATCGGTATTCAGGGTGCGGAATTTACGGCGACTTTCGGAAACCCAAACGCCCAGCAAGGTATCATCGCCCGGCGTACCGTTATGCTTGACCGGCTGGCCGTCACCGGTCAACTTTTTTGTAGGGACTTCCAGAGCAATCGCATTGATATTGAAACCGGCAAAGACATCTTCGCCCGGCGTACTGCGACCACCAATGCTTTGCAGCCCGCCCAGGTTGAGAATATCAAAAATACCCTTCTCATCCAGATAAAAGCCATCATCGCGCGTACCGGCCCAAACCCTGCCTTCCGCACCGCCCGCACCCAACGGACGGATAAAAGTAGCGGCGAAAGCATCATTATAAAGCCCTACCCGGCGGCTGGTTTCACTGCCGCCTGCGGCATACGGCTGGAACGGAGCCAATCCGTAGACGATACGATCGGTTTGCGGGCCGATATTCGGCGGCGCGACCGGCACGTTTTTGGCAATCACAGTGCTTACGCCGTTTTCGACCTTGGTCACATTGTAAGTTTGCTTAACGCCGCTCAACTGGATCAGCAACTCTTTGCCGCCACCGACAGGCAAAGTCAAATCACCTTCATCAACCGGAGTCGGCGGCGTCGAGTTAAAATCGATCTGGTAAGTCACGGCATCCTCCAGCACGCCGATGCCGCGGGTGATATGAAATTCATACAGGACATCGTCACATAAGCGCGTCTGTTGATTGCCCTGACCGGGCTCATGAAGCCCCGCCAGTGTCGCGATAAGATAAAGTTTGTCATGGGTGCCGGGTTTAACCCAGGCATAGACGTCGGCATTATCGACACAAGGATCGCTTAAAACCGCCAGCGCCTCACGGTGACTGGATGCCTGCACGGCACTCGGCAGGCCTACAGATAGCAGCGTCAGGACTGATGCGCTCAATACGGTCAGTTGACGCTTGAATTGTTTTGTTTGCATTGCTACGTTCTCCTCTTCATTAAAAGCCGGCTCTTGAGCCATCGGTTCATAGTAAATAGCATGTGCATTTACTATGTGAAGATATACGCAGCAAGATGGAAATTGGATGTAATTAAAAAAATTTTTAACTTCTCAATCACCCCATACGAAAAAAATACCCGAGAACATGAAAGGAATCAAAGGACATACACGCCAAGCCAGCATTGTGCTTGACAGACTTTTGCACCCTATCACGCCGAAAAGTCATGTCGCTGCCTTTTAATGTTAGTCAAAACAGCTATACTCAATCGCTGAAAACTTCCTTTACTGTAAGTACGCTATCATTCCATCCATGAGGAACATATTATGCAGCTCTTAGCATCCGAACCCGTCAGCATCGGAAAAATATTGGACATCAGCATCAGGCTATATAAAGCCAGCTTTAACAAACTGGTTGGTTTGATTTTACTTATGGCCGCTATATATGTTTCGCAGAGCCTGATGACTGAACGCTTGATAGGCGACCCGTCGGCAGACGGGTCGCAAGCGCACGCATTGATGTTGGCAAGGCTGCCGATGGCGATGGGCTATCTACTGGTATCTTCGTTGGTATTTTTTGTCATCCAATTGGCGATCATTTACCGCATCGACAATATCGTACAGCAGCGCGAAGACAGCTTTATCGACGCCTTGCAGTTCGGGTGCAAAAAATTTCCGGCGATGTTGTGGGCAGTCATTTTATATACGCTGGCCATCATGGGCGGGACTATCCTTTTCGTAGTGCCCGGAATTGCTTTAACGTTATCGATGATGTTGTATATCTACTTTATCGTTGTTGATTCGCTGAGCGCTTACGCCTCGTTAAAGGCCAGTCACAATCTGGTTTGGGGACATTGGTGGCGGACTTTGTCGGTTTATATGGCGCCCGGCGTCATTGCGATGGTAGTCTATTTTGCATTGGTCGCATTGCTTGCATTTTTGGGTTCAAACGACAACATGACGGCCAAAATCCTGACCAGCGTTATCAGTGATTTGGCGTTGGCTATTTTCATCCCTTATTTCTTCGTGCTCGGTTATGTGCAGTTCCATGACCTGAAGTTACGCAAATCCGGCGGCGACCTTGCCTTGCGGCTGGCAAAATAATGCATGGTCTGGCGGCTTTGCTGCTTTGTTGTTGGCTGTTACCAGCACAGGCCAAGGTCGAGCCTTGGCAGACTTGCTTAAACTTGTCCAAACAGCGCGACAGCCAACAAGTCCATTTAAAAAAAGACTGCCCGGCGCTGTATAAGGAACTGGACAGTCAAGGTTTGTTAAAGGTTGCCGAACCGCCGTTGCTGGATAAGGTTAGTCTTGCCCAATTGCAATTCATCGCCGACACAAGGCAAATACGCGGAGCTGAGGCTATCCGCCAGGACGGTCTGGAACAACTGCTGGCCGGTATTTTGACCGCCGAAAAAACCGACCCGCAAGCGGAATGGTGGCAGGCTTTCCTGAAATGGCTGGACAGTTTGCAGACCGGTGATTATGAACAAGAATACCAATGGCTGTTGCGCTTGTTCAAAACCATCAAGCCATCGGAGCAAACGGTGTTGATTTTTATCTACGGAGCGATGGCGACATTAGTGCTCAGCGCGCTTTGGTTGGTGCTGAGCGAGCTTTATGCCGCCGGATTTTTTGCCGGCAGAAAAGATAGGCGACGAGCTTCGCCAAAAAAATCATCGGGACAACACAGCTTGACGCTTTCATCGCCGAATCGGCAAGACCTGGACGGTTTATCTGAGGCGCTGCAACTTGCCGCATTGCTTGAACAAGCGATAGCAGTGCTGGTAGAGCGTAATGCCATCCCTTCCGACGCCAGCCTCACCCATCGGCAAATACTGCGTTCCATCCGGCAACAAGCGACCGGTCTGGCGCCGCTGTTTGCCGGTCTGATCAGCGTGGCGGAACCGATACTTTACGGTGATCACCCGGTGGAACCAGGTACGCTCGAACATTACCGCGATGATGTGCAAGCGTTGTTGAGTGCATCAGGGCGATGAAAGAACGTTTAATCACATTACTAAGCGCATTGGCGGCATTAGCGCTGGTCATTTTTCTATTCACGCCTCCCGATACGCAAAAGCCGGTGTCGTTACCGACCACTGAAGACCGGGGGACGGACGGCCTGAAAGGGCTTTTTGTCTGGCTGCAACGCGAGCATGTCGCAGTGGTTAGCTTCCGCAAGCGTTACACCGAACTGGGCCAGGGCCGGGGCAATCTGTTGGTGACCAGCCTGCCCGCTCCAAGCGCCATCAGCAAGGCGGAATGGTCGGCCCTGAACCGTTGGCTGAAGCAAGGCAATACCTTGCTTGTTCTCGCTGCGGTATATCATCGTCCGACATGGTCCGGGGCTGAAAATTGTTTTTGCGATCTCAAGGATTTTTTGGACGGCTATGCGTGGCTGCTCGATAAAGAAAACAGCGAAAAGAAGTCGGATAACCGCCAACAAGCCGAGAAAGCAAAAAGTTTCCGTGAATCGGTGGCGGCCATGCAGGCGGCCGTCAAAAGTCATGTCGCCCAAGCCAGTCGGTTACAGGCCTTGTCCAGCCAACCTTTATTACAGGGCGTCAAGGAACTGGACACACAAACGATGCCCTATTTGTTAGAACAACACTGGACATTGTCCAGCACCGATAAGGATAATCTCGCGCTACGCTTGTTCAATGTGGACGACGATCCCACGGCGACAGCAGGCTGGCAAATCAGTGCCGATGCCGGCCGGATTGTGTTGTTGCTGGCGCCGGATGTGTTCAGCAACAGCCGTTTAAGCAAGCTCGACAACGCCCGGTTTATCAGCAACCTGCTGAGGCTAACCTTAGCCCCGCACGGACGGGTGTTATTTGACGACTATCATTTCGGCCTGGCGGAACTTTATGACCCGGAACATTTTTTTAAAGATGTGCGCCTGCATAAAACTCTGGGCTTCCTGGGGGTGCTGTGGTTGTTGTATGTGCTGGGCCACAGCAACCGTTTGGCGCCGGTCAGAATGCGCGTGAGTCAGCCGTCGGCGCTTGACTTTATTGAAGTCATGTCCGGTTTCTTTGCCCATCGTCTGAACAACCGTTTGTTGGCCGAGGCGTTGGTGCAGCATTTGCTTGCCGACATTTGCAGACAGCACCGATTGCAGAATGAGGCGGAGGCCTGGCGCTGGCTGGAACAACACGGCCAAATAACCGGCGCGCAGCTTGGTCAGCTTAAACAAAGCAAAAACAAGCAAAGGCGCTCTTTACAACAGCTAACCAACACCATCACTTACATCAGGACGCTCACACTATGATAGGCAATGCGGCGCAATTTTTGGAACAGCACTTACGACAAGAACTCGGCAAAGTGGTTTTTGGCATGGACGACATTCTGCATGGCCTGGCCGTGGCCTGGATCGCCAACGGTCATGTGTTGCTGGAAGGCGCCCCGGGCTTGGGTAAAACATTACTGGCGAAAGCCTTCGCGCAGTTGCTGGGCGGCAGTTTTGGACGTGTCCAGGGCACCGCCGACCTGATGCCTTCGGACATTACCGGCCTGCATATTTACAACAACGAGCAAAACCGCTTTGAATTCATGCCGGGGCCCTTGTTCAACGATGTCGTGCTGGTTGACGAAATCAACCGCACCGGCCCGAAAACGCAGTCCGCCTTGTTGCAGGCGATGGAAGAGGGTCAGGTCACTCTGGATAGAAAAACCTATCCTTTGGCGGCGGATTTTTTCCTGATTGCGGCGCAAAACCCGTTCGATTATGAAGGTGTCTATCCGTTGCTGGAATCCCAATTGGATCGTTTTTTAATCCGCCTGAACCTCGGCTATCCTGAATTGCACATGGAGATTGCCGTACTGGGGCGTTATGATAAGCCGGGCGGCGGTCACGGCGCGGCACTGGAAACAATCAGGCCGTTGCCGGAAGGCGGTTTGCAACAGGCGCGTGATGCAGCGGCGGCAGTGCATATCGGAGACTCCCTGTACCATTATGCGATCATGCTTGCCCAAGCCTCCCGCAACCACCCGCGCTTGAGCCTGGGGCTGTCTACCCGTGGCGTGCTGGCGATCATGCGCTGCGCGCGCGTAGAAGCGGTGCTGCAAGGCCGAGCTTACCTGATCCCCGACGATATAAAAGCGGTCGCCCCGCTGGTGGTCGGGCATCGCTTGTTACCTACTGCGGAGGCCATGCTGGAAGGCCATTCCGCCTTGCAAATCTTTCAGGAAATTGACCGTCAAGTGCCTGTCCCTCGTGGCGGGGACGCGCCTTAATGTCATTGTCACGCTTCGCTCTGATGCTGGCCGGTGCAATCATTGTGTTTGCCATCATCGGCGTTTGGGCAGGCGCACCGCTGGCAGGAGCATGGCGGTGGCCGGCTGCATTGCTGATCGCTTTCGTGGTTTGGGAACGTATCAGACTGACACAAGCGTTCACGCTACACCGTCAGATTGCTTCTACGCTGGCATTGGGCTTGCCGATTAGCTACACGTTGACGATCAGCAACACCGGCAAATCGCCGCTCCGACTTGAAACCCAAGTCGATTATCCTGACCGCATTGAAGGCGACAACAGCTTGCAGAGCTGGCAATTGCAGGCCGGTGCAAGCCAAAGCCGGCAATTTCCGCTTACGCCGCTCAAGCTGGGTCCGGCGCTGCTGGGTCGGCTATATCTGAAACAGCTGGGCGTGTTCGGCTTGTGCTGGTGGACGCGCGCCATTGATGACTCGACTGGTTTTAACGTCGAGCCGGTCAGGCTTGACCAAGTAGCAACGGTGCCGAGTTTGACCGCGCTGGGCAACCGACATAGGCACAAAGCGGGTAACGGCTTGGAATTGCTGGATTTACGCGATTACCGACATGGCGATCCGTTACGCAGTATAGATTGGAAAGCCAGCGCCCGGCGCGGCAAACCGATAACACGCCGCTTCGAGCGCGAACAACGCCTGGAAATTATTGTCCTTATCGACTGCGGACGCGGTAGCCGCCTCCAATGCGGGCAACTGGACAGACTGCACAATTATGTCAATGTGGCCGCTAAATTGGCTGAATTCACCGTCTTGCAGGGCGACCACATCGGATGTCTGGCCTACGCCCAGCAAATAGTCGACAGAGCGCCTGTTGCCGGCGGGATGATGGCCGTGAACCGGATACGACAACTGCTGGGTCATCTGTCCGCCGGTCACGAAGAAGCCAATGCCTTGAACGCGGCACTGGAAGCCAGGCGTCTGCTCAAGCACCGGGGCCTGGTGGTCTTTCTTACCGGTATAGAACAGCCGGAAGCCGCCGCACAGCTGATCCAGGCCGGACAACTGTTGGCTCCCCAGCATCAAGTGCTGGTCGGGTGTCTGGAAGACCCGGCGATCGGCGACATTTTGAAGCGGAGCGCACGCCAGTGGCAAGACCCTTACCGTCACTTTGCCGCCCTTGAATACCAAAAGGGGCGTCAAGCAACCTGCCTGCAATTGCAACGTCATGGTGTCGCTGTTGCCCCCGCCACGGCAAGGCATCTGGATCAGCAGGTTTTGGCATATTACCAAAACCAGCGTGGGACCATAGCCGGCGCTTGAAAGGTACAAGGAGCAAAATGGCCGTTTGCGCTTTGCACCTTGATTATAATCCAGGAGAACCTAATGAACACCGACAAACCCGAACAATACACTGCCGCATTTGGTCACTTATCTTTGCAAAGCGCAGAGGCCTTGGACTACCAATTGGAAATTGCCGGTATGGGTGCACGCGCCCATGCTTTTGTCATTGATTGGCATATCCGCCTGCTGCTGGCGCTGGCGTGGCTGATCATCGCGGCCTTAAGCCTGTACCCGCTGGCCGAGCTGCACACGCTGTTCAAGCACAAGCTGTCTTCCGTCGCCGCATTGGTGTTGCTGGCGCCCGCCGCCGTCATTTATTTTTTCTACCACCCGGTATTGGAAGTGGCGATGGCTGGGCGCACCCCCGGCAAACGCATGGCAGGTGTGCGCCTGGTATCCTTGCAAGGCCGCACACCCGGCATCGGCCCGTTGTTGTTGCGTAATGTGTTCCGCTTGATAGATTCCTTGCCGGGGTTTTATGTGGTCGGGCTGGTCACCGTCGCGCTGACCAGCAAGCAAGTACGCATCGGTGATTTGGCAGCGGGCTTGGTGTTGGTCTATGATTCTACCGTGGATGCGAAAACCGTCGAGAAGATCGGCGCGTTGGCCAGGCATTCCCGGCTGGATGATGACGACCAGGCGCTGCTGTTGGATATTTTGGCGCGTTGGAAGGAACTGGCGATCGATACACGCATTCATTTGGCGCAACAGTTTCTTGTCCGCATCGGCCAGACCGTCCCTAACCTGAATATCAGCAAGGCCAAACAAGACCGGGCGCTGAAACAAACCCTGGACAGCTTGGCAAGCGCCCGTCAAACCGAGGTTCAGCCATGACAGTTAACAGCCGCAACCAGGCGCTGGCGCATTGGCTCAATGCCCGGCAACACGCCTGGACAAGACTGGAAAACCAGCTCAAACCCGGCAAAACGGCGCCCGGTCAAGAGCTGGCCGAGGCACGGGAAATGCTGTCAGGCTACCGTTCGGTGTTAAGCGACCTTTCGCTGTCGAGACGGGTAAACGGCGACACATTGTTGACCCGGTATTTGGAAAACCTGTTCCTAAAGGCCCACGAGGCGCTGCACCAGCCTGCCAAAGCGCTGCTTTCAAGCTACGCCGATTTATACCATCTGGACGTACCGCCGCTGATGCGGCGCATGAGCAATGCGCTGCTCAGTTCTTTTATGCTGTTTGTTGTCGGCATCATGATAGGCTGGCTGCTGGTCAGCAGCTATCCAGAGCTGGCCAGCCTGTTTGCGTCGCCGGAGATGATTGAAAAAGTCCAGAATGGTCAGTTGTGGACGGACGGACTGCTGAATGTCATGCCCTCTTCAGTGCTGTCGATCGGCATTGTCGCAAACAACATCGCCGTGACCCTGTTCGCCTTTGCCCTGGGTGCGTTCTACGGCATCGGCACGGTGTACATCATTGGTATGAACGGTTTAATGTTGGGCGGTATTTTTGCCTTTACCGCCGGCCATGACCTGGATGGACGGCTGTTTGCCTTTATTGTCGGCCATGGTGTGGTTGAACTGAGCGTCATTTTTATTGCCGGCGCCATGGGCCTGCAACTCGGCGAGGCCCTGATCCGTCCAGGCCAACGTAACCGCTTGCAAGCTTTTCAGGAAACCAGCATCAACACCGGAAAAATCCTGCTGGCCGCAACGCCATTTTTGATCTTCGCCGGTCTGATCGAAGGTTTTATTTCCCCCGACCCCCGCTTCGGCTTGCCGGAACGCACGGTGATCGGCCTGTGCAGCGGCACGATTTTTTGGCTGGTCATGCTGTTTGGTTTGCCGTGGCTGCCGCGGGAGTGATCGACCCAAGCGGGCTTGTCATGTCGGGCGCGAACAGCATGTGTGTTCGATCCCCGCTTGGTTAATTTTACCAGGGCTTTTCAGCCACCGCATAAAGCACATTTGCCTGCACTTCCCTTATCCCGGCATTGTTGATGAATGTAAAATTCGCCTCGCGGACAGACTCGACCATTTCCGCTTCCATTTGCTCGATGGTGCCTCGATAACCCGATCCGAGCAGCATCGTCCACCAGTCTTCCGGTGATGCTACCGGATGTGTTCCCGGCTCAGCCATTACCCATGGCTGAGATACCCCGCTTTCATTTAATACGGCGCTGAGTATGGACGGTTCCGATATACGATCCCATGGGTTGAATCCTTTGTATAAATCAGGTCTGACATCACGAACGGCATTCCAGAATACCGTATTGGCGGGTTCAAAGAAATCCGCTCCCCATGTGGTAATGGCAAGTTTTCCACCTGGACGCACGACACGCCATAGCTCGCGAATAGCCGCAGAAATATCAGGTACGAAAAATATCCCGAACACACAAACCACAGCATCGAAACTACTGTCGTCAAAGCCGGTATCGAGCATATCGCCAAGCCGGAACTCAATATTATTCAAGCTTTTGTTTTTTGCTTTGACGTCGGCAAGGTTCAGCAATTTTTCGGCAAGGTCGATACCGACGACATGCCCGGACTCTCCAACCTGTTCAGCCGCAGGTAGCGCCGATGCGCCACTGCCGCAGCAAACATCAAGCACCACTGCGCCAGGTTTCAGATCAAGCCGATTAATCGTGTTGCGCCCGAACCGATCCCAAAAGGTATTGGCGGGATGATCGAATAAGTCGGAAGCGGCATCATAAGTCGCTGCCGCTTTAGCCTTTGCTTCATTTAAGTCTGTCATAAGTTTTTCTCTTGTTTTCATCAAGCCGGAATAGCCGGTTGCGTCGGGCAGCCGCTTTATCGTTGCCGGACATTCAGATATCAATAATGCACGTTCCTTAGTTACTCGTATCTTCAAATAACTCCACCAGTTCCCTTATTCGTGCTTTCGTTATATCTGCTTCACAAGCAACGGAGTAAGAGGATTTCCACATACGGACTCCACCGGACACTTCTCCTACCAATGCGCATTGAGCATCGCGGTATTTAATCCATTCACGCTGCGCTGTGATAAGGGCGCGTTTAGGGTACTCATCGCTCTCATCTGGCGGCAAGGATTTAAGAATCCGCTGATAAGTGATATTCAACTCTTTATCAGCCTCGGTGAAACGCCGTTGTGCCAGAAGCCCAGTATTCATTGCACTGCCTTCTGGCCAGCATTCAGGACGATCTGTGCAGTCGCTTTCAGCAGCAACGACGATGCTTGGCATTGATGTGAGAGTAAGAATTAAGAGTATAGTTTTTCGCATGACCTTAGAAGCCTAACGTTATGTAAAATGCCAGAATCAACCATCCGTAGGCGCTCATTAACGGGACAAAAGCTTGTATCAGAAGGTGGTTGATATCCATTGAATATTCCTTGGATCAGTTTAGCTCATTCCCAGGTTCCAGCTTGGAAATTCCCTACAGGAAGCTCCAGCTTCCAGAACTCTCGAAGCTGGAGCTTCTCGAATTTAGGCTACCAAGCCAGAGCTTGGGAGCCAGCAAATAGCCTCGCTTTACCTTCGGCGATTTGCTGTTTCGCTAATCGTGCTTTCTGTAGCAAATGAGTTTGTGTTTTAGCAAATACCGCATCCCCGCGCAATTCATCTTGTAAGTAGGCAATATAGCTTTACAAATGTTCGGCAACTTGGATTTGGGTAGCATCCGGTAATGTCTCTAACATTTTGACAACGGTGGCAATGGCTTCAGATGACATAGTGATTTTCCTATACGAGCTAAAGTTCTGTTCGCGTCAGGCAAAGGCGCCTTCAATACCGCAAAACAATATTCGCAATAACCCGGTTCATGCCCGCTTGTGTCAAAGGTCCGTCGCTTAGCACGCTGGCCAGAGCGATATTGGCCATGACATTTTCCCGCCATTGCCAGCGCGCGCCGAAACCCGTGCTGTGCAGGTCAAGGTCTGCGGTTTGACCGGGCAAGGGGTTTTGCAGATGGCCGTGGCCGTAATCGTAAAAGGCGAATAGGTTGATTTGTTGCCAAGGCGGCGTGGTGATTTCGAACTTGACGATCTCGCCGCTATCCGAGCTGGTTTCACGTTGTTGATAGCCCCTGACATCGTAGTTGCCGCCTATGCCGAGTTGTTCGCCGGCTATCAGCGGGGCGCTGCTGTATTGTCCGGTGAAGGTTGTCTGCACCAGCCATTGGTTGAAATTGGCGGAAAAATTGGCGCCGTAGCGCAGTAAATCCCAGTCCCGCTTGGCGCCGAAGCGTGTCGCGTTGTAAAAGCTGTCGTTGTTATGACCGCCGATGTCGGTATTGCCAACCCATTGCAGATAGTAGCTGGAATGGGTGTTAAGCCACGGGTATTCGCCTTTGTAGAGGATGCTGACCGGCGCGCTACGGACATTGGTGCCGAGCGGGATATTCTGGAACTGGACGTCATTGATGAAATAGCGGTTATCCAGCCCGAAATCGAGGCTGTGTTCGTATTTGCCGAATTTGGGTAAAAACTGCTGGTAATGGAGGCCGTACATTTCACCGGAACCGGTGACGGTGATGTCGGTCGCTACCGTGCCTATGTTGACGTTCGAATAGGCATAATAGGCGCTCAGCCAGCCTTTCAACTGGTAGACCGGCATGCTGTAGCTGACACCGTATTGGCGCACATCATCGGCATGATCGGGGGATGTGGTGTAACTGCCGTTCAACACATGATCGAGTCCCCATAAATTACTGTACTGAAGCATGCCGGTCATACGATAGTCGCCGGATTTCGGCGTTCCCGCATTATTCATGATCAATGATGCCTGATAGGGGTGTTGTTCGGCGACCGTGACTTTGGCATCGATTTTATCGGCGGTTTCGCTTTGCTTGAAGGTCAGTTGCAATTGTTTCGACGGGTGTTTATTGGCGACTTTGAGTGATTCCGACAAGTCTTGTGTATTCGGCGAGCCGGGTTTTGTAAGCACCGGCAAACTGGCGATGATATTGTCGCGGTTAAAATAATGATTACCCTCCACCTTCACTTCGCCCAGGGCAAATGAAATAACCTGCAATTTGACTTCGCCGCCGCTCAGGGTTTGCGGCGGCAGGTTAACCCGATAAAACGGGTAGCCTTGCTCGCGTATCGCCAGTTCCAAGCCCTTGCCGACTTGTTGTAATTCTTTCAGGTTGTACTGTTTCTGTTGCAAGGGTTGAAAATAGTCGTCAATGGCTTGTTGCGACAGCGGCGATGCGCCCTCGACTTTAAAACGGTTGACGGTAAACTTGATTTCCTGGGGTTTGGCAGCCAGACAAGCGGCCTCCGGCATCAACATCAGACCCGTATTGATGAGTCCCCATAGCGCCAGGCAAGCAGTAGCCGAAGGTATTCTTTTAGCCGTTTTTTGCTGTTGTTGTATTTTCATAAACTCGATCTTGGGGCTGGGTGTTCTTGGGTTTGTAGAGGGAATAGGGTATAAAGCTTCATTGGATTCCCCTCTCCCCAACCCTCTCCCCGTTGGGAGAGGGAGCCTATAGGCGCATCTCTGCGGGCTACTTGGAAACGCATTGGTAACCGTCCTTGCCTGACGCATCGTAATCGTCTTTAAGGGGCGAGTAAGTGTTATTGTAGCCCTGGTCTGTATCCGACTCGTTCGGTAAAGGATAGACGTCCTGGCTTTGAAACGCCTGTTGCCGGGTTAAACGCACTGTCTCACCTTTTTGATTGGCATAGCCGACTTCGTCCTTGCCCAAATCGACTGAGCCCTTGCCATTGCCGTTATCGACCCTGACATGCCCTTTATGGACGGTTACGTAACTACCGGACGGTGTCCCCTGGCTGGTTTTTGCTGCAAACAATTGCTGGACATTGGTATTGTTCTGATCCGGTCTCGGTACGGGGATATTCTGCAAGATGCCCGGCAGGTCGGAAAGCGCCTTTGGTGCGGTCAAAGGAGCGGCTATGTAATTACTGTCCGGTACAGTAAGCAGGTGTTCTCCTGACTCGTTAATCAAAGCGATTTGACCTTGCCAGACATGACTGTAAAGGCCCTCGACTTGTCCCCGCTCAATTTTTTGTGGACTTGTGTTATTTTCCGCGACGCAGTCACCGACACAACTCAAATCAAAGCCGGTGCCTCTAATGCCGATGGTGGCGACCGGCGTATCGATGGAATAGGCCTCCCGATTGGTTTTGCCGATGCTGCCGGTCAGCGCCCGCATGCCGCCGGTGGTTAAACGATACAAGGCTTGGTCTTTTTTACCTTCGTGTTGAAAATGATATTGCGCAATCACCATCTCGCTATCGGCTTGCAGCGTGATTTTTTCTCCGTCACGAAACAGCATTAACGCATAACTGTCCTTCTTGCTGCGTAAGGTATCCTCGCTATACAAAGGCCCACCGAGCGACAGCAGGCGATCTTTAGAATTTTTGTCGGCGACGTTTTTTGCGCTGACTTCACCCTTGATATCGACTATCCGAGCTACCACGCTCTGATCGGTTTTTACCGGAGGCGCCTCTGTCGCAGGCTTTTCCTGCGCACAATCCTCGTTGCACATACGCAGCGAATAATCCGCCTGTTGCGCCTTGACGACGACGGCGCCGGCCTTGACCTGGAAATTCTCCGGATTCTTTTGCGCAATACCGCCGCTGCTGGCTCGTATCCCGCCTTCGTATAGCGACAATTCAGCTTTCGGGCTGGCCGACTGATTGTCATAATGATCAACGGTAAAACTGCTGTTAGGACGCACCGTAACCTTAGCGCCGTCAGAAAAATCAATGATCACGAAACTTCGTTCCGTGGTCTGGATATTATCACCCTGGTAAATCTCGGCGCCTTGTCCCAAGATTCTGGGAGCAGCGCCGGGCTGTTGAGCTGCATTGCTGCCTCGTGCAAAACTGATATGGCCCACAATCGGGGATTGCGCAAAAAGAGGCTGCGCCACAATCCATAGAAACAAGAGTAAAGCACAATTTTTTGGAAAATCCGGGCCTGGAATACGCATAGTCGTTCTACCGATGAAATAACTCATTTACATTGTTTGGGAGAGCCGGGTACTTCGGACTCATCATCAGGAATTAAGTCGCTGACTGTGCCGAGCCCCATTAAATCATCGGTTAATTGACCTTGTTGCCCTACCACAAGCACCTCGTTTTGTTGCCCGGTGATTTGATCTTCTATCACTTGGGGTGGTGGTTCTCCCTGTGAATTAAGAGATCGCGTGGTAACGGTTGAATAAGCATCCGTTAGAGGCTCTGATTGGTAGGCAAACCCCGATACGGTCTGAATGGCGCCGAAATCACCGCTTACATTTTGCGCTTGGATGATGTCGAATCGGTCATTGATTTGCGCCGTTTGCACATAGTCGCCGGTCGGCGTTAACTGCAAAATCCCTGCCAGATTCACACTGCCGGAAACATCCAGTCTGTCGTAAAGCGTGGGCGCCAAGCCGGCCAGTTCTATATTTAAGATACCGGCGGCTCCCTGGCTATAGTTGCCGTTGATAACCAGCGTACCGGGTGAATGACCGGGACTGACGATACCGCTCTCATTATTGATATTGGCGAAAATCGGACCAATGCCGTTCAAGCTTGCCGCATTTTGCAGGGTCAAGCTGCTCGCATTCAGCAAGCCGCCCAACAGGTTAAGAGCGCCGCCTTGAAACAGCACCGAACCGGCGTTGAGCGTACCGCCCGCCAGATTTAGCGTCTGCACGCTGCTAAGTGACAGGATGTCGTAGGCTCCGCTGTTTAAATTGACACTGTTGCCGGACAAATTCAAAACCACGTCCTGATTGTAAGGCACCATGCCCTGGTTCCAGTTACCGGCATTGGCCCAGTCGTTATTAATAGCGCCAGTCCAGCTGATTAACGTTGCCGGTGTAATATCGACAGTATGGTGGCCGCCGCTTAAGGTATAGTTGCCGGCCAGACCGCCGTGAGTACCGTTACCGAGCGTGAGACTGCCGAGATTGACCGTCCTGCCGGACCCGACAAAGGCATTTGCCAGCGTACCGAAGCCGGAAAGTGTCAGGGTTTCATTGCCGACCAAATCGCCCAGTGTAAAAATACCCGCAGCAACGTTTGCCGTACCGTCGAAAACACGAACGCCGGTCAGGTTGACCAGATAAGGCGTAATTGTGAGCGCCGCCGGTGTTTCATTGAAAATATAAGCGTTATCGTAACCGCCCGGACTATTCAACTCGAGACTGCCTTGGGTAATCAGATAGGGGCCGCCAACAACGGATTCTCCGGCAACCCGACCGAGACTGCCGCTAAAGTTCAAATAATCAGCGGCGCTGTCGATAATGCCGTCATCATTGACCAACCCGGTCACCGTGTAGCTAAAATGCGGATCGGCATCGCCATAGACTTTGCTTTGTGAGTCGGCAGTCACTGTCACCGTCGGTTGGTCTTTATAGATGAGATGATTGCCCGCTTCTATGCTTGTAGGTGGATTATCAGTGTAGGACATATTATAGAGGCGGGGACGAACGGAGTCCGCCGCTGCGGTCAGCCCGTTTTCTATAGAATCAACCCAATTGTCGCTGTATACCAGCCAGCGCCCGTTTACAGCGGACAGCGATGCCCCGATGCTGTTATCAAAGGTCGTATTGGCAACCAGGACGATCGCATCATCAGAACCTGTCGCGCTGATGTCGCCGTTCAGTATTAAATTGCCGCCGGATCTCGCTATCAGGCGGCTTATTGCATGCATGCCCGGTAGCGTCAAGCTGCCGCTATTATCGGTAATATCGATGCTGCCGCTTGCATTCATGATGCCTGCTGTGTAATGAAAACCGTTGGCGAATTTAAAATCACCATGACCCGCCAAGGTTCCACCGGACCAGTTAAATCCGCCGTTAACTGTCAAGCCGCCGTTTCCTGTCAGCGTTCCGCCGTTAAGAGTCAGCGTATTAGCGCTATCCATAATGCTGATGCCGGAAGCGGCGGAACCTGTCAATGTCAATGAGCCGTTGGTAATCAATAAATCTTCCGAACTCAGCAAGCGTTCGGCAAATTGCGATCCGGCATTAATCGTCAGCGTATAATCGCCTGCGGGCCGGTCGATCAGGACTATATCGCCCGCCTCAGGCGTCCGGTTCAAGTTCCAGTTAGCGGCTGTCGCCCAGTTGCCGCCGGCATCAGCACTCCAGATCAATACCGGATTAGTCGTGTTATCCCTTAGCACCAGGTTTTTACCGTCGCCGTAGTAGGCGTTGAAACCCGATTCAGGAAAATTCAGTGTAGTAAAAGCACCGCTCAAGGTGCCGTCCGCCTCAAAGACATGGAAAACATCGCCGGTCGAGGCGCTAAAGCCGCCGAAATCACTGACATTCATGATCGCGCCCGGATCAATGACAATATTGCCGCTGGTGCGGATAGCGTCATAGCCGGTTCCCTTGAACAGGCCACCCAATTCAATTTCGGTGATGCTGCCCTGCCCCAGCGTCAAATTGCCATTAATATTCAAATAGCCGGGTGAAGAGCCCGGACTTAAAATGCCGTTATTAGTCAGCGTATGTTCTGAGGAACCCAGATCCAGTGTGCCGGAGCCTTTAATGGTCGCATTGGCATTATTGATCAGGTTACCTTCGGTCCTGATGACTGCGCCGCTCGCCACATCCATGATGCCGTCATTGCCAGCAAAATTGGCAAGACTCAAGGTCCCGGCTGATGCCCGCAAGGTGCCATTATTTTTGAAAGCCGCGCCAGTGATTGCCAGCGTATTGTCCAACGTATTGGCCAGGATGGTGCCGTTATTACGAATACCGTCGCCCAAATCATAGCCGTAAAGGTCTCCGTAACCGCTGATGGTTATTCCCGAGCCGATGGTCAGTAAACCGACATCCCAGGAATGCAGGCGTCCGCCCGCAATCGTCAAGTCCGCTGCACCCGGTGTAGCGATAATTTTGTTATCGCCCTTGAAGTACCAGGTATTTTCTCCCGCATTCACAGTCACGCCGTCGGCCAGGGTCAGACTGTTGTTGATCCATAGCGTGCCGCTCTCGCTCAGGTTGGAACCGATAGTGACGCTGTCCAATGTGCCGGAATCGGATTTTAGCGAAGTCCCGTCACTGCTGGTCAGAATACCCTGTTTGATAATACCTGTAAGCCGGGTCAAGCCGCCAAGGCCGAAAGCGCCAGCACTTCCGATATCCAGCGTATTGTTTGTATTATCAAGGGTACCGGTCACGTTAACCGATCCGCCTGTGCGGTTAACGGTACCGAGATCGTCCGTAGTAAACAGGCTACCCAGGTTAAGTGTTCCGCCTGTTACCGAGAAGTCTCCTGTGTTGCTCCACGACGCAGATTCAAGATCGAGTGTGCCGTCGCTGACAGCCAATGTGCCGGCATTAACCAAAGCGGCGCCGCTGATCATCAGCCTCTTGTCCGTGGTATCGGCCAGGATGGTACCGTTATTAAGGATACCGGCCCCCTCATCATAACTGTAAATATCGCCGTAGCCACTGACCGTTATTCCCGAGCCGATGGTCAGCAAGCCGACATCCCAGGAATGCAGGCGTCCGCCCGCAGTTACCAGACCGGCAGCACCCGGTGTGTTTATCATTTTGTCATCGCCCTTGAAGTACAAGGTACTGTTTCCGGTATTGACGGTCACGCCGTTAGCCAATGTCAGGCCATTGTTAATCCAGAGCGTACCGCTTTCGTTCAAATTAGAAGCAATCGTGACATTATCGAGTGTACCGAAATCGGATGATAATTTGAGTAGGTTACTGCTGCTGACCAATATAGCGTTCTTGATCGTGCCGGACAGGCTTAGACCGCTAACCACAGCGCTTTTAATGCCGATACCGATGTCTATTAAACAGGCCGCGCCTTTACAACCGGTATTGTCCAGAATACCGCTGATATTGGTGATGCCTCCGATACGGCTAATACGCTCAGGGAGACCGATATCGTCCGTATTAAAAGTGCCGCCCAGATTGAACAAGCCGCCGGTTTGGGTAAATGAGCCGTCGTTGCTCCACGAGGCAGGTTTAAAATCCAGAGTTCCGTTGTCTACTTCAATTCTGCCCGTGTTTGCGTTAGTGAAATTTGTGGGGCTTACAGTCAGGATTTGACCCGGCGTATCCATCAGGATTCTGCCATTATTGACTATGCCGTCATTGCTATAGAAGCCGGAAAGCAATCCATATCCACCCAAAGTGATATTTTTACCGATAGTCAACGTCTGGCCGTCGATATCCGAGGAGTATAAAGACCCTCCCGCAAGCGTAATAGCGGCGGTTTTGCCTGCGGTGGCTATAGTCTGAATCCCGGCCCCCTTGAAGTGCCAAGTACCGGTTCCGATATTGAGGGTGACATCGTCGGCCAGCTTTAAGCCATTATTGACTAACACGGTGCCTCCATTCCCAGTCAAATTAGAGCCGATAACAACCCCGTCGAGTGTGCCGTTGTTGGAATTTAGTACTGTCCCGTCAATGCTGGTCAATCGACCGTGTTTGATAGTACCCGAAAGCTCGGATAATCCGCCGGTGCCGAATACGCCGCTGCTACCGATGTCCAATGTTGTTCCGGCGTTATTCAGTGTTCCGGTGAGATTAAGTAATCCGCCGGTACGGCTGATATTACCAAGACCGGCGGCATTAAAAGAACCGCCTAAATTAAGGATTCCGTCAGTCTCTGTTAATATTCCTTCTTTATTGGTCCAAAATGCAGGATTCAAATTAAGGGTACCGCCATTGGCACCTATCTGACCTCTGTTAATGAGTAGGGCTGAATTAATAGTGAATGCTTGACCCGGACTATCGGCCAGAAGTATGCCATTATTGAAGATGGCAGTATTAGCAGAATCACCGGAAATTAACCCATAACCTCTGAGCGTTACACCTGCATTGATGTTAAAAAAGGGTGAATCTAATTTTAGGGTTCCACCCTCTGTAACCATAGAAGCCTCTCCCGTTGTAGCCAAAGCCCCTTGGAAATTCCAAGTATTGGCCCCGATATTGAGAGTCACGCCGTCAGCCAGTGTCAGTCCGTGATTCACCGATATTGCGCCATTCTCAATCAGATTAGACCCGATAGTAACCCTGTCCAAGGTACCGCTGTCGGAAGTCAGCACGGTTCCGTCAGAACTGATCAGACTGCCGTTTTTGATAATACCGGAGAGCTTGCTTAATCCGCCCGCACCAAATACACCGTTACTGCCGATGTCCAGGGTATTGCCGCTGTTATTCAGTGTTCCGGTGAGATTGATCAATCCTGCTGTGCGGCTGATAGTACCGAGACGCTCCTCAGTGAAGTAGCCACCTAGATTAAGGCTGCCGCCGGTTACTGACAGTGTGCCTTCGGGTTCGTTTACCCAGGAGTTTGGTGTGAAATCCAGGGTACCCGCGCTCACACCCAGTGTGCCGAAATTGTGAAAGCTGGGGCCGCTGATGGTCAACGTTTTACCCGCAGTGTTGGACAGAATTTTGCCGTGATTAAGGATACTGGTGTTTAATGCATCGCTGGAGATTTTACCGTAGCCGCTGATCGTTATCCCTGAACCGATGGTTAGAAAAAAATTAATTGAGGAGTGTAGGGTTCCGCCCTCCATAGTCAGGCTAGCTTTGCCGGGCGTAGAAATACCCTGTGTCCCGGTTCCCAGAAAGCGCCAACTGCTATCTACGATGTCAAGTTTGATGCCGTCAGCCAGCGTCAGTCCGTTGTTAACCGAGATGGCGCCTCTTTCCTCCAGGCTGGTGCCGAGGGTAATACCGTCCAGTGTACCGTCGTTGGAATGCAGTATCGCCCCCCCCGAATTCAATAGCGTGGCATTTTTTATAGTGCCGGATAGTGTAGTCTCCCCATTCAGCGTCAATGTGCCGGCATTTAAATCTACCGTATCGGCAATGATCGTTTTGCCGCCGCCGAGTGCGTCTGTGTCCGAATTAAATGTAACATCAAGCGTCCCCGAGGTGGATTTGATGCTTGCATTAATTTTTATGTCGTTGTGGGCATTCAGAGTAAGGTCCGAACTTCCGCGATTGGTTTTGGTAATCGCTGAAGCAACGGTAATATCGCCGGGCTGGTTATTGTGGGCGCCGGCATTACCTGTCGTGATCGTTACCGAAGTGCCTGAGTTGAGGGATTCTTCAATACTGCCGGTGGTGATGATGGCCGAACCGTCAGTGGTGGTCCAGACAGGCCCGCCGCTGACGTTGGTATCTGAGCCTGTAGCCTGGATAGTGACATCATTCGGATCAAGCAGCCAAGTCCCGCCTTTTCCTTTGGCCGCCGAAGCATCGACTTTAATGCCGGTAGTGTCAAGCCAGTGTCCCGATGTCTCGACAACACCGCCGTTGCCGCTTTGACTGCCGCCTTTGGCGCTTATTTTTCCGTAAGCGCGGGTGGCTTTATCAGACCAGGCTACCACTTTACCGCCATCGCCGCGGGTAAGCGCATTGGCAGTGATTTTAGCGCCCGAACCGATAAAAGTGGCTTGAGCGTTGTGGACATCGGGGTTTTTACCTTGATAGTCGCCGCCTACCAGGATTTGCCCGCCGCCGTTTTCGCCGTCGGCGTTTATTTGCGCCTGACCCAGTGCGGCGACCTTTTCTCCGAGCAGCTGTATCTTGCCGCCTTTACCGCTTTGAGTCGCTTGCGCTTCCACTACACCCTGTAGCGTCGTTGTGCCCGTTGTACTCTCTATATGGATGGTTCCGGCATCGCCCTGACTGTTATTGGCCGTTGTCTTGCTGTTTGCAGCCAAATTAATATCCTGTTTTGCCACCAGCCGGATATTGCCTTGCTCGTCCATTTCCACGCTGTCGGCATTGATTTCACCGGAATGTTTCAGAGAGTTGGCAAACAGATCAATTGCGCCGCCCTGACTCAGGATTTTACCGATATTGAGCACTTCGTTGCTCGGGGCTTGTACCTGAAAGCGAATTTCAGGATCGTCCAGGTTGGTAATCGTGAGTTCTTGTCCGGCGGCCAGGGTAATGCGCCCGCCCTCGCTTTTGATGATGCCGTTGTTGGTGATGGACGGCGCAATCAGGATGATGTTGCCGTCCTTTCCGGTGCGAATGATGCCTTCATTGACTATATTTCCGGTATTGGAACCGGCCATAAAATGATAGTTGCCGGTCAGGAAATCCCGGTTGCTCAAGTTAAGGCTGGAGGCCAGCAATCCCTGGGTGTCGACTACCGACCCGGCGCCGAAAACAATACCGTTGGGATTGATCAGGAAGACTTTACCGTTGGAAAGCAACTGCCCGAGAATTTCACTGGGGTTTTGACCGATGATGCGGTTAAGCACGGCGCTTTGGCCGTTTTGCTGGATAAAGCGGGTAATTTCGTCTTGCGCAATATTGAAGTTTTGCCAGTTAATGATGGCATTGGGGCTGTTGGTAATGTTGGTAACGCCGGGTGTCCCGGTATCGATGGTCACCTGACCGTTGACGATCTCCGGGCCTTCGGGATTGGCGGATAGCGGACCGGGGTAAAGAATCGCTAAAATAGCCAGGTTAAGCGCTGCCCGATTGATTGTTTGATGTAGCGGCAATCCGGCCCTCAAAAAAGATTTGCCGCGCATTACTTGTTGCCAATTGGTTTTCAAGGCGATTTTCTCCTGACAGATTTTTGCGTTTACGCAATAGTATCATTAATTTTAGTAGCTAACCAAACCTGAACAACAACTTAATTGACAAAAAAACTTTAACTGTTATAGCAATGCCCGCCGTATTATTTATTACTATGAGTGAAGGCGCCGTCCCAGTCGGATCCCGGCGGCGATAACCGGTAATAGGCGATCCGCTCAAGATAAATGGCATATAACTTGTCATGCGGATAATGCTTTGCCAAGTTCTTGAAAATAGTCAACGCCGCGTCCCACTGCTGATGTCGATAACAAAGCAAGCCTTGATCCAGCGTGGAAAGAGCTTGAGCCTGTTCCTCGTTGATGTCGGTTTTTGCGCCCAACGGTTCATAGATGGTAATCGGTTTGAGCTTGCCTTTAACGCGAACCTTGTCCAGTTCCCGGTAAACAAAATCGGGAGCCGCCTGTTTCGTGGTTTCGCTGACGATCATTTTCACGCCGTATTGTTTGGTGAGTCCTTCCAGACGAGAGCCTAAATTAACGGCGTCGCCCATCACCGTGTAGGCGATGCGGAATTGCGAGCCCATATTGCCTACGCTCATGGTTCCGGTATTAAGACCTATACCTATATCAATATCAGGCCAGCCCTTGGCCCTGAACTCGCTTTGTATGTCTGCCATGGTCTGTAAAATGACCAAGCCTGATTGCACCGCCAACGCGGCATGATTGGGATTGCGTATCGGAGCGCCCCAAAACGCCATGATGGCGTCGC
>SXIP01000014.1 GCA_005772825.1 Methylococcaceae bacterium | reverse complement strand
GACAGCCCGTCATAAAGTTCGTCCAGTTGTTGTACGGTCAATTCTAGGGTGATCATGGGCATTCAGTGCGGTAGTTTCCGGCCTTTTTACAATATTTTCGCAAAATGGGAAACCGAAAAGTTGACCGTTTGGAGTATATACTTTTCCTTGTGCAAGAAAGCTCCGGGTATTTTTATTGTCTTGAGCCGCTTATTTAGGGCGCTAAACAATTGGTTTAATAGAGTTCACGACCAAATATCCACTAAATATCTACTATTTTTTTATTTGCGAAGATTCTTTTTCGCGTTGGGGAATTTTATGAAAGTGTCACGTTTAATATTTTTGTCGGCAAGAGCTCTTGTTTTGTTGAGTGTTGGTGTAGGCAGCTTTTTCTTGTATAAAGAACTGGAAAAAGG
The DNA here is from genome assembly GCA_005772825.1 of Methylococcaceae bacterium. Classification (GTDB taxonomy): domain Bacteria; phylum Pseudomonadota; class Gammaproteobacteria; order Methylococcales; family Methylomonadaceae; genus SXIP01. Next base: position 21,835 of record SXIP01000014.1, on the reverse strand, counting down.
AAAAGAATTAGGCGCTCAAGTAGCCATAGGTAACGATTATGCCGCCCAGTTAGAGGCCCAGCGTAAAGCCCAAATTCTGCTTGAAAATACACGGCCACTTGCTGATAAGGCTATGGCTGAGGCTGTGCCGAAGCTTTATCCACGCCCGGTTTCAGAATGGAAATCCACTGAAAAATCCATCTATCAAAAGTTGTTAGCCAACGGGCAATTCGATGTGTTGATTGTTCCGTTTCAAGTTCAGGAATACGCATTGGACCGCACGACCCGTTCTCTGATGACCGCTGAGCTTGCATTGGCCGTATCGGCCGCGCCGAAAAATCGGGTGCCTGATCCGTATCTTGTGGCCGGTGCCTTGGGAGATGGAGAGCGTCGATTTGATCCTGCGGAAGTCTATCGCTTCGCCGATAAGATTGGTGTAAAAAAGATTATTTGGGGCTATGTCGGTTATGACCGAAAAAACCGGATGGCGTTGAGCATCCAAGTACAGGAGCGTACTGCAAACGGCGCCCTGAACGCACAAACTGCATTGTCAACAAAGAACTTCGAGCACATCGTCTTTTCCGATGAACATCCTCCGATTGAAGTCTTTCAACCGCTATTGCCGGAAATAATGACAGCGATTGGTATCGACGGTTCGGCATCGGTAGTGCCGAATCCGGAAAGCCACTCCGATTCTAAGACCGCAGAACTACCGGCAAATCCGTTGGCTATTGTGGCGGAACAGCAGAATTCCCTACGTGATGCCTTATATTTCCAGTTGCTGGCTTATTTGACGCCGCATCTTGCAGAAAGGGCTAAAGAGCGTTTTGCTGAGAAATCCTATTTGGCAATCCGCAATATATCGGAAAATTCGCCGGATTATCGGGCCTTGAAGGCCAGGGCGTTAATGTTACTCGGCTTGCGCCCTGCCGCACTGCAAGTGCTGGGCGAAGCGAAAACGCCGGAAGAGCAGGAATTGTTGGCAATGCTCAACGGCAATCAGCCCGATGTTGAGCAATACAGCGCACAAATTCAGCCGGGTATGAAAAAACTTATCGCTAAATTGGACGCCAATTACCTTGCCTGGGCCTATACGGGTATTGGCAAAAACGAATCGATAGCTGCGGCGACTTCGTTGAAATTGCCGGGTAAGTTATGGTCTTTTTTAGCCACGCGTGCGTTTTCCGACCTGGATATGTGGGCACAGTTTGATAACCTCACACTCAAACAGATGCTTGACAATGAATTCCCGATTAAGGACTACACGCTGGAAGGCATGATCCGAGGTGCAGCTTCGCTGGGTGACATTGAGAAGCTGAAAACCTTGACGGAACTTGCCGTTATTAACCATGCCCGCAAACAATTGGAAACCAATGCCGCGCTTTGGTGCTGCCAAGCAACAATAGACCGTCCTGCGCCAATGGATTATTTGGATCTTATTAAGGCTATGGGCGAAGACAATCTGATGCGTCGTGCTAATTTCCTGACACAAATTCAGGGTTCTCCTGAGCAGGCGCTTGAGTTTTTAAACGGGATTGAAAGTGTATACAAAGACCATCCGCAATTTTTATTGGCTCGTGCCAGGGCGGAAAGCACAATGGCTAAATTATTGGATGGTGCAGAAAAAGAGGGCTTGCAAAAATCAGCTTATGCCAGCTCTTTCAACGCTTACTATTGGGAACAAGGACAAACTGAAGTTTCTGCGAACGCCTTCAACCTGATAAGTGAGATCGGTAGGCAAGATTATGGCTACTTTGATAATTTCTATGCATCCGATTATCCTTTTCGACCTTACTACCCGGAATGGGAGCAAGGTGGACAACCTGCGTTTGCTATTGCTAACGCCGAAGCTGCTTTGAAAAACTCAACTTCCAATCTTACGCCATTTAATACACTTAATTGGCACTTTACGGAAGCATCCGAGCAAAAGGATAAGCTTGATGCTTTGATGAAATCGGTTGAGGGACGCTTTGCCGGACATCCTACTCTGTTCTATCTATGGGCTAAAAATAGCCTTGCGAAGGGGGACTTTCAATCAGCGGAAAAGTTTTTCCGCGCAGGCATCAAGGCACAGCCAAACGTATGGTACTCCTATGAGAATTTAGCCAATATGCTTATTGAACAAGGTCAATTGGATCAGGCGGCACGGCTGATTATGGAATATCCGCCCTTTAAAAAGAATTCGAATGCAAACCCTGTCGGCATTTCCAATACGGCGTACCTTGCGGGTTCCAGGTTTTATTGGCTGGGCGAATTTTCCCTGGCAAGACCGTTATATGAAATAGCTTCCAGGGATGAGACTGGCGCTGAATCCGACATGACCAGTCGGCTCCGGCTTAATCTGCTTGATGGTCATTATAGCAAAGCATTGCTCGGTTCATTGGAACGGGCAAAACGCTACAACGATACCTATGCGTACCGTGACTATCTTGGCATGCTGCATGCGGTAGGGCAGTCAAAAACCGCTTGGGAGGCGTTTAATGTGTTGGCAAATCAAATCGATGATCCACACATTTGGGAGTCTGTGTTGGTTGGCCATCGGAAGGAAGTGCGGTCTGAGGCTGAGATCGCCGAATGGGTAAAGCAACAGGTTAATCAAAATATAGGTAAAATTTCCAACCATGCGGCAAAGTATCTGCTACGGGCCGGGGTAACGGATCGCATACCCAGCAAAGAATTAGCAACTGCTTTGGTTGATGTCGCAAAGCCGGTATGGAAAGTCAAGGGTGTAGTCGAGACGGTTATTCAGTTGTCTGATGATGGGAACAAAGAGGTGGCTCTAGGACCAAAACCCGGCGGGTTCATTATGGAGATTGGAGCGTTTCCCGGTACTAAATCTCCAGTTAAATCAAACCTTGTTTATTTTGCCGAGTCTTATCGCGCAATTCGAGAGAGTGACTTCGCCTCAGCAAAAGCATTGTTGCAGGAGGCATCATCACTTTACGATCTTTCACTTAACGAGCTTGGTTATTTACTTCCGTACTATGCATTTGCCGCAGGGAAAACAGGCGATGTGTCGGCGGTTGAAAAATATCTGGTGGATTATAATATTAAGCAAAATGAATTTGATTACTTACTTGCCCAAGCGATCATTAGTGGCATCGGAGGTAAAACAGAAGAATCTATAAAATTCCTGCTGAGTGCGCTTTATAAGCGCCCTTATACCGAAAATCGTCCGCTGCAAACAGAGTATCAGTATGCGGAAATTTGCAAGTTGCTGTATGAAGCGACCGGAAAATCACAATATAAGGAAATGGCGCTGGATTGGGCAAAAAAGAACCAGAAATTCCAACCCTGGTTTGCTTGGGCTTATGCGATGGAAGCGATTCTTACCGATAACAAAGCGGATCGCAAGCGGGCAATCGGTATGGCGTCTTACCTCGATCCACAATCAGAAATGCTTGGACAAATTTCCAAAAAAGATCGGGAAATCGCCGTTAAGGAGTTTAAAGGGAAAAATCCTTTTCTGAAATCGAACAAGATACAGGTTACGATATAAATAGCAAAGTTAATTAAAAAGAGAGACAACGTCCGCTTTTCCCTCCGGGACCACCTACATGGATGTAGGGAAATATCAGGTCTACAAAAAATTTTCAGTATGCTTGCGTCTAACAATGAGAGATGGTGCTTGGGAACCTGCGGGGGGGGGGCTGTTATTTTTTATGAGTTACCTATTCCTTTCGCCAGGCTGTTTCGCTATGCACCGTAAAATTACTCAAAGACTTGCAATGCTGAATCCCGAACAGGATTATCAAGAGATCGCGTACCTGCTGCAATGCTACGAATTCCCCTGGGATTATGAGCGGGCGCTGGAATTTGCGCTGTTTCGCACCTACGCCGTTCCTTCGATTTCGGCCCTACTTTACAAGACCGGCGAATTTATTTCTCGTCCGCAGAAACGCTACGACGATACCGAATTGATTCTCTATGAAATCACCGAGAACGGCTTTGATAGCGAGCGGGGGCAGGCGGCTTTAAAACGCATGAATCAGATGCATGGCCGCTTTGCCATTGCCAATGAGGATTTCCTGTATGTGCTGTCCACCTTTGTATTTGAACCCATCCGCTGGATTGACCGTTTCGGCTGGCGACCGCTTCAGGAAAATGAAAAGCAGGGCCTCTTCCAGTTTTATCGAGAGCTCGGGCGGCGTATGAACATCCAGTCTATTCCCGAGGATTTCGACAGTTTTGAGCGTTACAATCGCGAATACGAGCGCAGCCGTTTCAGCTATGCGGAAACCAATTATCAGATAGGCTCAGCCACACGAGACTTGTTGCTGGGTTTTTACCTGCCGAAGTGCTTGTGGTCGTTGGGCAAACCCTGCATCAACGCGATGATGGATGATCCCTTATGTGACGCCTTTGGCTTTGACAAGGCGCCGGTTTGGCTTCAACAACTGATGAAAAACAGTTTGAAACTGCGTGGCAAATTGCTGCGTTATTTCCCTGAACGCCGACAGCCGCGCCTCGGGACACAGGTTAAACGTCCCACGTATCCTGGAGGCTATAAGATTGAGGAGTTGGGGACATTTAAGAAACCGGGGGCTGTTTAAAAATGACGAGTAAACTACATTTGCTGTTTTATCAGGCTGACTGGAAAAGTTATTTCTAAAACCGTTAAAACGTACTGACCAGTTTTAATATCAATCCAGTAATGATGGTTATCTGTAACATTCCGACACCTACCACCCAACGGATTAAATCGGATTTTGTTTCGACAATTTTTAATTCCGTGTCTTTAATTCGAGCTTCAAGCCTTAATTCCAATTCCTTCAAATCTCGTTTGGTGGCTAAATTATCCAGTTCATAGTCATGCCGTGCTTGTTCGAGGGTATTGCCGATCGTGGTTTTTTGTAATTCGGTTATGACTTCCGCTTGTTCTTCGCTAAAACCCACGTCCTTAAGTTTTTTAACAAATTCATGGGTATCAAATGATAATGTCGCCATTGCTTTTAGCCTACTATTTGGTTTCTTTAGTTAAGTATGTGCTTCCACAGCATTCTACTTTTCATTTAGTTTATCGATCTCGTTGTTACACGCTCGCAGCTTAGTCAAATAACGCTGGGCGACCTAAATACAATGGCCGCAGTTATCAAGCCATAGACACCTTGCTCATGTGGTTTGTACAGATACACGCATGAGTAACGTTTGCTAAATTTATTCATTATTTGCTGCTCGTATCTTGCCTGATCGTCGAAATCGCTTCCTGCACGGTGGTCATGAACTGCGCCGGGAACAGGATCGTGGAATTCCTTTCCGTGGCGATTTCGGCCATGGTTTGCAGTGTGCGGAGCTGGAGCGCGACCGGGTGCGCGGCGATGATGTCGGCTGCTTCGCCGAGTTTTACCGCCGCCTGGAATTCGCCTTCGGCTCCGACGATTTTCGCGCGGCGCTCGCGTTCAGCCTCCGCCTCTCTCGCCATGGCGCGCTGCAAATTTTCCGGCAGCGTGATGTCCTTGATCTCGACGGCGCTGACCTCCACCCCCCACGGTTCGGTATGTCCATCGATGACATTCTTGATTTGCAGGTTGATGTCGCATGTTTGCGAGAGCAGTTGGTCAAGAGAGAATTGGCCGACCACGTTGCGTACCGTGGTTTGGCTGATCTGGTTCACGGCGCTGGTGATGTCTTCAATGGCGACGACCGAGCGCTGCGGATCAATGATCTTGTAGTATGCGACAGCGGCGATGTCGATCGACACGTTATCTTTGGTGATGATCTTTTGCGACGGGATGTTCATGGTAATTATGCGCAGGGTGACCTTCGTCATTTGCTCAAGAATCGGTATCAGGATAATAAGGCCGGGGCCGCGTACGCCGGTGATTTTACCGAGAAAGAAAATGACGCCGCGGTCGTATTCCTTGACGACCCGTAACGATAGAAATGCCAAAATTATGACGATGGAACAAATGACGCTAATCGGATCAAATGGAAACATGCTTGCTCTCCTGTTGTTGATCGAAAGAGTAGGAAAACAGTCAATTCAACTGCCCGGATCGGACTATAGAGACTTCCGCTTAAACCGTCAAACAATCATGCGCATCGGATAGCGGCTAATGATCATAGTACCTTTCCGCCAACGATAAAAACCGATTATGACAGGGTTCCCGAAATCCCGGAGTTTTGAAAGCGTTCCAATTCCCGCAAGGCCATTTGTTGATAAGAGGCATTGTTCAGTTTTACCCAAAGATTCATGACAAAATAGCCGTAGGGTAGTTTGGGGCCCTGATCGGAATAGGCTATTTCAAAGAAATGCCGGTTTTCATTTTCATGATGACCTATGTGGTGGGATAAGCCGATCAGCACGTATCTCGACATCCAGGCGTCGGTCACCCAGCCGAAAGTATGACCGTAGCGCTCATCTTCCAGGCCCCAATGCTGAAAATAGTTGACGGTTTCAAGGATGCGAACGGCGGCAAAGGCCTGATATAAAAACATTAATGCCGCAAGCCAGCCGAAAATCACGCTGATTGCCGTCAGCAGAATCAATTCGGCTGCCAACCCTTGCAATACCTGATGATGAATAATCTTCAATTGCCAGGGCTGATTGCTGATGCTCAAGCGCTCCAGTTCGGACTGCCAGGCATAACGTATATGGCCCTTATATATCCTGAGCCAGTAATCATGAAAACTTTCGCCCAGACGCGCGGTGGCGATATCCTGCGGCATGCCCATGCTCAGATGGTGGCCGCGCTTGTGGGTGATGACGAAATGTTCATAGCAGACAGTGCATAATAACAAGCGCCCCAGTTGTTGGAGATAGGGTTGGGGGCGATGAATTAGTTCATGGGCGAGCACAATGCCCGAGGTGCCGGAACTGGTGCCGACCAGGAAGCGAATCGCAATCAGGTTGACCAGGCCGAAGCCTAGATCATCAGTAGTGTCCCATCTGAGTTCACTGACGGCGTTCAGCATCAGCCAGATATTGGCCAAATGCAACAAGGCCAGTCCATATAAAATTCCGTCAAAAAAACGCTTTTGAATGTCAGCGCTTTGTTCAGTCCGAATCGTTGGATTCCACCAGTCAAGCAGCAACACCAGCCAGAAGGGCAGTGTCCATGCAAATCCACTTAACGCATCATGCGGTCCGCTGATCAGAAAAGAAAAGGTGCTGAGGGGTAAAACAAAGCAGAGTAAATGACTGAGTCTTGTGAGCATTTTTAATTATTATTTTGATGAGGTGAATCGATTGCCGACGGTATTTAGCAAATAGCGGCCTGCCAGGGCATATTTAAAGCGGGTGCTAGCTTGTTGCAATGAACAATAGCCGGTATGAATGCGCCGCCAATGGTTTTGCATGGTTTGCTCGCCATAACAGGCTGCGATTTCATCCAGATACAATTGTATGGCATTTTTGGCCAGATCGGCATGGCCGGAAGCGAGATTGTCTATGCTGATATGCACATCAACGATGGCCGGATTAATGCCCCAGAAACTTAATTCTTGCGACAAACGCAAGTAAACCTTGCCGAGACCGCTTAATTCTATCGCCATATTCAGGCCTAATAACTCAGGCAGAAAGCGGCTTGGGAATTTTGAAATGGCTAATAAATAAACCGGAATATCAAAGGCACTGTTTAAAAAACCGGGGTGCTCGATAAATGCCCGGCTGTGTATCGGCGGCAGCTTTATATCGACACTGTTGAGTAACTGCCGATATATGTAAGGATGATTTTGTTCGAGGATGCCGTTGCCGCATTCATCTTCATAAATCTTGAATAAAATCGCGCCTATCGCATGGTTGGAATAAAAGCTTAATTGGCTGCTATGCTGTAGCCAGCAGCCGTCGGTTAAAATCGTCGGCGCAAACTGTTCTATACCCCATAGATAGGTTTCCCTGGACAGCTTGGGTGTGGCTTGCAGCGGCTGGTAGGTATTCACCTCGTGCTGATAGAGGCTGTCGATATAGTTTTCAAAGGCCTGGTGGCTATATTTCCGGAAAGGCAGGCGATTGAACAGCTTTGCCAGGCGCAAAACATGCTTAACCCTCATTGCGGCTGTCGCTGAAACAGCCGGGAACAGGTCGGCATTAACCAGGTAATAATAAAGTTCCCTATTGTTCAGACTGGAATAGGCTATATCCGAACCGGGTTTTTCATCAATCGCAGGCGAGTATTTAACGATTGTTTTTGCATTGGCCGGTTCCGGTTGCTGTGTGGACTCGATCGTGCTGTGCGGTTTGGCCTGTGTTTCTTCATTGCCCTCTTTTATCCATGTAGTTAATAGCGTTTTTTCCGCTTCATTAAAAACCCCGAACATCGGGCCGTTAAATTCAATCAATTTCAGTAACCGGCTTGCAGCAGAATTGTCGGTGTCGATATAAGGCGATGCTTTCAATGTGGACAGAAAGTTTTCGCTGTCAAACGGCACTTGTTTGAACCAGTCATCCAGCGGCTTGTCTCCCAGCCAGATTTTGCCGTGATGACCGACTGCATTGGGTGCTTTATGTTGCAGCACGTTTGCCAGTGCCTGTGTTATTGATAGCGGATTTTCCAGCTGCCGATTCAAGTGCTGATAACAAAGGTCATCATGGCGCTGATAAAGCCAAAAGCCGGATTGTATCCGTGACCATAAATGATCCGCCTGTGCAGCGAACAATTGTAAATAATCCTCGATCACGCTAATAATGTAGGGTAACTGGGAGCTTGGCAGCGTTTGACGGATGGTAAAAAATTCGACCGGCCGGTCGATGAAGAACGGCGCTATAAAACTATGAGACCGGCAAAACGCCAGCGTAAAGCCCATAATTTCAGGGAAAAATACTCTGGGATTATGAGCCAAGGCCAGCTGTAGCGCGGCAAAATCGAACATGCAATCGCTAATGGCCGTCTGTTTTGCGAATGCCCAGGTATGTAGTGCCGGTGCTTCAAGCCCTGCGCTCAGTAATTGCCCCTGATATAAGGCTTTGCAATGTTCTCCGCGAGTCAGGTTCAGGTATACCGCCATCAGCTTGACAGCAAATGGGTTATCGCTGGTGGCGGCCTGCGAGATGGCTTGCAGCCAGCAGGGTTCGGTCAGGATAACCGGCGAGGCTTGCAGTAAACAGGACTGCAAATTTGCCGCGCTTGACTGCGCAGCCGCTGGGCCCGACATCGGTATTGCAAGCAAATCTTGCAGCGCTTCCGGGTGATAGTGTTTGGAAAAATGCGCTGCACAATGTTCGCGGGTTTCAGTCAAGGATTGCCTGAGCAGGTTACAGGCGAGGGCAAGCGTTTCAGGATGCTCACTGCAATGAATCAGTGCATAAAACAACCGGCGGCTGTCTGTTTGCTTGCACGCAGGCGTAGCGGCAGTGGCCGGGAAAACCGCTTCGAGTGAAGGGTCAAAAGGGTGACTAAGGAATGCGCATGAAATAACTTGATCACCGGATTCCCCTCTCCCTCCCCCTCGCCCGGAGGGAGAGGGAACAATTGTCGAAGTTATTTCATTCATCGCGGGGTTTGCTAATTAAATAATCATCGATAACCAGCACATCGAGGCCGGTAGTCAAAAATACCGCCAGTGCATCTTCTAGCGTGTGAATCAGGGGCTTGCCCATGACATTGAAACTGGTGTTCAGTAACATCGGAATCTCGGTCAATTGATGGAAACACGCTATCAGATCATAAAAGCGCGGATTCCACTCTTTTTTGACTGTTTGCAGCCGACCGGTGCCATCGACATGGCAAACCGCGGCGATACGTTCGCGCATGTCTTCGCGGATACGCAGGGTTTTATCCATATAGGGCGATTCCTGATAATTTTCGAAATATTCGTCTGCGTATTCATGCAATACCGAGGGTGCAAACGGGCGGAACATTTCCCTGAACTTTATTTTTTCATTGATATGATCCTGGACTGCGGCATGGCGCGGATCGGCCAGAATGGAGCGATTGCCCAATGCACGGGGCCCAAATTCTGCTCGGCCTTGTATCCAGCCGATCAGCCGACCCTGAGTCAGCAATTCGGCGGTGGCGTCACAGATACTGTCGGGTAAATGCTGGATATTTAAGGAGCGGTTGAATTTGATGAAGCGCTTGACGGCATCGGCATCGATGCGGGAACCGGAATAGGGGTTCAGTAATTTGGGCGGAGCGGGATTAGCGGGATGGTCATTGTGATAAGCCAGCCAGCCGGCGCCCAGCGCACAGCCGTCATCCGCCGGTGCGGACGGGATATGCACGTTTTTAAACGCAACCCGGCCGGTTATCTGTCCGTTATAAGAAGAATTCAATGCACACCCTCCGGCTAAAGCCAGATTATCGCATTGGCTGACAAAATGCAGATGGCGCAATAATTTTGTCACCGTGTCGGCAAAGAAAAGCTGTCCGGTATAGGCGATATCCGCCGCCTGTTCCGCGGGGCTGTCCTTACGACGCTTGAAACGGTCCAGCTTGGCCAGGTTCTCGGTCAAGTGTTTGGCCGGGTGTTTGCAGTCGAAGCCGTTGATGGTGATGATAGCATCCAGCGCGTCATAAAATTCCTGGTTGAGTTTGCCGTAAGCGGCCAAGCCCATGACTTTCCATTCTTCACCTTTTAACCAGTCGAATCCGCACAGTTCGGTTATTTTCATGTAACACAAGCCAAGGCTGCCGGTACCGAGGCCCTTGGTTTCATGCAGACATTCCAGCTTGCGGTTTTTGTAGCGGTAAAACGCCATCGCGCCGTTTTCACCGAACGAATCAATCACAGCACAGGCTGCCTCATCGAAAGGGCTGCTGTAACATGCGGTTGCGGCATGGGTCAGGTGATGGTCATAATCGGCAAATTCAATGGCGCAGGTTGGGTAATATTCCTGAATGATGCGCACGAGATTAATAGCGGCCGTTTCTATACTGCTGTGCTGGCAGGCCATCATGTGGTGAAGCTGGTAATTTTCCAGCGGCGAACGCAGTTTTTTAATACCGGTTTTCAACAAGCCGGGCGCCGATAAAAAACCTAAAGCGGAAATCGCGGCTTCATAAAGCGGTCGTTTTTTGCGCCAGTTGATGGCAATAACAAATGTCTCGGCAGACGGACAATACTGGTTCAGTAATTCCGGGAGTCGCAATAACTGGTCCGGCTCGCAGTTTAACGCGCGCTTGTTTTGCAGATAGCGTTCGGTCGCTTCCGCGAACAAGACTTCACCTTGATCGTCAATAATCGCCAGAGCTGAATCGTGATAAGTAACCGACAGACCTATATAGTATTTTTTCATCCGCTTTGTCCTTTGTTTGTCGCCTGTTTTTATATTACCATTGGGAACAATGCTATCAGTAAAGCAGTTGCATTTCAGGATATTAAAGTTAGCCAGTCAATATTCCATAACTCTTTTAAAAGTCGAGTCCTATGCAAGAAAAAACTACCCGGTCTGAGCAGCCGCTGTCACGTCTTTTAATGATTTTTTACGGTTTGCCGCATTTAACCCACACTATCGTTGTCTTGCCGCTGGCTCTTTTTATCCCCTCCTTTTATGCCGATGAACTCGGTTTGCCGATGGCGTCGGTAGGGTTGGCGATTGCCGCTTCCCGGCTTCTGGATATTATTTCAGATCCTGTGGTCGGGATCATCAGTGATCGCCGGCAAACCCGTTGGGGCAGGCGCAAGCCCTGGCTGGCATGTGGGACGCCGTTGTTGATCGTATGCGCCTGGATGGTGTTCGTGCCGGGTGAATCGGTTTCAATAGCTTATCTGTTTGTTTGGAGCAGCCTGTTGTATTTGGCTTATACCTATGTCGATTTGCCTTACAAGGCCTGGGGGGCCGAGCTTTCCACCGATTATTCGGAACGTTCACGGGTGACGGCCTGGCGTGAGGCCTTTGGTTTTTTTGGGCAGATATTGTTTTTGGCGACCTTGATGGTAATGGCGCTAAACGGCATTACCGATGTACGTTCCCAGTTGCTGGCTATCGCCATTATCATTGTGGTCAGTCAACCGTTGCTGGTGACAGCGGCCTTATGGAAAGTGCCGGAGCGCAGGTCTGAAACAATCAAGAGCGGGCAAACGATTCGTAAAGGCTGGCATGCCATCGCATTATTAGGACAAAATCGCGCTTTTTTACGCACGCTGGCCGCCATTGTTTTATTCGGCACCGCCGTGTTAATGCAGGCGACTTTGCACCGCTTTGTGTTGAACCACATCATTAAAGCGCCCGATCTTTTTGCGCCGATGATCCTGGCGGAAAACCTGGGCTCTATTCTGTGTCTGCCGTTATGGGTATGGATTTCCGATAAAATCGGCAAACACCGGGCGGTGTCGCTTGCGGCATTGTGGGTCGCGTTCTGGAGTATATTCTTAGTTTTCGCAGGCGAGGGCGATGTCGGTTTGTATGTCACGTTGATCGTGCTGCGCGGCAGCAGTCTGGCGTCGATATTCTTTCTGTCCAGTTCAATCGCCGCCGATGTGGTCGATTACGATACCGTGGCATCCGGCACGCAGCGCACCGGCTTGTATTTTTCGATATGGGGTGTGGCGAGCAAGTTCGCTATCGGCCTCGGTGTGTTGCTGGGCACGTCATTACCGACACTGTTCGGATTTGATCCGACGCAATCCGTTCATACCGAAACATCCGAGACAGCATTAATGGTCATCTACGGCTGGATACCCTGCCTGATCATGGTGTCGGGATTGCCGTTTCTGTGGAATTTCCCGATAGACAAAAAGCATCAGCAGGAACTGCGTAACAAGATTGCCGAGGCGGTTGTTACGGAAGATCTGATGGATATCGGTAAATAGACTGTGTTTGTGTTGCGCGGGTACAGAAGGCAGTTGTCAAGTCGAGATGGTTTTCAAGCAGGGCGATTGCGCTATGTCAAAAACTAAGGTTTATTGTTCCATCTCCGTCACTGCCGTTAAGTTAAGAAGGAAAGCTCCCTCTCCCCTCGGGGGAGAGGGTTGGGGAGAGGGGAATGGAATAAGGAAAAATGCCTTTAAAATCCCCCTCTCCCTGGCCCTCTCCCCCGAGGGGAGAGGGAAGTCTTCTCTATAGCGCAATCGCCCTGGGTTTTCAAGACCTATGCTTCGTTTTAAGGAATGTTGTAAAGCTTTCTTCCCTCAACAAGACTTCTTGCAGACGGATAACATCCCTTCAAGGGATGTTATCCGTGTCCCGGTAAGGTGCCGGTGTTTAAGCAATCCAAACGGCATTCGCGCCAAAACCGCTTGTACTTAGGCTGTCGGCCGTCACGCCGGTTAGTTGGATCAAGGTATCGTTGGCGCCGTTGTCCTGAAAAAGATACGTGTTGCCAAGCCCATTAAATATCACGGTGTTGTCTGCCGTGGTGATATTGTTTTCCAGGTAACTGAACACTCTGGATAAATTTTTTGCGGTAACGGTGAGCGCCGTCGCGTAGCTGTCCGTATCGTCAAAACTGATGACGCCGTTGACAATACTGTGACTGCGGATAATACCCGAATCAATGCCGTCAACGGCAGCGGCATCGGCGGCGATGATGGCGCCGGGCAGATCGAGCTTGTCGACGCCGACTTTGGAAGCGGCGCCGATTCCTAACTTGAAGCCGCTGACCACGTCAAAGCTGTTGACGAGACTATCGCCCGCCGCAATCCGTAAAGTATCGGTTGCCGCGACTTTTTCAGCCAATAAGTAGGTGTCCTTATTGGTTCCGCCGATGAGAAGGTCGGCGCCTTCGCCGCCCTTTAATTTATCGGCTCCGCTACCGCCACTCAGCCTGTTATCGGCGGCGTTGCCTGTTAGTATATTATTCAGCGCATTGCCTGTGCCGTTAACCGCCGCACCGGTCAAGTTCAGGTTTTCCAGGTTGGCGCCCAGCGAGTAGTTGATAGTGCTGTTAACTGTGTCAATCTCGGTCGCCAGTATGGAGGTTTCGGTTACGACATCGCCGACGTTATCGACGAAATAACCGTCATTGCCCAAGCCGCCGATCATGGTGTCCGCGCCTGCGGCTCCGTCCAGCGTGTTCGCTGCGGCGTTGCCGGTTAATACGTTGTTCAGGGCATTACCCGTGCCGTTAACCGCCGCGGCTCCGATCAGTGTCAGGTTTTCCAGGTTAGCCCCCAGCGTGTAGTTGATGGCGCTGTTAACGGTATCGATCTCGGTCGCCAGTATGGAGGTTTCGGTCACCACATCGCCGACGTTATCGACGAAATAGCCGTCATTGCCCAGGCCGCCGATCATCGTGTCGGCGCCTGCGGCGCCGTCCAGCGTGTTCGCGGCTGAATTGCCGGTTAATACGTTTTTCAGCGTATTGCCTGTGCCGTTAACCGCCGCACCGTTTAAGGTCAGGTTTTCCAGGTTGGCACCGAGCGTGTAGCTGACAGTGCTGTTAACGGTATCAATCTCGGTCGCCAACGCGGAGGTTTCGGTCACGACATCGCCGACGTTATCGACAAAATAGCTGTCGTTGCCCAGACCGCCGATCATGGTGTCCGCGCCCGCGGCGCCGTTGAGTATATTCACGGCGTCGTTGCCGGTTAATACATTCTTCAGTGCATTGCCGGTGCCGTTAATCGCCGCCGCACCGGTTAAGGTCAGGTTTTCCAGGTTGGCGCCGAGCGTGTAGCTGATGGCGCTTTTAACCGTGTCGATCTCGGTCGCCAACGCGGAGGTTTCGGTCACCACATCGCCGGTATGATCGACCATGTAGGTATCGTTACCCAGGCCGCCGTTCATCTTGTCCGCGCCAGCGGCCCCGTTGAGTGTATTGGCGGCGGCGTTACCCGTTAATACATTCTTCAGCGCATTGCCGGTGCCGTTAACCGCCGCCGCTCCGATCAGCGTCAGGTTTTCCAGATTGGCGCCGAGGGTATAGCTGACAGTGCTGTTAACCTTGTCTATCTCGGTCGCCAATGCGGAAGTTTCGGTCACCGCATCACCGGCGTTATCGACAAAATAGTTGTCGTTGCCTAAACCGCCGATCATAGTATCCGCACCCGACAGCCCGTTCAGTATATTAGCGCCTGCATTACCCGTTAATACGTTCTTCAGCGTATTGCCGGTGCCGTTAAGCGCCGAAGCCCCGGTTAAAATCAGATTTTCAACATTGACCGCCAGCGTGTAAGTCACCGAACTTTTTACAGTATCCTTGCCCGCATCCAAATTTTCCTGCACCGTGTCACCGACATTATCGACAAAATATAGATCGTTGCCGACGTTGCCTTCCAGCGTGTCCGCGCCTGCCAGTCCATTGATAGCGTCGTTTCCGGTGGTGCCGATCAAATTATCCGAATTCTCAGTGCCGACGACGAAATTTGTCAGCGTGTCGTCCTCTTCCGCGAATTGAAATACGTCGACCCGATAGGCGCTGCTGCTAAAATAGAAATCCACGGTGAGTTGTCCGGCGACGCCGTATTGAACGATTAAATTAGTGCCTGTCTGGAATATGGTCGTTATATCCGTTGAAGCCATATCGTTAAATATCGCTGTATCGACGCTGTTGTCGAAATCATAGTTGTAAATCTCATCCTGTCCATCGGCCTGGCTGAACAGGTAAGTGTCAATCCCGGCATCACCTTGCAGATAATCATTGTCAGCGCCGCCCGTCAGAGTGTCATTGCCGGCTCCGGCAGTCAGCGAGTCGATGCCGTCGCCGCCAACAAGAATGTCATTGCCGGCATTGCCGGTCAAATTATCATCGCCCTCGCCGCCGTCCAGGTTATCGGCGAGATTGCCGCCCGTCAGCGTATCGGCGCCGCCCAAACCGTTGATGGTGTTGGTGACATCATCGAAACCGCTGAGCGTGTCGGCGTCGGCAGTACCGTTGCGCCGTTGCGCGATGTCGGCGAGCGTCCAGGTGACATCGGTAAATTGGAAGTTGTCGATTCGATACGCGGCGCTGCTAAAATAGAAAGCCACGGTGAGTTGTCCGGCGATTCCGTATTGAATGACTAAATTAGTGCCTGTTTGAAGTACTGCCGTAACACCCGTCGAGGCCAGATCGGTAAATTCCACGGTATCGACGCTGTTGTCGAAATCATAGTTGTAAATTTCATCCTCGCCGTCCGTCTGGCTGAATACATAGGTGTCGGCGCCCGCATCGCCTTGCATATAATCATTGTCGGCGCCGCCCGTTAGGGTGTCATTACCTGTTCCGGCAGTTAGCGAGTCGATGCCGTCGCCGCCAACAAGCACATCATTGCCGGCATCGCCGGTCAAACTATCATCTCCGACGCCGCCGTTCAGGTTATCGGCAAGATTGCCGCCCGTCAGCGTGTCGGCGCCGCCCAAACCGTTGATGGTGTTGGTAACATCGTCGAAACCGCTGAGCGTGTCGGCGTCGGCAGTACCGTTGCGCCGTTGCGCGATGTCGGCGAGCGTCCAGGTGACATTAGTAAATTGAAAGTTGTCGACCCGATAGGCGGCGCTGCTGAAATAGAAAGCCACGGTGAGTTGTCCGGCGACGCCGTACTGAATGACTAAATTAGTGCCGGTCTGGAACAGCGCCGTGACGCCCGTCGAAGCTAAATTGGTAAATTTTACGGTGTCGACGCTGTTGTCGAAGTCATAGTTGTAAATCTCATCCTTGCCATCCGTTTTGCTGAAAACATAGGTGTCGGCTCCCGCATCACCTTGCAGATAATCATTGTCGGCACCGCCCGTTAAGGTGTCATTACCACCATTGCCAACCAGGTAATCATCACCGGCATAGCCGTTAATGGTATCGGCAGCTGAGTCGCCGGAAAGATTGTTGTTATCATTGTCGCCGTTAATAATTGCCATAAATTTCCCCTGTTGCGTTATGGTTGGAATAAATACAGATCTATGAAGAAAATCAAATATACTGACTTTTCGGGATATTTAACGGCCGTTAATACCACTGCCGCTCTGTTAACGCAAGAATTTTGTCTCGGTCAATTTAACATCTGTTTCTCTCGTCTTTTGACAAGTTCTCGACAAACAAGCGCTTAAAAGTTTACTTTCGGTGTTAAGGAGCGCGCATGAAATTACTTCGACAACTTGTTGCACCCCCCTCCGGGAGAGTGGGAATTAAATGCTCGAGTTATTTCATGCAGGTTCCTTAGCAGGCGATATTTTAACCAAATAGCCATATTAAAATTCCTGAGTCTTATAGTCATCTTCGATAACCTTTATAATGTCCGGGCTAATTCCAAGAATTTACAGAGAACTGACGATATGAAAGGCGATTTCTCAACAACGACGTTTGATCCCGAAAAGGATTTTTTTCGTGTGCTGACGCAATACGGAAGTGTACAAACGGATGGCGATTGGAATGAGCAGGCGGCAAATCTGCTGCATTACATGCAAACGCTGGCCGTTGACTTGATTGGTCCTTATGCGGGGCCGGTTGGTGCTTATGGTTTTGCTGTGACACCTAATGGCGAAAATGACAATTTTGATGTCGGCAAGGGGCGCTATTATGTCGGCGGATTACTTTGCGAAAATTATGTCGATGACGTCACTTACCTGAATCAACCCTACCTTCCCGATCCCGAACCCTTGCAAGCTAAAACTTACGTGGTTTACCTGGATGTATGGGAACGCCATCTTAATCATCTGGAAGGCATCAGCGCTCGGGAAAAAGCCTTGAACCGCGCCGGTATCGCTACCCGTTCCAATGTGGTCTGGCAGGTCAAGGCCCAGGCGCTTGATAGCCCGCTTGCCGGTAAAGAGGCCGTCATGCCGGCGTTAAAAAACCGGCTGGCCTTGAGTGATGTGGGGCTGCGCGTCAGGATTAACCCTGACTTGATAGGCCGTGCCGGGTATGCAAAAAACCGTTTATACCGGGTTGAAATCCATTACGGCGGCGACAGGCCGACATTCAAATGGTCGAGAGAAAGTGACGCCGTTGTTTTTCCGGCCATCGATGTTGAGCCGGATGCCGCCGGTCGTTTTATTACCGTTCAACTGGGGCATTTGGGATACGACAATACCCCCGGCTTAATGGTTGATGATTGGGTGGAATTCGTTGATGAAGCAAGTATTTTAAAAAACAATCCTGACCGCTTATACCAAATAGCTTCGGTGGATGTTGCCGGTCAGAAAGTCAGACTTAAAGGTAATTCGGCGATTGTGTTCGAGCGCCATAATGTGCGTTTTCTGCGGCGTTGGGATCAACAGGGTGCGAACCTTGAACGGGGTGTTGATATTAAATGGAATGAATGGACGGCGCTTGAAAACGGCCTGGAAATCCGTTTTGAATCCGATAACAAGCCATCCATTCGTAGCGGCGATTACTGGCTGATTCCTGTGCATAATGCCTATGCTGAGCTGGATTGGCCCAAGGAAATCGATAGAAAAGGGCAGGTCGTTATTGACAACGACACCGGACAGGCAATGCCTGCGCTGGTTCCACCCGATGGTATCGTCCATCATTATGCGCCGTTATCTATAGTCAACATGACAGCAACGGGCATAAATCGATTATCGGATTGCCGCTCCAGTTTCAGCCCTAAATCGAGCAATTATCAGTACAGTTACGGCCGTTTGGGTATCGGCGTCGATTTGATTTACCCTGATATTAAGGCCGCTGATATTGAAACAGCCGTTTAAATCATGATTGCGGTTTGGTCATTCTGGAGCAAGCCGTACCGCTTATCCCGCCATAAAACCTGGGCAAGTGAAAGGCACCACCTACTGTCGTGGATATTGTCGGTAGAGTTGGCCCGCAAACATTTTTGCAAGACGCAACTGGTTACCGATGAGCAGGGTGCGCGCATGCTGGTTGAGGGTTTAAAGCTTGAATTCGATACCGTCACCACCGCCCTTGATGTGCTCGACAGGCATTATCCACGTTGGTGGGCCTTGGGTAAAATTTATACTTATCGAGCCCAGCATGAGCCGTTTATCCACATAGACAGCGATGTCTATTTATGGAAACCGTTACCGGTCACTGCCGATACGCCGCTGTTCGCCCAGAATCCCGAGCATTTTCGTGTTGGTTCGTCTTTTTATAAACCTGAACTGGTGTTGGACTTTATGGTGCAGCATAACGGCTGGTTGCCGGAACAATGGCGCTGGTTCTTGGCCGGTACAGACAAGCAAAGAGCCGAGTGTTGCGGCGTATTCGGCGGCAACCGGCTTGAATTTATCAACTATTATGCCGATCTCGCCATCCGCTTTATCGAACATACCGACAATCGTCATTTATGGGCAGAGTTGGATAAACGCATTGAAACCAATGTCCTGGTCGAACAATACCTGCTTTCCGCCTGTATTGAATATAATAACCGGCACGGGAAAGTTTCTGGCCAATCGCTTGCTATTGAATACCTGTTTGCCAGCCAGCAGGATGCGTTTAATCCGGAAAAGGCCGCAGCAGCAGGCTATACCCATCTGATCGCCGATAGCAAAAAAGATGCAACCATCGCAAATAGCCTGGAACTCAGGGTGGAAAAGGATTACCCCGAAGCCTATCAAAATTGTATGCGTTATATTTATTCACACCGATAACCGATGACGGAAAAACGTCGTCCATCCACTAAATTACCCAGATAGAAACATGGATCTTATACTTATATTAAAAGCCTTTATTCTAGGCATCGTCGAAGGCTTGACCGAATTTCTCCCGGTTTCCAGTACCGGACATTTGATACTGGTCGGCGATTTACTGAATTTTAACGATGACAAAGGCAAGTTATTTGAAATCGTCATTCAGACCGGCGCGATCATGGCCGTCTGCTGGGAATACCGTACCAAAATCACTACGGTTATTAAAGGATTGCCGAGTCAGCGTCAGGCGCAAAAATTCGCCTTGAATCTGGTGATTGCCTTTATGCCGTTGGCGAGCCTGGGCTTGCTGTTTGGTAAAACCCTTAAAGCGGTATTATTCAAGCCGATTCCGGTGGCGTTGGCGTTTATCGTCGGCGCTTTTGTGATTATCTGGGCGGAGAAGCGCGAACATAAAATCCGTGTGCATGAGGTCGATGAATTGACTGCGCTGGATGCGTTAAAACTCGGTATCGCCCAGGCTTTTGCATTGATTCCCGGCACTTCGCGTTCCGGCGCCACGATTATCGGCGGCCTGTTATTCGGTTTGTCGCGCAAAGCGGCGACCGAGTTTTCCTTTTTCCTGGCGATTCCGACCTTGATTGTCGCCAGTCTTTATGATTTGTATAAACATCGCGATTTATTGGATCTGGCTACCGATGCGCCTTATTTTGCCGTAGGCCTCGCGGCTGCGTTTTTCAGTGCGCTGTTGGCGATCAAGGCTTTGTTGCGTTATATCAGCCGGCATGATTTCATTATTTTCGCCTGGTATCGCATTGTGTTCGGCTTGCTGGTTATCGCCACGGCTTACAGCGGGCTGGTGCAATGGACGGTTGACTAGATGGCCGTAAGCTGAATGGCGGCTTTACTTTCTGCGCGTATCATCGACTCGGCGTTAGCTGAGCTGGATCAGGTAGGGCATGTGTATGTAGGCTACAGCGGCGGCGTCGATTCACATGTCCTGCTGCATTTATGTGCATCCGTCAAAGACCTCAACCATAAAATAACCGCGGTTTATGTGCATCACGGCTTGCAAGCGGCGGCTGAAGGTTGGGCCGGACATTGTCAACAAAGCGCTGCCAATCTGGGCGTTGCGTTCAAGCTGTTGCGGGTTGATGCGCGGTCCTTGCCGGGGGAGAGCCCGGAGGAAGCCGCCAGGAATGCCCGTTATCAGGCATTACAGTCCTTGATGAATGCCGATGATGTGCTGTTGATCGGCCAGCACCGGGAAGACCAACTGGAGACGGTGTTATTGCAATTATTTCGCGGCGGCGGTTTGCCGGGACTGTCCGGCATGCCCGAGCGTATGGCTTTTGGCCGGGGCGTGATGCTGAGGCCGTTATTGAATGTCGCCAAGACGGCAATAAGCGATTACGCCGTCGCGCACGGCTTGAGCTGGGTTGACGATCCCAGCAACCTGAGCGACGATTATGATCGCAATTTTTTACGCAATGCCGTGCTGCCTTTGTTAAAGCAACGCTGGCCCTCGCTTGATAAAACGGTGGCGCGATCGGCCCGGCATTGCGCCGATGCCCAGGTAATCGTCTCGAACGTTGCTGAAGAATTATTCCTACCGGTTTTTAATGCGGCGGATAAGACGCTGAGCATCAGTCGCTTGCAAAGCTATAAAAATCCTCAGCAACAACTGGTTATCAGACAATGGTTTCAGCGTCTTGGATTGAGAATGCCCGCACAGGGATTTGTTGAGCGCATATTAGCTGAAGTACTGGCGGCCAGGGCCGATAGTGATCCGCTATTATCAGGGCAGGGCTATTGTGTGCGCCGTTATCGGGACAAGTTGTATTGTTTGAAATCATCTTGCCTGAAACCATCTTTACAGAACCTGTTTCAAGAATGTATCTGGCCTGCCGGGCAAACCTCGATAACGTTGTCCAACCATCAAAAATTGTTTTGTGAGCCGTCGGCAAGCGGAATAGCGTTTGAGCGTTGGCAGAGCGCGGCTATCGTGGTAAAAGCCCGAAGCGGCGGCGAAAAAATCCGTTTGCCGGGGCGTCAAGGTCATCACTCCCTGAAAAACCTGTTTCAGGAAGCCGGTGTTCCGCCTTGGGAAAGGGCGTTGATGCCGTTGATTTATCTCGATAACCAGCTCGCCTCTGTGGGCGATTACTGGATCAGTGCGGAATTCTATAGTGAACAATCCGGTCATTGCGTGCGTTTGTCGCTACAAAGATAAAGCGCCGCTTGTGCTGCCTGTATAGTCTGAAATAAATCCCGAAAGACCATGACGAACCCCCCCGTTGTCGATTAAAATGCACAGGTTTTACATAACCCGTCATCAGCTATTCCCCTGAAGGCTATAAATTCCCAATGACAAAATATATTTTCATTACCGGCGGTGTTGTTTCATCGCTAGGCAAAGGCATTGCCGCATCATCGCTTGCCGCCATTCTTGAAGCTCGCGGTCTCAAGGTCACCCTGACCAAGCTGGACCCTTACATCAACCTGGATCCCGGT
>SXIP01000151.1 GCA_005772825.1 Methylococcaceae bacterium | reverse complement strand
GTCTTCCTGCCGCCTGACGCCAATACCCTGTTGGCGGTGACCGATCACGTATTGCGCAGCCGTAATTATGTCAATGTTATTGTTGCAGGCAAACAACCTTCGGCGCAGTGGCTGACCATGGATGCCGCAATCAAGCATTGCGAAGCCGGTATCGGTGTCTGGGACTGGGCCAGCAATGACCGGGGCGAAGAACCGGATGTGGTGATGGCCTGCGCAGGCGATGTGCCTACGCTGGAGACGCTGGCAGCAGTCGATATTCTGCGGCACAAAGTCCCGGATGTAAAAATTCGGGTGATTAATGTCGTCAACCTGATGAAATTGCAACCTCTCAGCGAACATCCCAACGGTTTGTCGGACCGTGATTTTGACGAATTGTTTACCTGTAATAAACCTATCGTATTTGCCTATCACGGTTATCCCTGGCTGATTCATCGCCTCACCTATCACCGCACCAATCACGACAACATGCATGTGCGCGGTTATAAAGAGGAGGGTACAACCTCCACGCCGTTCGATATGGTGGTCATGAACGATATGGACCGGTTTCACCTGGTAGCGGATGTCATCGACAGAGTTCCCCGCTTGCGTAATGAGGCGGTTTATCTCAAACAGCATATTCGCGACAAACTGATCGATCACAAACAATATATCTATAAGCATGGCGAAGACATGCCGGAAATTCGTAATTGGCAGTGGCCTTATAGTGTTGCGGCATCAGAAAATGAAAGTTAAACCATTAACAAAGCTTACGGGCTTTTAATCATTTTGCTTTAATTGTTAAAAAATAAGTCATATGACGACGGCTAATAAATTTAACGAAGATCCTTATTGTGATGTCCTGAAACAAATTCTTGCAGACGTCGCAGAATTACGGAAAAAAATTGAAAGCAATGCAACTCAGCGCCTGCAAAAATACCAGGGCAACTATCATTCCGGTTATTTTTCCAAAAGTGCCTGTAATCTTGCCCACTATCTTGCCATGCGGCAATTTGACCTGCGTCATTTACAGGATCGCCTCGCCCAAGCCGGTTTATCTTCGCTGGGCAGGGCCGAAGCATCGGTCTTATCGACGCTGGACTCGTTGATAGATGTATTAAAACGGGCAACAGACAAAGACTATGTGCCGGGTGATATAACGCCTAACGAATACGGCTTTAATCGTGGTCAGCAGTTGCTCGAGCAGCATACCATTGAATTATTCGGACCCTTTCACGATCATGGTAAAGCGCATGTTATGGTTACCCTGGCTACGGAAGCATCCTGGGATTATGTCCTGGTCAGTTCGTTATTTGAAAAAGGCATGACTTGCGCCCGTATTAATTGTGCGCACGATGATCCCGTTATCTGGCAGGCCATGATCAGAAATGTCCGCCGCG
This sequence comes from Methylococcaceae bacterium, assembly GCA_005772825.1. Lineage (GTDB taxonomy): Bacteria > Pseudomonadota > Gammaproteobacteria > Methylococcales > Methylomonadaceae > SXIP01. The sequence continues at coordinate 8,016 of SXIP01000151.1, read as the reverse complement.
CAGAAACAGAAATGGGCCGGTCCTGCCGGATTCTTATGGATCTGGCAGGACACAAGATTCGCACCGGTTCCATTGCCGGTGGGCCTGCGATTCATCATATCCGTGTGCAAAAAAATCGGACGGGTAAAGTGATGGCGCCAGGTTACCTGATATTAACAACAGATCCTGCAAGCCCTTCTACTGATGATTCACGCTTCAGGGTTTCCATCCCAAAATCGCTTCAAAAGAAACTTGTACCGGGCGTACGCTTGGATTTTATTGACAACCGGAACAAGAAATGTTTTCTGAAAATAGAACAACCGCTTTCTGACACCGATTGGCTGGCGAGTTGTAATAAAGCAGCTTATCTTGTTTCAGGTTGTAAATTAACGCTTACAACGGATCAACAGACAGACAAGCAGAAACCGCTTGCTGAATTTACCCTGGGGGAATTTGCAGGCGAGCCCCTGGATATTCGAGTATTTAAAAACCAGCTGCTATTGTTGACTACCGGGGATATCGAGGGTAAGCCCGCTGAATATGATGATAGCGGGAGCTTGATTCATCCTGCTCAAATTGGCTGTACGCTTTCATCTCTCATAGAAAAACTTGAAATAGGTCAACCCGTCTGGATTGATGACGGAAAACTGGGAGCGATTGTTGAAGCAATAACCGAGCAGGGAGCATTGTTACGCGTAACAGTAGCAAAAGCCAGTGGTGTTCGCATACAAAGCGACAAGGGAATTAATTTCCCGGAAGCCGAGTTTAATTTGCCGCCACTGACAGAGAAAGATTTAACCGATCTTGACTTTGTCTGCGTGCATGCCGATATGGTCGGTTTTTCATTTGTAGAAACGCTTGCAGGAATGGAGTATTTGATGTCCGAACTGGCGAAACGTAATGCGTCAGACCTGCCTATTATTGCGAAAATTGAAACCAATCGTGCAGTAAAAAATCTTCCCGATATCATCTTGGGAACTATCGGCAGGCATAATCTCGGCATCATGATTGCCAGGGGTGATTTGTCCGTAGAATTGGGTAGTGCCAGGCTGGCGGAAATCCAGGAAGAACTGTTGTGGTTGTGCGAAGCGGCTCATGTTCCGGTTATTTGGGCGACCCAGGTGCTTGAATCCATTGCTCAAAAAGGTACTCGATCAAGATCTGAATTTACCGATGCAGCGATGGCGGTTAGGGCCGAATGCGTCATGTTGAATAAAGGCCCCTATATACTCGATGCGATAGAAGCGCTGGTGAACGTTATGATTCGCATGCACGAACATCAAAGAAAAAAGTTCTCCCGCTTGAGGGCGCTGCATTGGTAAGTTAATTTCATTCATTTTCAGGACTAGAGACAATGCCGACAAAAAAATTCATTATCAGCAAGCCGAAGTTATCAATTATTAATATCCCTCGGCAGGGTATGAAAAAAAGGGATTTTATTGATGATTTCAAACAGTATTACATCCATTTGCTGGGCAGGGATGAAACCTGCCGTTCGCCTTTTTACGCAGGCGAAGCCTTGTCATTGACGATTCGCGACCGCCTCATGGAGCACTGGAAAATCACTCATCAAACCTATAATGACCAAGATTGTAAACGGACTTTTTATCTGTCGATGGAATACCTGATGGGGCGCACATTAAGTAATGCCATGCTCAATCTGGGGGTCACCGATGTCGTGACTCAGGCGATGTATGATCTCGGTATTGAGATTGAAGAGCTGATAGACAGCGAGCAGGATGCAGGCCTGGGTAATGGCGGCTTGGGGCGTCTTGCCGCCTGTTTTATAGACAGTTGTGCGACCTTGCAGCTGCCTGTTCTCGGCTATGGTTTGCGTTATGAATACGGCATGTTTACTCAGACGATTGTTAACGGCGAACAGGTTGAAAAACCGGATCATTGGCTGCGCCACGGCAACGTCTGGGAAATCAAACGTCTGGAATATGCTATCTGTATCAAGTTTGGCGGCCATACCGAAATACATGCGGACGAAAAGGGTCGGCAATATGTGTCCTGGATATCCAACTGCCAGATATTGGCCGTCCCCTATGATACGCCGATACCCGGCTATCAGAACGGCACCGTCAATTCCCTGCGGCTGTGGAAAGCGGTGGCGACCGAAGAGTTTAACCTGGATGAGTTTAATGCCGGGGATTATGCCGAAGCCGTTGAGGCCAAAATCACCGCTGAAAATATTACCATGGTGTTGTATCCCAATGATGCCAACGAAAACGGCAAGGAACTCAGGTTACGACAACAATATTTCCTGGCTTCCGCCAGCTTGCAGGATGTCATGGCCCGTTGGAAGCACCTGCACGGCAAAAATTTCAGCAACTTTGCTGAAAAAAACTGTTTCCAGTTAAACGACACGCATCCGAGTATCGCAATACCCGAGCTCATGCGCTTACTGATGGACATCTACTACTTAAGCTGGGATGACGCATGGACTATTACCCGCAACACGATGGCTTACACCAACCATACCCTGTTACCCGAAGCGCTGGAAAAATGGCCGGTTACCTTAATGCAAAACCTGTTGCCCCGGCTGATGGAAATTATTTTCGAAATCAACGCCCAGTTTTTGGCCGAAGTTTCGCTGCACTGGCCCGGTGATAATGACCGTTTACGGCGTATGTCGATCATAGAAGAGGGTCCTCAGAAACAGGTTAGAATGGCTCACTTGGCTATCGTGGGCAGTTTTTCGGTCAACGGTGTCGCTCAATTACATTCGCAGTTACTGCAACAAGACTTGTTCAGGGATTTTTACGCCTTATGGCCGTTTAAATTCAATAATAAAACCAACGGCGTGACACCGCGTCGCTGGTTAGCCGGTTGTAATCCAGAACTGGCTAGCCTGATAACGGAAACGATAGGCGATAGCTGGATTACCGATTTATCGCAGCTGAAAAAACTGGAGCCTTATGCTGACGATGCCGAGTTCAGGCAGCGCTGGTATAGCATCAAACAAACCGCCAAACAACGCTTGATTGACTTTAAAAAACAGCATCACGATGCCGATTTTAATTTGAATATTGAAGCCTTGTTCGATGTGCAGGTTAAACGCATTCATGAATACAAGCGTCAATTGCTGAATGTATTGCATGTGATTCATCTCTATAACCGCATTAAACGCGGCGATACGCAAAACTGGGTCGCACGCTGCGTATTGATCGGCGGCAAGGCCGCTCCCGGTTACCGGATTGCTAAAAAAACCATCAAATTGATTAATAATGTCGCCCAAGTCATTAATTCCGATCCTGAAATAGACGGTAAATTGGCATTGCTTTTTTTGCCCGATTACCGGGTTTCGGCGATGGAAAAAATATGCCCCGGCGCCGATCTTTCCGAACAGATCTCCACCGCCGGAAAGGAGGCATCGGGCACCGGCAATATGAAACTGATGATGAACGGCGCCATCACTATCGGTACGCTGGACGGTGCCAATATTGAAATCCGCCAGGAAGTGGGCGATGACAATTTTTTCCTGTTCGGACTGACCCAGGAACAAATTGCAGAGAAACGCGGCAATTATGATCCTGTCGCGATCATCAACCAGGATGAAGATTTGCAACGGGTTATGAGTCTTCTGGAATCGGGTCATTTTAACCAGTTTGAACCGGGCATTTTTGATGACCTGATCAATTCCATAAAAAGTCCCTATGATCCGTGGATGACGATTGCCGATTTTCGCAGTTATATCGACACTCAAAAACGCGTCGAAGCCGCTTATCGCGATAAAGATCGCTGGATAAAAATGAGCATCTTGAACTGCGCTAACAGTGGCAAATTTTCTACGGACAGGACGATAAGCGAATACAACCGGGATATCTGGAAGTTAAAACCGCAACCGGTAAAGTATAAATAATTGCTATCCCGTTTTTAAAAATTGACGGTGCTTGCGGAACTTAAATAAATAGTCTTTTTTCAAAGTTCGATTTTTTATTCATTGAACCTATTGAGACAGGAGGACACTCCATGGACAAACAGCAAAATCCGCTTAACAAAGACGCACTGAGTGTTGATCGTCTTTTTTTCCTGTGGCACAACTGGCTGGATCGCAATATTTACGATCTTGCACGGCAGATGCGCCTCAGTTATGTACCGCCGCTGATGATTTATTTGGCGGCGGGCGTGTCCGGCTTAACCGGCATCGTCGGTACTTTTTTCGTTAAGGAATATCTCGGCTTGTCCGCCGAGTTTCTGGCGACCTTAAGTTTTTGGGTGATGCTGCCCTGGGCTCTGAAAATGCCGCTAGGACATCTGGTGGACTTGCTTTGGCGCTATAAAGCGGGATTGATTTATCTGGGCGCGGCGCTGATTGCTGCAAGTTTGCTGATCATGACCAACTTGCTGGCCGACCTTGGTTATATGACCCGGCTGATGCCTGCGGAAAACTGGTATGTTCTGGCGTCGCTGTTGGCGCCTGTCGGCTATGTCATGCAGGATATTGTCGCCGACGCCATGACCGTAGAAGCGGTCGCGCGTTTCGATGAGCAGGGCAAGCCCATTCCGCAGCAGCAAATCCTGCTCGCGCACACCACAATGCAGACTTTGGGGCGGGTCGCCATTATTGGCGGTACATTGCTGGTAGCTGCGGCCAATGTCTACCTGTTCAGCGGCGTCGAAATGATGAGCGCCGCCGAAAAAACCGCCGTTTATCTGACGGTTTACCATTGGGCCTTGCTGATTCCGGTTATCTCGGTGTTCGGGGTCCTGCTGTCTGCTTTTTTACGCTCCCAGCAGGAATGGCGGCTTGCAGCTCAAGGCTATGAGTTTACCGACATTGATCGCCTGTTAGGTCGGCCGGCAACGGAATTGCCTGAAATCAACTGGTGGCTGTTGGGTGGGGGACTTGGTTTTACGTTGTTTGCAGCGGTCATGGGACTGGCCGATGTGCGTAATAACGAGGAAATAGTGTTTGCCGGGTCGCTCGCCATCGTGTTGTTCCTGATGTGGCATTTGACTCGGGAACTAGAGCGCAAGCAAAAAAATAGCTTGTTCGGCACCGCCTTTGTGATCTTTGCCTTCCGTGCCGTACCGACTACGGGCGCCGGCGAAACCTGGTGGATGATCGACGTGCTGAATTTCGATCAGCAGTTTTTATCGCAACTCTCGCTGATTACCAGTGCGCTGACCTTGCTCGGTATGTTCCTGTTTCGGCGCTTCATGGCCGAGCGGCCGATAACCTATATCATCGCCGTTCTGACTATCGCCCTCAGCGTGCTTTATTTGCCGAACATAGCACTGTATTACGGCATTCATGAATGGACTCAGGCGCATACCGGCGGCATCGTGGATGCCCGTTTTATTGCCCTGATCGATACGGCGCTGGAGTCGCCTTTGGGGCAGATTGCAATGATTCCGATGCTGGCCTGGATTGCCAATTCGGCGCCGGAACGGCTCAAGGCGACTTATTTTGCCGTGATGGCCGCTTTCGTCAATCTGGCATTGTCGCTTTCGCAGCTCCTGACCAAAATGCTCAATCAGTGGTTTGTTATTACCCGGGAAGTCAGGAATACAGCCGGTATGATCACCGTGCCTGCCGACTACAGCCAACTGGGCGGGTTGTTGATCACTGTCCTGCTGCTCGGCTTGGCTATGCCGATGCTGGCTATTTTGATTGCCAGACGAAGCTTTCTGGCTGAGCAGCCGCGTAAGTGAGGGGCGAATGAATCAAAGCCGCTTTTTTGCGGGGCAGGGGAGTCCTGGAACTGTTGATGCGAAAGGACTACCTCCACTGATTATCAATCAATAATTGCAGGGGTTGGTAGTCGCTTTTATAAGCCATTTTTTTACATTCCTTTATCCAGAACCCCAGGTACAGATAATCCTTGTGTTGCCGTTTGACTTGCTCGATTTGCCATAAAATAGCATAAGCACCCAGACTGTAAGCCGATAAAGCCGGGTCAAAAAAAGTATAAACCGCAGAGAGCGCGTTATCGAGCTGGTCAATAATGGCGACACCGGCCAGCTCGTTATTGATTGAAAATTCGACAAACTGTGTGTCGCACCAGGAACTGCTCAGGAAATCAAGGTAATCCTCAGGGCTTGACTGCGCCATATCACCACCGGTGTGCCTGACACCTTGATAGCGTAAATACAAATCGTAATGCGCCTGTTCAAAAACCGGTGGCTTGATGACGGCGAGCGTATTGATGTTCTTTTTCAGGCAGCGCTTTTGGCTTCTGTTCGCCTGGAATTGGTTAACGGCGAGTCTTGCCGGAATGCAGGCGGAACAAAACGGACAATGCGGTTTATAGACTTCGTCGCCGCTACGGCGAAAACCTTGCTCTATCAATCGGGAATAAATCGATGGCGATAACTGAAAGGGGGGCTGCACAAACAACGACTGCGCCACTTCGTCGTCAAGGTAACTGCAAGGATGCTCCCTGGTTAAAATCAGCGGGATGGAAATCATGTTTGGCGCCAGGCAGACGGATGCGCCGGCATATCGCAATATTGGTTCAGCAATTCTGCAAAATAATCACGCTCACAGTTGACCGCACCGAAACTTGCCAGATGCCGGGTGTGTACCTGGCAGTCGATCAACCGGTAATCCCAGGCTTTAAGTTGTTCGACCAATGTAACAAAGGCTACCTTGGAGGCGTCTGTCCGCTTGTGAAACATGGATTCCCCAAAAAAAACCTGTCCGATGGCAACGCCATAAAGCCCGCCGACCAGCTCATTATTCAACCAGGCTTCCGCAGAATGCGCGATGCCAATCCGGTGCAGTTCGTTATAAGCCTGTTTGATTGCATCGGTTATCCAGGTTCCGGGGCCATCCTTGCGGGATTCCGCGCAGGCGCTGATGACATCATTAAAAGCCCGGTCAAAGGTCACGGAAAAGATTTTTTTGTTCAGGGTTTTTCGGAGGCTTCGGGAAACCACCAGTTTATCCGGGAATAAAACCAATCTGGGGTTCGGAGACCACCACAAGATAGGCTCACCGGGGTTATACCAGGGGAAAATGCCGTGTCGGTAGGCGTTTAATAAGCGTTTTTTCGACAGACATCCGCCTATCGCAAGCAAACCATCGGGTTCTGTTAACGCTTTACTTAAAGGGGGAAAGGCTTGTTCCTGATTTTTTGGATTTAGAACGGTCAATTGCATAAGTAGACGGTCATCATTATTACTGAACAGGACATACTACTGAATACAGCCAACGCAGGAGACCCTTAGGCGTCCTGCGTTATCTTTGTTCATCAGTTGGCATCCTTGCTGATGGATAATCGGCCAATCCGTCAATTAACCGACCAGTTCATCCAGGAATTTTTCTGCATCGAGCGCCGCCATGCAACCTGCGCCTGCTGATGTGATTGCCTGTTTGTAAACCGAATCCATCACATCGCCGGCGGCAAATACACCCGGTACACTGGTTGCCGTCGCATTGCCGTGAATACCGCTTTTAACCTTGATATAGCCGTGATCCATCTCCAGTTGACCTTCAAAGATACCGGTATTCGGGGTGTGGCCAATAGCGATAAAGACGCCGTGTACATCCAGGTCTTTGGTTGAGCCGTCCAGCGTACTTTTGATTCTAAGGCCGGTAACACCCATATCGTCACCTAAAACCTCGTCCAGATAGTGGTTCCATTCAATATCGACATTGCCGCTTTGGGACTTTTCAATCAGCTTGTTGGACAGGATTTTTTCTGAACGGAACTTGTCGCGGCGGTGAACCACGGTGACTTTAGAGGCGATATTAGCCAAATAAAGCGCTTCTTCGACGGCGGTATTGCCGCCGCCGATGACCGCTACCGGTTTGTTTCTATAAAAAAAACCATCACAGGTTGCGCAGGCGGAAACGCCCCGGCCCTTAAAAGCCTCTTCCGAATCAAGGCCCAGATAACGCGCGGAAGCGCCCGTGGCGATAATCAGTGCGTCACAGGTGTAGATGCCCGAATCACCGGTTAATTTGAAAGGTCTGGCAGACAAGTCGGCGGTATGGATATGGTCGAAAATAATCTCGGTATCGAAGCGTTCCGCATGCAGCCGCATTCTTTCCATAAGCGCCGGCCCTTGCAAACCTTCGACATC
>SXIP01000150.1 GCA_005772825.1 Methylococcaceae bacterium | reverse complement strand
CGGTGCCCCGAAAGCTTCGATAGCCTGGTCAACAATTTCGATGGCGCGGTCTACGCCGGCACAGAATCCACGAGGATTAGCGAGTACGATTTGCATATCTTGACTTCTTTAGTTGGTTAATAGGCGGTTATTTTAACTTAACATTGTTGCCGATACGATAATTCCATCGGTATCGGCATATAAAAAATGATTGTTCTTGAAATTGACGCCGGCAAAACTGACCAGCAGATCACGATCGCCATGATCTTTCTTGTGGCTTTTCAACGGGTGGGTATGCAGCGCGCGGATACCGATAGGCAGGTGGTTGATTTTTGCAGCATCACGAATACAGCCGTAAATCACCAAGCCTTGCCAACCGTTGGATACGGCAAGCTTCGCCAGTTCTTCATCGACCAACGCACAGCGGTGCGAACCGCCGCCGTCTATCACCAATACCCGGTCTTGCACTTTTTCTTCAAGAATGGTGCGCACCAGGACATTATCCTCAAATGTTTTCAGCGTGCTGATTTGTCCACAGAAAACCGGGTTGCCGCCATAAGATTTGAGCAGTGGTTCGGCAATCTGGAAGTGATCTTCTTGTGAATGTTTATCGCACAGATCGGCGGTAGTGAAAGTCATGGCTTAAGGCTCCGGGGTTATCGCAAATTTAATTCGGCAAAGACTTTTGCAGCACGTGCTGCACGCGTAGCAAGTCTTCTCGTGTATCGACACCGGCCGGCGGGGATTTATCCACGGTTTTTACCAGGACGGCTTCACCGTGCCACAGTATTCTCAGTTGTTCCAGTGATTCGACCGCTTCCAGCGGTGAAGCCTGCCACTGACAATACCGATTTAAAAAGCCTACCGTGTAAGCGTACATGCCGATATGCCTAAGATAGGTTATTTTTCCCGATGGTTGCCCACCTGATTGGGTAAATCGGTCTCTTTCCCACGGAATAGGCGCGCGGCTGAAATAGAGCGCGTAGCCTGCATGATTCAACACCACTTTGACGGCATTCGGATTAAATATTTCTTCGTCGTCAATAATTGCCGCCGCCAGCGTTGCAATGCCCGCTTGCTGTTGACCGGCCAGCGCAGCGGCGACATCGCGGATATAATCGGGCGGAATCAGCGGTTCATCGCCTTGCAGGTTGACGATGATGTCATGGTCCGACCATCCGCAAATAGTCGCGACTTCGGCAATCCGTTCCGTACCGCTTTGATGATCCGGCCGCGTCATCACCGCTTTAATGCCCAGATCGCTGACGGTTTGAAAAATCCTGTCATCGTCGGTGGCAACGACGATTTCTTCGGCCTCTGCTTCTTGCGCGCGTTCACAGACATGGGCGATCATGGGCTTGCCGGCAATCGCCAGCAAGGGTTTGCCCGGCAATCGTGTCGAGCCGTAACGTGCAGGAATAACAACTTTAAAACGAGTATCCATATTTAAAATGCGCTCATTTTTATATGCTTATTTCTTATATAGCTCGTCTACTTCTTCACTGCTTAATTCACGCGCTTCATCTTCCAGCATGACCGGAATATCGTCGCGGATGGGGAAAGCCAGACGGTCGGCCCTGCAAATCAGCTCCTGTTGGGCTTTATTATAGCGTAAGGTGCTTTTGCAAATCGGGCAGGCCAGAATATCAAGTAATTTTTTATCTATCATGTTTTTATCTCATGTTTTTTATTAAGTAGGGATAGGAGTTGTTCGGAAAAAACCGGATCAAGAACGGCTTTTACCGGTACATACCAATGTCGGTTTTCGGCAAACGCCAAGCATTTTACCGCGTCCTTTTCGGTCATTAATACCGGCTTGTTATCATGCAATGCGATGTCGTTCCGCTGGAATTTATAGTGGTCGGGAAAAGGCTGTGTCGTACAGTTTAATCCGGCTGACGCAAGCAATTTAAAAAAACGCTCGGGATTGCCTATGCCTGCCAGGGCGTGGCAATCGATGCCGGTAAAATCGCGCAACGGCTTTTGTTCACCGGTCACCAGATTAACAGCGCTATCACCGACAAGCTGCATGGAAAATTCATTTTCATGCTTCCGGGCGCCGTTAACGACTATAAAATCGACGCTTTGCAAGCGTTCAACAGGTTCTCGTAGCGGTCCCGCCGGTAAACAGTAGCCATTGCCGAAGCGTCTTTCGCCATCAATAACGGCAATTTCGATAGTACGGTTCAGCGCGTAATGCTGCAGGCCATCGTCTGATAGTATGACATTGCACGCCGATTGTTGCAGTAACATCCGCGCCGCGTCTATGCGCGTTGGGGCGACGGCCATCGGACAGCCGGTCTGACCGGCTATCAGCAACGCTTCATCGCCGACTTGTCCGGCATCGCTGTGGTTATCGACCCACTGCGGCCAGGAGTCGGATTGCCCGCCGTAACCGCGGCTGATAATGCCCGGTTTGAAGCCGGCCTCGGTGAGGATTTGAGCCAGCCGGATAATCAACGGCGTCTTGCCGGTGCCACCGACTGTGATATTGCCGACCACAATAACGGGAACAGCCACGCTGTGTTTTTTTAATATTCCCGCATCATAGAGGCGTTTTCGCAGTCGGACAACGCTTCTGTATATAAAACCCAGCGGACTTAAAACGGTGCCGATAAGGCTGTTTTTGTACCAGCTATCGACCAGCCACCGGTGCCAGACAGAGTAGCCGGTCGGAATGGCTTTCATTGTGCGATAGCCGGTTTTTGCGCAGAAAAGGTGATATGGCTGAATCCTGAATTACTGGCTGCTTCCAATGCGCTAATGACCGCCTGATGAGGCGTTTTTCCGTCTGCTTTGATGACAAAAGGGATTTGCCCTGAATGTGCGGAGAGCTTGAATAGTTCCTGCTTTAAGGTTTCCAGTTTCTGGTTAACCAGTTCATGAGGCAAGCCGTCAGCGCCTTCCAGATAATAAACGCCGTCCGCATCGATAATCAGCGTGACCATCTTCGGGTAGGCTTCCTCTTCGGCGCCATTGGCCTCCGGCAGTTTGATCTTGACCTGGGTTTGCCGGTTAAAGGTTGTCGAAACCATGAAAAAAAGTAACAGCACGAACAGCACGTCGATCATTGAAATCAAGGTAATATCGACTTTCTCCCTTTTTTTACGCCGAAAGTTCATAGGATCGCCTCACGATCGCCGTGCAGAATATCGACCAGCTTTAAGGCTTCCGCTTCCATATTGACGATAAATTCATCGACCAGACGTTCGAAATGGCGGTGAAAAATCAAGCTGGGAATCGCTACCGTCAAACCCGCCGCCGTAGTAATCAGCGCCACCGAAATACCGCCCGCCAACACCGTGGGATCACCTGCGCCGTGCGCCATCAGTGAAGAGAAAATATCTATCATGCCAAACACGGTGCCCAGCAGTCCCAGTAAAGGCCCTACGGCGGCGATGGTGCCCAATGTGTTCAGAAAACGTTCCATTTCATGGGCAACCTGTCGGCCTGATTCTTCAATACATTCCTTCATCACATCACGGCCGTGATTTCGGTTGGCAAGACCCGCCGCCAGGACAAAGCCGAGAGGAGAGCTGCTTTTCAAACGTTGTAAAGCCATATCGTCAAGTTTTTGTTCGCGGGATAATTTCCACACCTGACGCACCAGATCCGGCGGCAAAACCTTCTTTTTTTGTAATGACCAGAAGCGTTCGATGATAATACCCATCGCCAGGATGGAAGATAAAATGATAGGCAGCATCATCCAGCCGCCGCTTTTAATTATTTCAAACACATTATTTCCTGAATAGTTGATACGAGCACAAGGCAAAAGGTTAACTCTTTTATCGGCAGGTCCCCGGATATGAATGCACGGGTAAATCCATCGGTAGCGGCGCGTTGACAATGTCGGCAATGCTCGCCCTTGACCTTGTCTTGCGCTTGGTGAATATTTTAACCCGATACGATTAAAATCAGGTCCATTTTACATTGATAGGGTTTTATTTTGAGTATTTTCCCGACTCGCTCAAGTAATCGTAAATCAACTGCCGGTATTTTTTCTTGAATAAAACCACATCTGGTAAACACTGAGCAGGATTTGCAAGCCCATCGAAAAGCCCATCAACGCTCCGCTGAAAATGACAACGTAAGCGAATGAAGAATTCTGCTTGGTGATAAACCAGGACACGACATCGAGCAGCATGGCGGCAAAAGGAATCACCACCGCCACTCTCTTGACATGGACATTGAGGTCGCAAAGCAAAAAGATTTTACCGATAAAAAACAGGATGAAGGCAATGCCGAACAAATGAATGTGCGATACGCGAACCAAGCGTGCTATGGTTGCGCCGCCGGCATGGGCGACTTCGGATACTGTCGCATAGTGGGTTAAATCGGGCAGGGAAGGGTTAATACTGGGGGTATGACAAACTACGCAGTCACGGTTTAATATTGGGGCGATTTTCTCGTTATATTCCGGTTCGTCTGCGCCGTTTTGTATCCATTGCAAAATAACATCCTTATCGCTTTTAAATCGCAGGTTGGGCTCCATAATGCCGTTAATCGCGGTGCCCAGTCGTGTTTGATCATTTGAACCATGATAACTGATGATAATGTCGTCAACCGAGAGGCCGGCTTTGCCGTCATGCCTCTGATGCGTGTAATACATATTGGCGAGGGCCATCAGGTAACCGAGTCCTATGGTCAGCAGGAAAACGGTGTTTAAAATGCGTTCGCTGACGGAAATATCTCTAAAGCGGGTGTAACGTTCGGGAGCGGCCATAATAATTCCTGAATGATGAAAATGTGATGTGTGAGTAATCGAATAGACAGATAATCGGGAATGAGGTTTCGGCAATACACAGAACAAGTTATTAAGATAATTAGGGTCAAAGATAATTAGGGTCAGGTACAAATTAAACACAAATTACCTGGATTGCCTTGGCTGCCGCCGATTCCCTGACAGCCTATGCCTGGTCCGGCAATGTCAGGGAACTGGAAAACATGACGGAACGCGCCATTGTCTTGAGCAGCGGCAAGGTGATCGGTATTCAACATTTACCTGCCGATATACTGGAGGATAAAATCCCGCCGCAACAGCGTTCGTCAGTTCAGGGTAGTGATGATGTTGCACTGAATGATCAGGTTAAGCAATTTGAAAAACAGCTGATTGAACAGGCATTGACGAAAACCTCCTGCGGTAAGGCAAAAGCCGCACAATTGTTAAAGATCAGTGAGCGCTCATTGTGGTATAAAGTTAAAAAATATTTTTAATCTCGCACTTCAAATTAAAATAACTTCATAGCAATTGCATTTCTCAATCCAAATCAATACTCAAAAAACTTAACAATGAGCACAACACTATGATTATTAACGGCGTTACCATTGACGCAACCTTTGCGGAAGCTTTCCCGATGAAAGCCACGCGCGCCATTATTACAGCGCAAAATGAAAAATGGGCGATGATCGCAGCACAGGCTATGACCGGCTTTGCGACGTCCGTAATCGCCTGCGGCTGTGAAGCGGGTATCGAACGAACCCTGAGCCCCGAGGAAACGCCTGACGGTCGTCCGGGTGTGGCTATCATGATTTTTGCGATGGGCGGTAAAGGTTTGGCCAAGCAACTGGAAACCAGGGCAGGGCAGTGCGTATTGACATCACCGACATCGGCGCTGTTTGCCGGTATCGACGGTGGTATACGGATTCCTTTGGGTAAAAACCTGCGCTATTTCGGCGACGGCTTCCAGATTTCCAAAGTGATTGCCGGCAAGCGTTACTGGCGTGTGCCGGTCATGGACGGTGAGTTTTTGACCGAAGCCACGACAGGTCAGGTCGATGCCGTCGGCGGCGGTAATTTCCTGGTACTGGCCGAATCGCAGCCGCAAGCGTTGGCCGCTTGTGAAGCGGCGATTGAAGAAATGCGCAAGGTGCCGAATGTGATCATGCCTTTTCCCGGCGGTGTGGTGCGTTCCGGTTCCAAGGTCGGTTCCAAATACAAGACCCTGAATGCATCAACCAATGACGCCTTCTGTCCGACGTTAAAAGGCGCTACCAAGACCGATTTATCGCCTGAAATTGAATCGGTGATGGAAATCGTCATAGACGGTTTAACCAAGGAAGACATCGACAAGGCCATGCGCGCCGGTATTCAGGCGGTCTGCGATCTGGGCTCGGACAACGGCATTAAGCGCATCAGCGCGGGTAATTACGGCGGCAAACTGGGACCGTTCCACTTTCATTTACAGGAGATTATGGCATGAGCGCGCTAACCCTAACGTTGAAATACCGCCCCGACCAGCGCGTCGATATGTCTCCGCTGGTTTGCGGGTTATTGCAGGACAAGGACCCCGCCGAGATCGGCGCCATTGAGTTGCAATGCGGCAAACGAAAGATTCCTGTCAATGAATTGTTTACTATTGCAGGCGTAGATACGCAACAGATCATCATCAAAAACAGTTTTGACAAGCTCGACTTTATCGGCAAGGAACTCGACGGCGGCAGAATAAGTGTGGAAGGCGACGCGGGAGCTTATCTTGGTATGGGCATGAAATCCGGCGAAATTAAAGTATCCGGTAACGCCGGGCTTTATGCTGCCTGCGAAATGAAAAAGGGTTACCTGGAAATTGCCGGTAATGCGGGCGATTTTCTCGGCGGTGCATTGCCGGGCAATAAAATGGGCATGAAAGGCGGCACCATCCTGGTGAAAGGCAATGTCGGTGAGCGCGCCGGCGACCACATGCGGCGCGGCAATATCCTGATTGAAGGCAATGCCGGTGACTATTGCGGTTCAAGAATGACGGCAGGCACTATTGCTGTGATGGGCCAAACAGGGCGCTACCTCGGCTATGCAATGCGCCGCGGCACCTTACTGTTATGGAACCCGCCGCAACTACAAGCCAGCTTCAACGATTGCGGCACCCATACCCTGGCGTTTTTGCCGATATTGTTTGCTTCATTCAAAACGCTTGATTCCAGATTTGCCGATGCCTCGCAGGCGTTTGACCGCGTACAGCGCTATGCAGGGGATATGTCGGAAATGGGGCGCGGCGAAGTGTTGGTTAAAGCCGGTTGAGAATGGCATAACGGGCGTGTGCTTAAGTTATAATGGCGCTTTATTTTTCATCTATAGGCATAGCGCATGCTAAGTTTTCCACAAATTGATCCCGTCGCCTTGAGTTTAGGGCCGTTGAAAATTCACTGGTATGGCCTGATGTACCTGATCGGTTTTGCCGCTGTCTGGTTTCTAGGGCAAAAACGCGCCGCTCAACCGTGGTCGCCGATCAAGCCGGAAGCCATTGAGGACCTGGTCACTTACGGCGCGATCGGTGTCATCCTGGGCGGCAGGATCGGTTATATCCTGTTTTATAATTTCAGCGAATTCATTAACGATCCCATTATCCTGTTCAAGATATGGCAGGGCGGCATGTCCTTTCATGGCGGCATGTTGGGTGTTTTTATCGCCATGTGGATATTCGGTAAAAAACAGAACTGCACGATGATGCAACTGACCGATATTATCGCCCCGCTGGCGCCAATCGGTCTGGGCGCGGGCCGTATCGGTAATTTTATCAATTCCGAACTCTGGGGCAGGCCCACCGATGTGCCGTGGGCGATGGTATTTCCTAACGGCGGCCCTTTGGCCCGGCATCCCTCCCAGCTTTATGAAGCTTTCCTGGAAGGCGTCGTGTTGTTTGTCATCCTCTGGATTTATTCGAGCAAGCCCAGGCCGGTGATGGCAGCGACAGGCGTGGCCTTATTCTTCTACGGTTGTTTCCGGTTTTTTGTCGAGTTTTTCAGGATGCCCGATGTGCAATTGGGCTACCTGGCCCTGGATTGGGTCACGATGGGGCAGATACTGTCAACGCCGATGATACTGATCGGCGCGTGGTTAATTTATATTGCCCATAAGAAAACTGCATGAAACCGTATTTGGATTTACTGGACAAAATCCTTCAAGAAGGCAGCCGCAAGGGTGACAGAACGGGCAGCGGCACGCTGGCGAATTTTGGTCATCAGATGCGCTTTCCGTTAGACCAGGGCTTTCCGCTGGTGACCACCAAGAAGATACATTTAAAATCCATTATTCATGAATTACTGTGGTTTTTAAAAGGCGACACCAATGTGGCTTATCTGCACGAGCACAAGGTCAATATCTGGAATGAATGGGCCGACGAGCGGGGCGACACCGGGCCGATATACGGTTACCAATGGCGTTCCTGGCCGACCCCGGACGGCAAGTCCATCGACCAGATTCAGCAGGTGCTCGAGCAACTGAAAAAAACGCCCAATAGCCGGCGGATTATTGTTTCGGCCTGGAATGTCGCGGACTTGCCCGATGAAAGCATCAGCCCGCAACAGAATGTCGCGCAGGGCAAAATGGCGCTGGCGCCGTGT
>SXIP01000149.1 GCA_005772825.1 Methylococcaceae bacterium | reverse complement strand
CCTGTGCTTTCCTGATCGCCGAGGGCGTCATGCCTTCGAATGAAGGGCGCGGCTATGTGTTGCGCCGTATTATTCGTCGCGCGATTCGTCATGGCTATCGTCTCGGTATTCACGACATCTTTTTTTATAAATTGGTTGCGCCGCTGGCAGAAGAAATGGGCGGGGCTTTTCCTGAGCTTAAAAATGCCCAGGCTCAAGTTGAGCGCGTGCTGAAAAAAGAAGAAGAGCGCTTTGCCGAAACCTTAGGGCAGGGCATGAAGATCCTGGAAGCTTGTGTCGCCAAAATGGAAGGTACGGTTATCCCAGGAGAGACCGTGTTTCAGTTGTATGACACTTATGGTTTCCCCGTCGATTTGACGGCTGATTTTGCGCGTGAAAACAACCTGACGGTCGATCATGCCGGTTTTGAAACCGCGATGTCGGCTCAGCGCGAGCGGGCGCGTTCCGCCAGCAGCTTCGGCGCCGACTATGACCAGGATATAAAACTGGATGCGCAAACCGAATTTACCGGCTACGAACAGCTTGATGATGAAGTTCACATTGTCGCGCTTTTCAAGGAAGGCCAGCCGGTAGCTAGCTTGCAGGCCGGTGACGAAGGTCTGGTTATCCTGGATAAAACACAGTTTTATGCCGAATCCGGCGGCCAAGTAGGCGATTGCGGGCAAATCACGGCTAACGGCGCTGTATTTGACGTGGTTGATACGCAAAAACAGGGCGGTAACTTATTCCTGCATAAAGGTAAACTGACATCGGGAACCTTGACCCAAGGCCAGCTCTGCGATGCAAAAGTCAGCGCCGCAGACAGAAAAGCCACCGAGCTCAATCATTCAGCAACACACTTGTTACATGCCGCATTAAGACAGACTTTAGGCGAGCATGTTAGCCAAAAAGGCTCACTGGTCAATACCGAACGCTTGCGTTTTGACTTTTCGCATTTTGAACCGGTTACTAGCGACGAAATCAGCACGCTGGAGCGTCTCGTTAATGAACAAATTCGCTTGAACAATCCCGTTTCCGCACAAATTATGGCAAAGGATGATGCCGTCAAAGCGGGCGCAATGGCTTTGTTCGGGGAAAAATACGGCGCGGAAGTCAGGGTATTAAAAATCGGCGATTTTTCTACCGAGCTGTGCGGCGGTACCCATGTCGAGCGGGCAGGGGACATCGGCTGTTTTAAAATCATCAGCGAAACCGGCGTAGCGGCGGGCGTCAGACGTATCGAAGCGGTCACCGGCGCAGGCTGCATTGACTGGATAGCGAACCGCGATAAAGCATTGGCAACTATAGCAGGCCTGTTAAAAAGTTCACCGGAAAAAGCGGCTGAAAAAGTCGAGCAGTTGCTGGAAAAAACCAAGGTACTGGAAAAACAACTGGAACGATTAAATTCAAAACTGGCGAGTTCCGCCGGTGATGAACTCAGCGCACAGGCAGTTGACGTGGCCGGCGTGAAAGTCTTGGCGGTTAAACTGAATGATGTTGAGCCTAAAGCCCTGCGCGATATGGCGGATCAACTGAAAAACAAACTGGGCACTTGCGCTATCGTTCTGGCTGTTGTCGAAGGTGACAAAGTCAGCCTGGTTGCCGGGGTCAGCAAAGACAAAATGGGACAGATAAAAGCGGGCGATCTGGTTAACTTTGTGGCTGCTAAAGTGGGCGGCAAAGGCGGCGGCAAGCCTGATTTGGCAATGGCGGGGGGGAATGATCCTGCCGGATTGGCTGAGGCTTTGGCTGGGGTTGTTGGTTGGGTGGAAGGACAATTGAATTAGTAAAGGTTTGTATCAGGATTTCTCATGACCCGAGAGTCAATACCAAAAAAAACGAGGGATACGCTCCTCAACGAGTATAGCCACAGGTGCGCAATATGCGGAGGTAATGACCCTCATATTCATCATATTGACGAGGATCATTCAAATAACTTAGTTGAGAATCTGCTGCCTCTTTGTCCAAACTGTCACCTTCGAGATCAGCACAATCCCACACGGAAGATCGATGTATCAAAGTTAAAACTCTTTCGCCGATATAAAGATCCGACAATACTTAAGCCACAGTTCCACCCGATCTATTTGCGCCAGATCTTTCTTGATTCTGTTGAATCAGGGGAGGCTGATGTAAAGGAACTGGGATATAAAGCAAATGAATTAGTAGAATTTATAAAAGCATTTGAGATGGGAAAGTTCTATGCTAAGCAGATAGACGAACTTCTCGAACTTCGCTATCCATCTACGGTTAGTTTCAGCGACGATTCTGAATCATTCTATGAATCTCAGTCTCGTAATATAAATAGAGCTTATAGAGAAAAGCTTATTGCTAATCGTGAAGCTGTACAACGGTTGATTATTGAACAACTTCGGTATCAAAAGTGGGCGCATGAATCTTAAACACGGAAATTATGCCAATTCGACGACGATAGCTAAGCAGGGATGGCAAAGCTAATTTTGCTTATCACCGCAATTTAAGTAAGTACAAAAAAGCACGTATTCACTGATTTTTCTTCGCTCAACTCTTCCTAATAATGCCTTATAAATAAGGAATAAAAAACATGAATCGGGTAGAACAAAGCAATAACATGCCAACAACTGTTCCTTTCGGAAAATATAAAGGAAAACCAATTGAAGTTTTAGCAAATGATCCAGAATATGTTAAATGGATATTAAGTCAGCAAAATATAAAGTCTAGATATCCAGAAATAATAAGTATAGTTATCAATAATTTTCAAACACCATCTGAAACCCCAGAACATAATGCTATTCAGGTGAAGTTTATCGATCCGGTTTACAGATTAAAATTTGCAAATTTCGTAAGCAAGTTTCCAAAAAAAGATTTTGAGGAAACCCTCCTATCTATTAAGGAAGCTGTAAATAAATATCTTGAAAAAACCTATTCAATTTCAATTAATCTCTCTTATGTCGTTTTTGAGCAATCACAAGATGATGGCGAGTTGGAAGTGCTTGAAAAGAGAAATGAACTCGCTAAACAATTACTTGAAAATGCTGGTGGTGTTAAGCTGAAAACTACAGAGGTTATATTTGAGAGCAATGGGTTAGATGTTTTATTTTCTGTTTCTATAGATGTAATCAATGAAAATTCTCGAGTAGTAAAACTTTACCAGGAATGCGAAATCGATTACAAAACTTATCAGAGAAGATATTTAATTGAAATAAAACCTGTGGTTTCTGATGATTTCCCTGCTGTTTTAAGGCAAATGAAATTATCAGGGGCAAAAATTCTTTTTTTGTCAAAGTACACTGGAATTGGTGCTAAACAAGAAGAGTTTGTTAAGTATTTTGAAACACAAGGCATAAATGTTGTTTTTGAGTCAGACATTGAAAACTATGTCTTTGAAAATATTGAAATGACTATGCTATTTTAAAGATGAGGTTACATTTTTGATTATATCATCACCTCGTCGCCAAATTCTGGATGTTCAAACAAACCTAAGAGGCTTTAAAACATGCCCATATCCATCCAGCTAAACCGAGAAACCGAACAACGGCTTGATTTTTTAGTAACGCAAACCGGACGATCAAAGGCTGATTACCTGCGTGAAATTATTGAAAACGGACTTGAAGATATTGAGGATTATTATCTTGCAACCGACGTGCTTAAGCGGGTTAGAAATGGTCAGGAAAAAATCTATTCAGCCGGCGAGGTAAGAAAAGAACTTGGCTTGGACGATTAATTACACTGATTCAGCGAAGCAACAACTCCGCAAACTGGACAAACAGTCCGCAAAAATTATTGTCGATTATCTCGATTAACGTATTGCCAATCTCGATAATCCACGCAACTCCGGTAAGGCATTAACAGGGCCTTTAGGTGGTTTATGGCGCTATCGCATCATGGATTACCGTATTATTTGCGAGTTACAAGATAGTGTGTTGTGTATTCTCGTGGTGACTATTGGTAATAGAAAAAATGTCAATAAATCAAAATAAAACGGCTTGATTCTTAGTAATGAAAATGGCCCGTTAATGAGGATTAAACTATGCCTAAAATCACCCAATTATCGCAACTGGATTTAAACCAAACATACAGCTATGCCGATTATTTGACCTGGCGGTTTGACGAGGCGGTCGAGTTGATTAAAGGCAAAATCATGTTGATGTCGCCTGCGCCGAATGTGAAACATCAACGCGTTTCAATGAATCTGAGTCGTCCATTATCCAATTTTTTTAATCATAAAAAATGTCAGGTTTTCGCCGCGCCGTTTGATGTGCGCCTCTACGATCGCAAAAAATCAATCCTCGCCAACCAAGACATTCATACCGTTGTGCAACCGGATTTATGTGTGATCTGTGATGAGCAAAAATTGGATGAGACTGGCTGTAACGGCGCGCCCGATTGGATCATCGAAATCCTGTCGAAAGGCAATTCCAAACGGGAAATGACTATTAAATATGACCTGTATCAAGAAAGCGGCGTTATCGAATACTGGCTGGTTTATCCTGAACAACAAGCCATACATCAGTTTGTGCTGGATGAAAAGGGGTGTTACCAACTTAAACACATGTATGCCGACGGCATAGCCACTCCCTATTTGTTTCCTGAATTGGCCGTTGATTTGGCTGAGGTTTTTGAAACCTGGACTGAAGAATAGCATCATGCTTATCACATAGCTTGAGGCTGGTTACCCGCCTCAACGATTATCATAAAAGTTTAATAAAACGCAAAAACCTTTTACCATAGCGGGTTCGGAGATCATCTTCGACTTCTTCGCAAGAAATAACACTTAACAGGTTAGAAAATGGCACTTTATGTCTATAAATTCGGCGGCACTTCGGTAGGTAATATCGAACGTATTAAAGCAGTCGCCGAAAAAGTAAAAATCGCTCATGATCTGGGCGATCAAATCGTTGTGGTGGTTTCCGCAATGAGCGGGGAAACCAATCGTTTGGTGGCTCTGGCTAAAGAGATGCAGGCGCAACCCAATGACCGGGAAATGGATGTTTTATTGTCCACAGGTGAACAAGTTACAGTATCGCTGTTGAGCATGGCCTTGCATGAGCTGGGTTGTGACGCCTGTTCCTATACCGGCAGTCAGGTAAAAATCCTGACCGATAGCGTCCATACCAAAGCCCGCATTCTGAATATCGATGACAGTCGCATACGCACTCATCTTCACGAAGGCAAAGTGGTGGTTGTCGCCGGTTTTCAAGGGGTTGATGAACACGGCAATATTACCACGCTGGGTCGCGGCGGCTCCGACACCACCGCCGTTGCGCTGGCAGCCGCTTTAAAAGCTGACGAATGCCATATTTATACCGATGTGGACGGTGTTTATACGACTGATCCCAGGGTGGAACCCAAAGCCCGCAGGCTCGACCGGATTACCTTTGAAGAAATGCTGGAAATGGCCAGTTTGGGCTCAAAAGTGTTGCAAATCAGGTCGGTCGAGTTTGCCGGCAAATATAACGTTGCGTTACGCGTATTATCATCATTTAAAGAAGGTAATGGCACGCTCATTACCTATGAGGAATCACAAATGGAAAGTGCTTTAATATCCGGCATCGCCTTTAATCGGGATGAGGCGAAATTAACAATCACCGGCGTGCCGGATTTGCCGGGCGTCGCCTTTAAAATTCTGGGGCCAATTGCAGACGCCAATATCGAGGTCGACATGATCGTCCAGAATATTGCCGATGATGCGACCACCGATTTTACTTTTACCGTGCATCGCAATGATTATCTGCGGGCAAAAGCCATACTGGATAAAACCTGTGTTGAACTGGGCGCCAGAAAGGTAACCGGCGATGACGCTATTGTAAAGGTTTCCATTGTCGGCGTCGGCATGCGCTCTCACGCCGGTATAGCCAGCACCATGTTTAAAACGCTTGCTTCTGAAGGCATCAATATCCGCATGATTTCGACATCGGAAATCAAAATATCGGTTGTTGTCGATGAAAAGTATCTGGAACTTGCGGTACGGGCCTTACATGCGGCGTTCAAGCTGGATCAAGGTGTTGTTGAGGCTTGATATGGATTAGGCATCCAAGTAGGTAAATGTTTAATCCTGGCGGATTACATTGTGACAAGAGCCTATATGGCTTGTGCGTAAAAGCCTGTTGCTGTCATAATTCCGTCATATTTAGGAAGGCGCATGGAATAACTTGATCAAAGACTTCCCGGCAGAGTAAACAAGTTGTCAGAGCAAACAAGTTGTCGAAGTGAATTCTTGCACGTTTCTAAACTCATCCTACCTATCCACAATTGAGAGTTGATATGAAATTTGTGTTTAAACAGGCATCGCTGGCTTTGGCGCTAGGTGTTATGTCATTTGCCCCCTTGAGCGGTCAAGCAGGCACCAAGTTGACGGTTGACCCCAGCCTCCCGGCTTATAAAACGGTTACCGGTATTTCAGGCGAGCTGTCCACCATCGGTTCGGATACTCTCGCCAATCTGATAAGTTTGTGGGCCGAGGCTTTTAAGGGTTTTTACCCGAACCTGAATATTCAGGTGCAAGCGGCGGGATCTTCGACCGCGCCGCCTGCGTTGACCCTGGGCACCGCAAATTTGGGCTCAATGAGCCGCGAGATGAAAGATGACGAGATAGAGGCCTTCGAAGACAAATACGGCTATAAACCGACCCCGATTCCGGTGGCCGTTGACGCATTGGCGGTAATGGTGAACAAGGATAACCCAATCAAGGGCTTGTCGATGGAGCAAATTGATGCGATTTTTTCAGAAACGTTGAAATGTGGGGCTCTCAAGACCATTGAAACCTGGGGAGATGCCGGTGTTGCCGCCTGGGGTGCGAAAAAGATTCAATTATATGGTCGTAACTCGGTATCGGGCACCTACGGTTATTTCAAGGAACATGCGCTTTGTAAAGGCGACTTCAAGAGTAATGTGAATGAACAGCCGGGGTCCGCTTCAGTCGTGCAGGCGGTGACAACGTCGGTCAACGGTATCGGTTATTCGGGTCTCGGTTATTCGACTTCCGGCGTCAGGGTGATACCGTTGGCCAAAAAAGGCAGCCCCGATTATATCGAAGCGACTGCCGAAAACGCACTGAACGGCGCTTATCCGTTGACCCGTTATTTATTCGTCTATGTTAATAAGAAGCCCAATCAGCCGTTGCCCCCGCTCGAAAACGAGTTCCTGAAAATGGTGTTATCGAAAGAAGGCCAGGAAATCGTCATCAAAGGCGGCTATATTCCGCTGCCCGCAAAAATAGTTGAAAAGTTTTTGAACGAACTCAAGTAATCTTCATGGCGTCGGCCTCCGCGCTTCGCGAAACCAGAGCCGGTATTGCTCCATTTTCGCATGTTGTTGCGCCGGTGCGTGGCGACGGCAGGTGGCGTATTCCTCGGTACCCGGTTTTGCGCCCCAACGCATTTCCGGGCAGTCGTTCGGGTTATAGGTCATTTCATAAGCCGGTTTGCGCGCCAGCACGTCGGCTATGGAAAGTTCCCACGAACTGCCGTCCGTGCGTGTGTAGCGGATGCTGCGTTCCCGGATACGGTCGGCGTGGTATTGCTCGATCTCGGCCTTGGCTTCTTCCGGGCTCCTGCCGTTCATCACGAACAATTCGGGATGACGCACGATCTTCTCGGGTAAATTATTCAACACATTGATGGCGATGATCAGGCGCATGTCGCGTGACGGTGTGGAGTAATCCTCCCAGGGGCCGATGGTCTGAAAAATCGCCGCGCCGTCAGGCATCGCTATGACGCTGCCGGGGTTCTTGCGAAAATACGCCTCGCCGTTGTCTACCGATTTGATACGCGTCTCGATCTGCTCCACCAAAGCGTCCAGGGTGGCTTCATAAGCCTGTTTGGGATCCAGCCCTTGGGGATTGCTGAGTTTGCCCATCGTGGCGTAGAAATCGTCTGGGGATAGTTGATCCTGCTCCAGGGAGAAGGGCGCAAAGCCGGGATTATCAACCAGTTCATCATTGGAAAGCGTCCGCAATCCGCCTGCGCCGGTCTGGACCAAAGGCCGGAAGGCCTTGAAGCCGGGTCCGGCGCCGGCGATGTTGGCGAACAGAAAAGTGCCTTCCCAGAAGCGCTTGCGAGTGACCGAGTTGTCCGGCTGGGCATCGACGGCCAGCAAGATGCCCGGGTTGTTTGCCGTTTGCGGCACCCATTCAACCAGCACCAGCACATGGCCGTAGGGATCGGCATAGACCCGGCCCGGCCAGAGCGTCTCCCGACTGAGCCGGATGGGATACAGGTCTGTGGACTCATCCTCAAGCCCTGTTCGCGCCGACCCGGAATGGATGGCGTCCGCCAATTGCCTGTTGAGATTTTTGAAGCCGGATTGCGGGCTGATGCCTTGGGTGAAGCCGGTATTAATGCTGGCCGCGCCGCAACGCGGCGGCGCTTTGGCCGAGCCGCGCCCACAGGCGCGATACGCGATCGGCAGGCCGACCTTCCAGGCAAAATAAGCCCGCAACGTGTAGGGCAGATCTGCGCAATCAGGGGTTAGCGGCAGGTTTTTATCTTCATTGAGACCGAGATGGTTGAACAGAAAGTTGTGCTCAGTGTTGCGCAGCACTGGTTCCAGCGAAGGGAAGCTGAGGTTTTCCTCCGGCGGCGCACCAAACAATTCTTCGATCCAGGCGGAATAAAATGCTTCTGTGGCGAGTCCCCAGGTTTCGGGTTTTTGCCGCGCGCCTGAGCCACCGATAGTGAGCGGATGACAGGCGGTAAGTTTACCGTCCCGCTCCGTCACTACTCGATAATTGCCCGCTTTCAAGTCCTCCAAACCGGCGATCAGGCTCCAGGGCGGGCCGCCCCGACGGTGGGATGGCAGGGATGTGCGTTGGTCGTCGCTGTCGATCAGGGCCAGTTCCGACACAGGGCCGTCGGTGGATACGGCCATGATCTTGAGCGCAGCACCCGCTTCGGGTTTGAGTGGCGAAATCCAGATATGCGTCTCGCCGGGTTCTTCGCATGCGGCGCCTTCGGCGTAAGCCACCGGCATAAGGGTAGACAGCAGCAGGCAAGCGAGAAATTGGATTGGTCGGGGCGGCAAATTCAGGAATCGACGCAAACAATTATTGAACCGACTGTCTCGCCGGTTTTCGTGTATTGGTTTTGAAAAGTGCAGGGTGGTCATTGCTATACTCCTTTGAGAGTTTTTTCTCGACAGATGTAAAGTTCAACATTTTGACTGTTCGGCTCAGGCACATTTTCAACAAGAGTACCGCCATAAAATACCCATGTTTAAATAGCCAACCGATAACATTAATCATCTGTTGCCTAAACCTTAACCTCATTTCCACAGATAAGTAAACTGTTAATTCATGCGATTTATTAAATTCATGATTAACGGATTCAATTCACAACTTTTGCCGTTTAAGAACATTGTTATGCGATAATTAGCGAATAAAACTAATAAATGCCTTAGGCTAATAAACAAGGAAACACCATGTTCTCATTACAAACCATCTTCGGCAAAGGTGATAAATTTTACGGCTTGCTGGAAGCCAGCGCCGAATCCGCACGTTCGTCCGCTAAAGCGTTAATTGAATTGCTAAGCACACCAGCTACGGAACAATCACTGGAAAAGTTTAAACAGGCGCGTCGCCGGGAAAAGAATTTATTCGGGCAAATCAGCGAAGAATTAGTCAATACCTTTGTTACCGTGCTCGATCGTGAAGATATCGAGGCCCTTAACAGCGCTCTTTACAAGATTCCTAAAATCATAGAAAAATTTGCCGAGCGTTATACCCCGGCTTTGGCTCGTATCGGTGATGTCGATTTCACCAGCCGTGCCGCAATGCTCGAACAAGCCTGCAAAGTTCTGGAACAAATGGTCGGATTGCTGCGTAAAGGCATGGATCTGGACGAAATCAAAAAATTAAATGACCAGTTGCAAACCATTGAAGCAGAAGCCGATCGACAAATACTTGATTTGTATCGGGATGCCTATGCTAATGAAACCGATCCTATTCGCTATTTAATAAAAATGGATTTGTTTGAAATCCTCGAAAAAGCGATTGACCGTTGCCGTGATGCCGGTAATGTCGTCTATCATATTGCCTTAAAAAATTCATAAGAAGGATTGTCATGCTGACCTTGCTCTTGCTTGTCATCCTGGCGGCGCTGGTATTCGAGTTCATTAACGGCTTTCACGATACCGCTAACTCGATCGCCACCGTGGTCGCCACCAAAGTATTAACGCCTACGCAAGCGGTCATGCTTGCCGCAGCGACCAACCTGGTCGGGGCCTTTTCCGGTACCGCTGTCGCCAAAACTATTTCATCGGGATTAGTGGATACCGGTCTGGTGACGATTTCCTCCGAAGTGTTGATCTGCGCCTTGACCGGCGCGATTATCTGGAATCTTATCACCTGGGCATTGGGCTTGCCGTCTTCTTCCAGTCATGCCTTGATAGGAGGCTTATGCGGCGCGGCGCTTGCAGCCGGAAACAATAATTTTGATGTCTTGATATGGTCGAAAACCGCGGCGGTCTGGACTGAAAACAAAGGCATACTGTGGAAGGTGGTCATTCCCATGGTCAGTTCGCCGGTGGCCGGTTTTACCTTGGGCGTGCTGATTATGGGCGGTTTGATGGCGATTATTAGCGGCATGAATTCAGCCGGCGGCGTCCTGGCGCGAATGGCGCGCCCGAAATGGATCAACAAGGTATTCGGGAAGGCCCAGCTTTTGTCAGCCGGTTATATGGGCTTTGCGCATGGCAGTAATGATGCGCAAAAAACCATGGGCATCATCGCCCTGGCGATTTTTTCCGCCAACAGCGCCGGTACGCTCGATCAGTTGCCGCAATGGGCTGAATTCCTGAGGCCGGACGGCGGAGAAAAAGACATCGACTCCTGGGTTATCTTCACCTGCGCCCTGGTGATGGCGCTGGGTACGGCAGTTGGCGGATGGCGCATTATCAGGACTCTCGGCCACAAAATGGTCAAGTTACATCCGATTAACGGTTTTGCGGCGGAAACCAGTTCGGCGACAATCCTGTTAACCGCCGCCCATTTCGGTATGCCGGTTTCCACCACGCACAGTATTTCAACGGCGATTATGGGCGTTGGTTTTGCCAAGAATCCTCATGCGCTTAAATTGTCCGTGATCGAACGGATTGTCTGGGCCTGGGTGTTGACGATTCCGGCAGCGGCGGGAGTGTCCTGGTGTATGGTGAGTTTGTTGATGCTGTGGCGTTAGGTTTGTGGATTAATATATGTAACAAAATCAGGGCATCATGTGGCGAACAATTGGAATATTCCTGACTGGCTGGAGAAGGAAGTTCGGGAAAGAGATAGGACTTGCGTCTATTGCGGTGTTGAGTTTGTGTTACCAGCACTCACGATAAAATCTGCTGCGAGCTGGGAGCACATAATTAACGACGCCAAGATCATTACAAGAGAAAACATTGCACTCTGTTGTCGCGGCTGCAATGCCAGCAAAGGGCAAAAGAAATTGTCGGTATGGTTAAAATCCAAATATTGCAATGTTCGAGGCATTACTGTTGATTCCGTTGCTCCGATTATTCAACAGGCAATTGCAAATGGACAGTAAGGTTACGCATAACATAACATCGCGTTCAAGCCGATTGCAGGAGAAGTCTTTGTTTATAGCTCCGGCTCTCATCGTTATACACAACTCGGCGTAGGCCGGAATAAGTCTGTCCGCGCATTAGCGCAGGACAGGCGTTTCCGGTACTTCGAAGCTACGTGATGCCGGAAACACACGCTCTTGCTACCGCCGGGCGTGCTTATTCCGGCCTACATCCAAGTTTTGAACAGATTTGTGTATAACGATGAGAGCTCCGGCTTGAGAACCAGAGGGACACTCATAATACATCCTTCAAGGAGGATGTTAGCTGCATACAGGATGTGCTTGTTTATGGCCATTAGCCTGAATCAACCTGACATTTTACCGGTAGAGGTAACGTTATGAACAAATCGAACTTGACCGAGACGGAATGGGACCTGCGAGTCGATTTAGCGGCGGCTTTCCATCTGGCGGTCGCCAATAACCTTCACGAGGCGATTGCCAATCACTTTTCTGCGCTGTTGCCGGATGGGCAGCACTTCCTGGTTAATCCGTTTGGTCTGCATTTCTCGGAGATTACCGCTTCAAACCTGATTGTCTGCGACTTGGACGGTAAAGTGGTGCGTGGTGACGGTGAGCCTTCGGCGTCGGCCCATCATATCCATGCGCCGATTCACCGGCTAGTACTGCGCGCCCGTGTGCTAATGCATACCCATCAGCCTTATGCGACGGCGTTGACGATGATTGCTGACGGTCGCCTCGAATGGGCGCTGCACACGAGTTGCCGCTTTTACGGTCGGGTGGCTTACGATACCGATTACGACGGTGTGGCGTTGTCGGATATGGTGGGCGCGCGCATGGCAGGCATTCTTGGTGACGCCGATGTGCTGTTCCTGGGTAATCACGGCGTTATTACCGCAGCACCGACAGTCGCCCAGGCCTTCGATGATCTCTATTTTATCGAACGCGCGGCGCAGACGCAGATCCTCGCCATGAGCACCGGTCGGCCTCTGGCCCGGCTGGATTTGGGGCTTATCGAGCAAGTCGCTGCGCAGACCCGCTATGAACGCTTCGAACTCGGCTATATTGAACGTCATTTCGCTGCTCAAAAGCGCCTGCTGGATGCTGCCGGCGGATTATATCGAGGCTGAAAATTGTTCGAAAAGACCAGATTTCCGGATAAAAGAGATTTTTAAACCGGATGAGCAACAAGGCACTGATTCGTTACCTGTGTTGAGACACTCCGTGCTTTCTTCTTAAAATCCCTATGCCTGACGACGCATTTCCTATCCCGTGGTAACCCGCTTATTCTGATGAAACGTATTGATTTCCCCGCCATTCACTTGACCAGTCATTTTTTGTTGTTACTGTTTGCTCTTATATTCAGCGCCGGGGTCGAGGCTGTCAATGTCACCACAAATGCAGATCAGCATAGCGTAAGCCCGGACATCACCCAAGAGCTATTACAGGCTAAAATTGAAGCGGTTAAGACCCGCCAGGGGATTGATGAAACGCTGAAATCGAAAGTACTGGCCGTTTACCAGTCGGCGCAGGACAATCTCGGCAATACCGAAGCATTTAAAGCGCAGGCGTCATTCTTTAAGCAAGCCATAAAGGAGGCGCCGGAAAACATCAAAAAACTGCAAAAAGAAATTCAACAGGCGCAGGTCAATCAGGCTCAATCAAAACCGACCAAACAGAAAACCGAGGATTTCAGCAAGATCTCCACCGATGAGCTCGATCAACGCCTGATTATTGAAAAAGGCAAAATCAGCGGCCTGGACGAACAGATAAAAAAGCTGGAAAACGAGCTGGTATTACAAAATAATCGCTCATCACTGATCCGTGAAGAAATCGTAACGGCGCAACAAGATATTGAAACAGCCCAGCATACACTCGAGGCCCCGTCTGTCGGTTCGGATTCAAAGCTGGAGACTGAGGCTAGGCAAATGCAGTTGAAAACGCTGATTGATGCGCGCACAGCCGAACTAAAAATGCTGGATGTTGAAGCTATCAGCAATCCGGCCAGGGTCGATTTGCTTAAAACCGAGCTGCAATTGCTGAACTTGCAAAAGAATGCCGTCAGCCCGGTGATTGCGATGATTGAAGACCTTGTCACCGAGCGCAGGCAACAGGAAGCGAAGGAAGTGCAAAACGCACTCAGTCAGGCGGAAAAGGAACTGTCCGGCAAGCATATTGTTATTCAAACGATCACTCGGGAAAACATTCAATATAGCCGCGATTTACAAACGATTACGAGTAAGATTGAAAGCTATAACGAGCAAAAAAGCCGGTCCGATAGCCAGGCCGCCGCCATCGAAAATGACTTTAAAAATGCCGAAAAGAAAATCAGTCTGGCGGGTTTGAGTCCCGCACTGGGCAAAATTTTACGCGAGCAACGCCGTAACCTGCTAATTCAGGATCAATCGACGCCGCAATCGGAAACCATACAGAATGAAACGGCAGTCACCAGCCTTGAGCAGTTCAAGGTCGAAGACAACCTCAAAAGACTGAGCAATATCGATACGGCATTGCAGGAGGTTATGGAGCTCAAGGTCGATAAGGCGTTGCCCAAAGAGCAGCGCATGATGATACAGGCGGAACTGCGTGTATTAATGATCAATCAGAAAGAGTTGCTGAACAAGTTGTCCGTCGCCTATGCAAGCTATTTGCGCACCTTGGGCGATTATGATTTCGCCAGGCAGCAAATGCTTACCCAGGCCAATAAATTTGCGGTCTATCTGGATGAGCGCCTGTTATGGGTGCCGAGTTCGGAACCGATCAATGCGAATTATCCGGTGGCCCTGTACCGATCAATTCGATGGTTATTATCGCCCTCCAATTGGCAGGTAGCGATTAAAGATAGTTTCGGGTTGCTGGCGCATAACCTGTTTCTGAGCTTTATCGGCTTAATTGGCCTGATCGGCCTGCTGTCAAGCAGAAAACCGGCAAAGCTGCAACTGGCGTTGATTTCGAATAAAGTTGAAAAAATTTATACCGATCGTTTTTACTACACCTTAAAAGCGCTGGCCTATACCCTGGTATTGGTATTGCCGATTCCCGTGTTTATCGCTGTTTTCGGCTGGTGTTTGAGTAATACAGACACTCCCGGCGATTTTAGCAAAGCGCTTGGCGAGGGCTTGGTGGGTGCTGCCGCTCCGCTGTTTTTTCTGCAATTCTTTTACCGTTTGTTTGCGCCTGCCGGTATCGCGCGTAAACACTTTCAATGGCAAAAAGACACCGCGGGCCTGTTACAGCGGCAGTTTGCATGGCTGCGTTTTGTCTCGGTGCCTTGCGCGTTTATTATCAACAGTTCAGCCGTCTCTAAAGCAGCCGTTCATGGCGATAACCTGGGCCGTCTGGCGCTGATTATCGGTATGATCGCCATGGCGGTTTTTTTAAGCCGCCTGCTAAACCCCGTCCGAGGGTTATTGCAACACGTTATCGCCGCCAATCCGGACAGAACACTGGTGAAATTGCGTTATGTCTGGTATTCGGCGGCAATACTGGTGCCTTTGGTGATTGCCGGTTTTGCCGTCGCCGGTTATTACTTGAGTGCGCTGGAACTCCAGCAAAAATTGATTACCACGTTGCGGCTGATTTTTCTCACGATCATTCTCCACGAATTGGTGTTTCGCTGGCTAACCCTGGTTAACCGGCAACTGGCTATAGAAAATGCTCGGCAAAAACGCAAAGCCGTGGCATTGAGTGAAAAACAGCATGCGGTCGCAGGCGGTGAAGACCCGGTTTTATCGATAGACGAACAGCTCGTCGATATTCCGAAAATAAACGCTCAAACCATCAAATTGCTGAATGTATTTATCGGTTTTAGTTTATTGGCCGGATTCGGGATGATCTGGAAAAATATCCTGCCGGCCTTTTCATTTCTTGATCGTATCGTGTTATGGCAGCATCTGGTGACTATCGATCATCAGGAAAGCTATCAACCGATCACGCTGACCAACCTGATGTTAGCGGGCCTCTATATTTTTGTCGCGGCGGTTTCTGTGCGGAATTTTTCCGGTATCGTCGAATTATTGGTTTTCAGGCGCTTGTCGATAGAAGCGGGAAGCCGTTATGCCGTTAACCAACTGGCAAAATATCTGTTGGTTTCCATCGGTTTCATTTGTGTCGCCAATGAACTGGGCGGCAGTTGGTCGCAGGTGCAATGGTTGGTGGCGGCGCTCAGCGTCGGCCTGGGCTTCGGTTTACAGGAAATATTCGCCAATCTGGTATCCGGCATTATCCTGCTGTTTGAGCGGCCGATACGGGTCGGCGACACCGTGACGATCAGTGATGTCACCGGCAAGGTCAGCCGTATCCAAATGCGCGCCACGACACTGATTGACTGGGATCAAAAGGAAATGATCATTCCCAATAAAACTTTTATTACCAGTCAGCTGGTCAATTGGACCTTGAGCGACTCGATCACGCGTATTGTGATTCCTATTGGAATTGCTTACGGCGCCGATGCCGAGCTGGCGCACAAGGTCATGATGGATACCGTTCGATCGACTCCGCTGATATTGGCGGAACCGGCGCCCAGTGTGCTGTGCGTCGGTTTTGGCGATAGTGCGCTGAATTTTTCCATTCGTATTTTCGTCAGCGAACTGTCAAACCGGCTGCCGGTTACCCACGATCTGCACATGCGTCTCGAAAAAGCCCTGCGTGAACACAATATATCGATTCCATTTCCGCAGCGGGATATTCACATTCATTCAATCACACAGGAATCCGAGACGACAAAGACCCCTGATCTTGCCAAACTGATAGGCGCTGAAATGCGAGTCGACGGCCAAACGACTTGATGTTTTTTTGGTTTGCACACGGACAGACAAAAAACTGGACATCGATAAACGGGTCGTAGATACTTGGAAGATCACCCGCCATAGCGGACGGGTGCGGATTTAATTACAACAGTTTTCAATACAACAACAAAATCACACGGGGAGATAATAATGGGTTTTATGCAGGGCAAACGGGTCTTGATTGTAGGTTTAGCCAGTAATCGTTCAATTGCATGGGGTATTGCTCAGGCCATGCACCGTGAAGGGGCAGAGCTGGCATTCACTTTTCAGAATGAAAAATTGCAAAGCCGTGTCGAAGAAATGGCTGAGCAATGCGGCTCCAAAATCACCATTGAATGCGATGTCAGTATTGATGAACATATCGATACGGTATTTACCAAACTCGGCGAACATTGGGATGGTTTAGATTCCATTGTGCATTCGGTCGCTTTCGCTCCGCGTGACGCGCTGAACGGCGATTATGTCGATGTCACCACCCGCGAGAACTTCAGGATTGCTCACGATGTCAGTTCTTACAGCTTTACCGCGCTGGCAAAAGCAGGCCGCGCGATGATGGCGGGCCGTAACGGTTCACTGTTGACTTTGACCTATTTGGGCGCGGAACGGGCGATTCCCAACTACAACGTTATGGGTGTCGCCAAAGCCAGTCTGGAAGCCAATGTCCGTTATATGGCCGTAGCCTTGGGTGCTGAAGGTACGCGTGTTAATGCGATTTCAGCCGGTCCTATCAGGACACTGGCTGCATCCGGTATCAATGATTTTAAGGCCATGCTCAATAAAGCCGCCGACACCGCACCGCTGAAGAAAAACGTCACCATCGAAGAAGTCGGCAATGCCGCGGCTTTCATGTGTTCTGATCTGGCTTCCGGGATCACCGGGGAAATCACCTATGTTGATTGCGGCTATAACATTGCCGGGTTGGCCGCATCTTGATGCCGCCGTTTGTGGTGTAGTTCCGGGTATTATATTGACGTACAGGGCGTACACGCGATATAGAGCCGCGATGTGCGCTTCTCTTCGAGTATTAAAACTGTTCCCGAAAATTTGCAGGGCGCATTGCAGCTGGCATTTGTGACCGATTAGGTACGTACAATGTGCCTGACCGCAGCGGCAATGCGTTCTTACAAGTCCATTCTCCGGGCAATTTCAATATCCCGGCTCAACAAATAATTGACCCATACCCCTAGATTCTCCGGCCTTATCTGGCAGGTTTCAGTGAAATATCGCAGCACCTCTTTATTTAAAGGCACAAGCACCTGCATATCTTCTACAGGAACGCACAACTTGTCTTGTTCGGTGTTGGAAAAATCACATTCATCTTTCATTTTTTACCTTGTTAAAACGAGCAATCGCAAGGCAAGTCGCAGGAAATCTCAGGCATATCACAACTTCCGCAATCAGCGTCGCCGGATTTTCGGGATGAACATGCGTCAATGCAATCACAGCCGCAATCAGGACAATCGCCGCAACGATTTTTATCGCGCCTTTGCCGCATCCTGATCAGTGTTTCGTTAGCGGCCTTGCAGGCTTTAAAGCGTTCACGGGTCTCTTGGTATCCACCGATACAGCCTTTGGTCAGTACAATTTTTTTAATCGCCTCGGAACAACTGTCGCCGCCGTGCAGAGTGGCATAAGCGCAGCGAAAGCCCTTGTAAGGGGAAATGAATTTTTGATAGAAGCTGATCAGCAAGACGACGATAAATTTCATGGTATTGGTTTCTGTAAATCAACATATTATCAACCAATCCATTGTTCAGGAAACAGAAAACCAACGCAGGGAATAACGATAAAAAGGGAATTCAATTCTTACTGGGGCAGGCCCGTCGTTTAAATTGAATTCCCGGGGTAAGCATTTAACCGTAATGCTTAATGATGATTTTGCTCGAATATATCCGTGATAAATCCGGCATGACCCGCTGATGCGGCATCCCGGTAAATCGTTTCATAAAAGCGCATGTCACGCGCATCGCCGTCGTTGGCTATGCTGTTACCGAGGTAGAGGGAAAGAACCGCGCCGGGATGGTTGAACCACAAGATGTCGTCGCCGTCAGTACGGGTGTCGTGTAAATCCCAGAAAGTACGCGCTACCCAGACTTCGTTTTCCCAGCCGTTGGTACAATTAGGCGGTGTATTGCGTTGTTCCGCATCCCAACCCAATGCCCAACGGCCTGAGTTAAAGCCGCCTTCGGCGACATTACGGGATGGATAACCGACCCAGGCGGCTACAAAGTTGGCAAAACCTTCACGTAAGGCCATACCCAGGCGGGTAGGGTAACAGGTGTTCAGATCATGCGAGCCGCCGGAACCTGCCGGTCTTTTGTTGTTCCAGAACGTGTTGTTCAGGACATGGCCCATTTCATGATTCACCACATCGCCTTGTACGCCGTGCGAAGCGATCAGCCAGAGATCATTGCCTGATGCGCAACTCCAGGGGCTGGCGCCGCCGCAATTGTTCCAGGTATTGGGGAAAAAGAAACGGATCGGTGAAGAAGGCACCGGATTGATACCCGCATCCCAGTATAGCCGGGACCACATGGTCATGGCATTGTCGACCAGTTCGCCAACACCGTTATAAGCTCCGCCGTCAGTATCGGCGACTCGATGACCGACATCAAACGAGGTACTGTTGACGGTCCACACCGGATCTTGCCACCAGTATCGATTACCCGCCTGGTTTTGCGGCGCGAAATAATTGTTGTACGAACGGTAAGTCACATCGATTTTCTGACCGGTTACAAAGCCGGCGGTATCCTGTACACCCACTTTCCACAATCCGTTCGATTCTACCCAGGATGAACCCAGTAAAGTCGACGTACCGGCACGGTAAACCAATACTCGGAAACCAAATCCAGGATGCAGACTGTGATCGGTTGTCCACTTGGTGGAGAACCGTCCGGTCAATGTGTGGGTAACCGCCCGTGACGGCGTCAACTGGGTGTCGGCTGTTTTCACCGGTGTTTCCGGGTAACAGATTTGTTCACCTTCTTCTGCCGACCCACGCTCCCGAGCGGCGGCCATTGCAGCTACAATGCTTTTCAGCCCATCATGACGGGGGTTTCCGGGGATTTCCAATTTACGTCGGAATGCTTCCAGGTTAACCGGCAGACTGTCGATCAGTTTGGCGTAATCGCCGGTGCCTTTGCCGCCTCTTAGAAGATCGGGAGACGGTGCGCCGTAAATCTCCGCGTAAGACCCCATGATCCAGGTGCCCCTGGACAGGCGGTAATGCACTGATAAAGGCACTTGCGCATCCGGCGGCTGGTTTCTAAAGTGCCGCGCCAGCTCTTCAATTGTCGGCCAAAGCCGCAAATCGGCCGTTGATATTTTGTACACGTCCAGGTCAAGGCCGGGACTCATCCCTTCGTTAGGCAGACGTAAAAAATCAACCTCAAACATCACTTGCTGAGGCGCCGTAGTATTGGGACTTACCACTAACGCATCTGCTTGCGGGCAGAGCCGCCAGCGTGGACCGGGCGCTTTCCAGTCCGGGTTATAAATCGGTGAGGTATCTTTGCCTGCCATGTAGGCGTCAAAATTTAACATGGGTTTACCGACAATCTCAGGGTCTTCCCCGCAATTACGGAATATTACCAACAACGGTGTTTGCTGCTTTCTATCCCACAGACTGAATTGAACCGGGAATTTGGCGTCGCCACCCGGCGTATTGCCTGCCTGGGCCACACCCCTGGTTGCGGATTCCATGATTTGCCAGGCGACCGCAGCAGGTTGATCCGCCTGGGCTATCTGAGTGAATGCTAAAACGGTCAACGCACAGAATGCAGTTGGCCAATAGCGTGTTTGACTAAAGATTCGCATAAACCACCTCTTAGTTGTTGTAGTTTTTCAATTGACCTTTAGCGATTACAAAAACTTATATAAAGATAAGGTCAAATTCATTATAAATACTTCTGTCTGTCGAAAAATCTTTTTATCTACAAAACCTTAATTAAATCACCGTATTGTTGCCTGGTATTCAAATTCGTTTATTTCCCCCTGGATATGGCATAAATTTTAATATTTTTTACTTCCCTGACTCTTAATAAGAGACAGGCAGATGACATAAGTTCCACTGCTACCCGGATGCAGTAAAATACAAGGGACGTTTTTTAACCGACGTAATAGGGAAACCCCATAAAATAGACTGTCAGTGGTTGCCAGTGCTGTTTCCGATCGGCCAATCTATCCGATAGCCATTTCAAGGGATTGAATTATCCGCCTTTATCGCCAACTTCACGACCTTTGTTAAAGCCCTCATGAGATCAGTTATGACCGTATTTCGACGATTCTTTTGTTATCCCCTCTCACTGTTGGCAGGTCTGATTGTTACCGGTGCGGGCGGCGTTTTTCTGCTTTTGTATTTTTCCCTCCCGCAGTTGGACGGACAGATTGTGATCAGGCAACTGACGGCGCCAGTTACGATTGCTTCGGATCAGTACGGTATTCCGGCTATTAGTGCTGCCAATCATGTCGATGCGGTACGCGCCCTTGGCTATGTTTCAGCACGCGACCGGCTGTTTCAGATGGACTTGATGCGTCGAAAAAACGCCGGGCGACTGGCGGAAATATTCGGTCAGAAAGCCGTTAACAGTGATGTCAGGGCGAGAACTTACGGCTTCAACCGGCTGGCAAGACAGGTTTTGACGAAACTGCCGCCGGACCATCTCAGCTATCTTGACGCTTATGCTGAAGGTGTGAACCGTTATCTCGATCAAGACTATGCCTTGCCTTTCGAATTTACCGTACTGAGTTACCGGCCCGAACGCTGGAAACCTGAAGACAGCCTGCTGGTGGCGTTAGGTATGTTTGACACGCTTACCGCCGGGGCCGAACAGGAAGAGCGCATGTTAAGTGTCATGGAAAAAAATTTACCCGAGGCGGTTGCGGCTTTTCTGACGCCGGATACCGACCGCTTTACCGAGCGCTTATTCGGTGCGGCTGCCGCTCGTCGGCCTGCACAGCCTATACCGGTTGCCGCACTGGAATCGTTACTTGCAGAGCATGTACCGGATGCAACAAAACTGGCGCAAGCCGTGCAGATGCGAGATGTCATGCCGGGTTCCAATGCCTGGGCTGTCAGTGGTGCAAAAACGCATGATGGTCGGGCTATTCTGGCTAATGATATGCATCTGGGGATTTCCGTGCCCAACATCTGGTATCGCTGTGAAATGAATTATCAATCTGTGCATGTCGCGGGCGTCACTTTGCCGGGTCTGCCGTTATTTCCCGCCGGCAGCAACACCCATATCGCCTGGGGCGGCACCAGTTTGTCAGGTGATTTCCTGGATTTGGTAAGCCTGGAATTAAATCCTGAAAATTTCGGCGAATATAAGGTTGCCGATAACTGGCAACGCTTTGAAGAAATGTCCGAAACCATCAAAGTCAAAGATGCCGAATCCCGGCAAGTCACGGTGAAGCAAACTATCTGGGGACCGGTTGCAGCAGAGCCCTTGTCGGGCAAGCCGGTTGCGATTCACTGGACGGCGTTGGATGAAAATGCCGTTACCCTCGGATTGATTGACATGGATCAATCTAAAACACTGGAGGAGGCCGTCGCCATTGCCAATCAAAGCGGCGGCCCGCAATTAAATGTGTTATTGGCGGATGATCGCGGCCAGATAGCCTGGACCTTGATGGGCCGGATTCCCAGGCGCTATGGCAACGATGGTTCGATCAGTCGTTCATGGGCGGACGGAACGGTCGGCTGGCAGGGTTATGTTGAAGCCAAGCAGTTGCCGCGTGTCATTAATCCGCCGGAAGGACTGCTGGCGTCGGCCAACGAGCGACGGCTGGGCAAGGATTATCCGTATGTGATCGGGCGCCAGTTTGCCAATGGCTACCGGGCTTACCGGATTACGCAACGACTAAAACAGCAACAAACCATCGATGAAATGGCTATGTTTGAGCTGCAATTGGATACCGAAAACGAATTCCATGATTTTTACCGGCAACTGGCATTAAGCGTTTTACCTGCAAAGGCTAGTGAGCAGCAAGCGGATTTGCGTGAATTGCGGGAGACCGTGTTAGCCTGGAACGGCAAGGCCGATACCGACAGCAAAGGCTTTGCCTTGCTGGTGCGGTTTCGAAAGCTGTTGGCTGAAACGGTATTGTCGCCGTTTTTGGCGGCCTGCCGGGAAGCTGATAAAAATTTCGAGTATTCCTGGACCACTATCGATACGCCGCTACAGGCCATGCTGACGGAAAAAATACCGCAATTACTGCCTGACCCGCTGCATTATCCGAATTGGGACGCCTTTATTCTGGCGCAGTTAAAACATAGCGCGCAGCAACTGAAGGCAAAATACCCCGGTGTTAAATTATCAGAACTGACGTGGGGGAGGGTGAATAAAGCGCATTTTTCTCATCCGTTCTCAAACTTTTCATCCTTGCTCGGCCTCTTCCTCAATATGCCGGAAGATGAGCTGTCCGGTTGTAGTGGTTGCGTGCGGGTAGCCGTTCCAAGTTTTGGCGCCAGTGAACGGCTGGTAGTTTCACCCGCTCACCTTGACGATGCTTTGTTACACATGCCGGGTGGTCAGTCAGCCCATCCTTTATCGCCTTATTACCGCGATCAGCAACGTTATTGGGTGCAAGGTTTGCCGCTGTCTCTGTTAGCGGGAAAGTCGGAACACCGGCTGCTATTAAAACCGGTGGCCGATTAAGGGCAGCCATCTACCTTTTTCGGCAAACTACAACACTGAAACCACCAACGCAAAAACAAAGACAAAAATGACAAACAGTGCGAATTTGGCTTTTTTAGACAAGCCGCCTTTTATCCGCTCCCACTCGGCCAGCAGTTCTTGTTTTATATTGCCTGAATGCAGAATACGTTTACATTGACCGCGGAAGGTATGCAGTTCTTCATCGGCGGCTTCCCGGTCAATAATTTCGGCAACTTTTGAGTAAAAGCTGCCGCATTCGGGGCAGCGCATTTCGGCTTTGTTGTTTTCGTGACCGCATGAGGGGCAACGGTTCATGTTGTACTCCTAAAAGGTTGTTTGTTTAAATCAAGTTCAACGGGTTAATTCAGGTCGATCCGGTACGGTTGCAGGTAGATGGATTCGACCCGGTGGCCGAGCATGGCAATGCGTCCCTGGTAACGTTCATTACCGGTCGAGGAAAACTCGAAAGTGAAGGTGGTTTGCAGCCGGGTTTTGCCGCTCTTGTCCTTTTGTAAACGGAGGCTCTTTAGCGCAACATAGTCATCCAGCATTTGCACTTCCATAGCCCGGCAATGCGCTTTGGTTGCGTTGAGCGCTATTTCCCGAATCTGCTGGCTTTTAAACCAATACACTGAAGCCAACAGCAACAAACTGATTAAAATAACAGGGTCTGACATTTTCCACGAACGGATAAGTTAGGTATGTAAGGCTTATTGTACTAAGATTTAGCGCGAAACCTTCTATTCAAGGAGAAAAACATGAAACTCCCGATGACCGGCGGTTGTCTTTGTGGTGCTGTCAGATATGAAATTTCGGCGGAACCGGTAGCCGGCGCCAATTGCCATTGCAGAACCTGTCAAAAAACACTGGGCGGGGCTTATTTTCCGGCTTTGTTTGTACATGCTTCAGCGCTTGCCGTCACCGGTCATTACAAGGAATTCCCGACACTTGCTGCGAGCGGTAACACGATGTACCGGGCTTTTTGTCCCGAATGCGGTACTTCGTTGTTCGGCAGGAACAGCGCCTTCAGCAAAATAAGACCGGTCTCTGCCGCAACCCTTGATGATCCGGGTGTTTTTAAACCACAGAAGGATATATGGGTCGTTGACGCCCAGCCATGGGATTTTATGGACCCCGATTTACCTAAATGTAACGGCAATTTATGGCCGTAATACCGTTTTTATAATTATTCAGCCGCAGATGACGCAGATGTTCACAGATTGTTATTATTATCGGGATACATGGGTAATAATAATGGGGGGCAAAGTGGGGGACTGGTAAGCTATTTTTTTAACAACCTATTTTTGGAGAAAGTATGAATTCTGAACTCAGCATCATTGAAATATTGCCCCAATCGGTTCACAAATATTCGGTTATCTGGCTGCATGGTTTGGGTGCGGACGGGCACGATTTCGAGGGCATGGTTCCCGAATTGCGCTTAAACGCAGCAGCCAATATTCATTTTGTTTTTCCGAATGCGCCTGTTCAGCCGGTGACTATCAATGGCGGGATGAAAATGCGCGCCTGGTTCGATATTTTGAACTCGCCGCTGGAACGCAGCCCCGATATTACCGGGATATATCAGTCGGCAGGACTGCTGGAACGGCTGATTCAACAGGAGCAGGACAAAGGCATTCGCCCCGAACATATTTTGCTGGCGGGATTTTCCCAGGGCGGCTTGATCGCGTTGCATACAGGCTTAAGGTATCCGCAGAAATTAGCCGGCATTATTGCCTTGTCAACCTATCTGCCCACGACAGAGCAATTAAAAACCGAACGGTCCGGCGCCAATAATGCAACGCCTATATTTATGGCTCACGGTATACTGGATTCGGTGATCGCCATCGAAACCGCCAAAGCATCGCATAATGCACTTGAAGCTTTGGGCTATTCAATTGAATGGCATGACTACCTGATGGAACATTCGGTGTGTATTGAAGAAATAGACCATATCGCCGCTTTCATCAACACGCTTTTTAGTGAGGCATAAAAAAGGGTGTGTCGCTTCCGGCACACCCCTGTTTTATGATCATCGGGAAAAACTTAATTGCCTGTAGAGACGGGGTTTATTGCGTCTCTAGGCTTTTACAGCGTTGGCTATCTCATTAAATCCTTCAATTTTTACTTTGCCGGTTTTAACCAGATCAACCCCTATATCAACAATCATTTTGCAAAGCCCCGGTGTTTTGTAAACAATCAAGCTTAAATAAGCCACAACCGGAATGGCAATTAAAGCGCCGATAAAACCATGAAGACCGACTACGCCCATCAGTTTTATAAGTAATGCAATCGCATCCAGTGGCAGCAACACCATCGCTCCAAAATAAACGATTACCACAAAGGTGAACACGACAAAAACGACAAACTGGAGTAGCCTGACCAACGCAACGTTGACTTTTTTCATATTATTTTCAATTTCCTGTTTCGGTTTAATCCGCTCCTGATAGCTATACTTCGCGCGACCACCCTTACGGATTTCTGGTCGGCCCTTTTATCCGATAGCTGCGTTGCACAAACAGTTACATAGAGCCACTATGCGCCTGTTTGTGCGCCTTGCTCTCGAATAAAAGGACTCGACCATAAATTCCGCAACGGTGACCGCGCGAAGTATAAACCAGGAGATACAAAAAGACCCATTTTTTAAGATCGAAAATTATACCTTAAAGCCATGAAAATATTTTATATTTCTGGACTGTCTTTGCGAATAAAGAAGCGATACAAAACACAGCCGGCGATAAATCCGCCCAAATGCGCCCACCACGCGACATCGACGGTCGTCCCTGGAACAACAATTGAAGTGGTGGCGTCCTGTAGTTGAAAAATTACCCATAATCCCAAAAACGCGATGGCGGGGATATGAAAAAGAACGGGGAAAAAAAACACGACAACCTGTTCCATGGGATAGATAAAAAAATAAGCCCCCAATATTCCGGCAATCGCCCCCGACGCGCCAACCACCGGGATGGCGAGGCGCGGATCAAAATACCATTGCAAAACAGTGGCTAACAGGCCGCATAGCAGATAAAAAATAAAAAACGGCAAGCGTCCCATTCTATCTTCAATGCTCGGGCTGAAAATCCATAGAAACCACATATTGACAATAATATGCAGCCAGCCACTATGTAAAAACAAGCTGGTCAGGAAGGATAAATAACCGTCAAAAGGCAAGCCGTAATTTTCCGACCATTCCGGGTCCGAATAACGAATAGGCACCATGCCGTAAAGATTGATCAGTCGGTAACTTAACTGATCCGGCATCAATTCCATCGCTAAAAATATGATGATGCAAACCGCCATTATGCCCCAGGTAACCAAAGGCTTTGAATGACAGGGTGCGGTATCTCTGATTGGTATCATTAGTTTCTATCCTGATTTTTTAATTGAATAGCTGTAATTGAATCACTGTCATTGAATAACAATACGCTAAGCTTAACAGCTAATGCTCTATTGGCAATGGAGCCGTTATTTAATCATAGGCCTGATGCCAAAAAGTTTATAATGCCGGTCACTTTGCTTTTCAACCTACTTGAAGATTCATGCAGCCTGATCCAATCGACCAATCAACTCCAATCGATATACCCTTATCATTTTCCAGTTTATTACTGGCTGAAGAATTGCTTGCGGCCATTAAAAAAATGGGCTTTGAACAGCCTACGCCGGTACAGCAACTCGCTATTCCGCCTGCTTTGGACTATAAAGACCTGCTGGTTAGCGCGGAAACCGGCAGCGGCAAAACCGCCGCATTTCTCTTACCCATCCTGCATCGACTGCTGACCTTGCCTTCCAGTAAATTCGGCACCCGCGCATTGATATTGGCGCCAACCCGCGAATTAGCCAGGCAGACCTTTGAGCAATGCCGGCAACTGGCTGAATTTACCCAAATCAAGGTCGGCTTGGTCACCGGCGGCGATGACTTTAAACATCAGCAAGGCGTGATTCGCAGAAATGCGCAAATCCTGATTGCAACACCGGGGCGTTTGCTCGAACTGCTGGAACAGGATGCGCCGGATTTTATGCATCTGGAACT
>SXIP01000148.1 GCA_005772825.1 Methylococcaceae bacterium | reverse complement strand
TAAGTACATCGGCCCGATCGACGGTCACGACCTGGATATGCTGGTATCAACGCTGGAAAATCTGAAGGCCAGTGCCGGGCCGCGCTTTTTGCATATCGTCACCAAAAAAGGCAAGGGTTATCCGCCCGCCGAGAAAGACCCGCTGGCTTATCACGGCGTACCGGCCTTTGATCCGACCCTGGATTATTTGCCCAAGTCGGCGCCCTCCCCGCACCCGACCTATACCGAAGTGTTCGGTAACTGGTTGTGTGATATGGCCGAACAGGATGAGCGCCTGCTCGGCATTACCCCGGCCATGCGCGAAGGCTCCGGACTGGTCAAGTTTTCCGAACGTTTCCCGAAGCGCTATGTTGATGTCGCCATTGCCGAACAGCATGCGGTGACCTTGGCGGCGGGTCAAGCCTGCCAGGGCGCCAAGCCGGTGGTGGCGATTTATTCGACCTTTTTGCAGCGCGCCTCTGATCAGCTGATTCATGATGTCGCCTTGCAAAATCTGGATGTGCTGTTCGCCCTCGACCGGGCCGGACTGGTCGGCCCGGACGGCCCGACCCATGCCGGCAGTTTTGATTACAGTTACTTAGGCTGCATCCCCAACATGTTGATTATGGCCCCGGCGGATGAAAATGAATGTCGGCAAATGCTCTATACCGGCTTTATCCACGAAGGCCCGGCGTCGGTGCGTTATCCGCGCGGCAAAGGCCCCGGTGTTACCGTCGAAAAGGCCATGACCGCCTTACCGATCGGCAAGGCCGAAGTGCGCCATCACGGCAGCCGCATCGCCATTCTGGCCTGGGGCAGCATGGTGACGCCGGCGCTGGCCGCCGGCAAACAATTGGGCGCCACCGTGGTCAACATGCGCTTTGTCAAACCCATTGATAAAGCGCTGCTGCTCGAACTCAGCCGCAGTCATGACGTGCTGGTCACCGTTGAAGAAAACGTCCTGTCCGGCGGCGCCGGCGGCGCCGTCAACGCTTTCTTGCAAGCGCAGAAAATCCTTATGCCGGTGTTGAATATCGGCCTGCCCGACTGTTTCATCGAGCAAGGCACCCGCGAGGAACTCCTGGCGCTGTGCGGCCTCGATACCCAGGGGATTCTCAATCAGGTTCAGGCGTTTT
Source organism: Methylococcaceae bacterium (assembly GCA_005772825.1). GTDB lineage: Bacteria > Pseudomonadota > Gammaproteobacteria > Methylococcales > Methylomonadaceae > SXIP01. The sequence goes on along the minus strand of SXIP01000148.1, from coordinate 2,197 downwards.
GTGCTTAGTAGCGCTAGCACATAACTGTTGAAATCATTTGGATAATTACTCAACTACAAACCCAGTTTTTATATGGACTATTGAGTACAAAAATTATCTGATGTATTTCCAGAGTCATGTGCTGGTCCTCACAAGCGATAGAGCATGCGTTTTCACGAAGCGTTGTTTGTGGAGTGAGAATGCAGACTTTCCGACATCGCGTCGAGTCATTGCGAGAATGATGCTGAATACCGCATGTTAGGCAGAGATGCCCATAAAAGCTTTCGCAAAAATAATGACCTCCGCAGTGACTGTGCTGTTAAGTTGATCGATTAAAAAAGTTTAGTAATCACCGCAGCCACGGCATTGAATATATCCAGTTCATCGGCATCAACACGATAATCCAATACATTGTTAGTCTGACTGCTCATCGCCCTGTGGTTGCTTTCGGCTTTCCGGTTTTCTGATGCGGCGTGTTTATCCTGTAATAGCTGCCCGCCCGCTTTTTTCCATTCCATCAGGTGCGTGATTTCGCCGCTATCCAGCCAGACGCCATGATTGCGGCAGCGGTCGATAATGACGCCACTGCGATAGCCGTAAGCATTTCGGTTCATCAGTACATGGCAGACCGGGCATTTGACATATTTGACCGGCTTGTTGCCTTGAAAGCGGTCCTTGTTGATATTGTCCAGGTGTTCAAGATTGATTTCGAAGACATGGGAGACCGAACTTTCCAGTAAGGTTTCAATTTGTCCGGGATCGAAAAACAAACCGAAACAATCTTCGCAGCGTTCGATTAAAAAAGCACCGTCAAGATGAAGGTCGATGGTTTGCAAGGGTTTTTCGCAATGCGGGCAAAGCCGCTCGGACTGCTGCCGGACAACGTCATAGTCGAGCTTGGCATGCAAATCGACATCGTTGCGCGCGCCGCAGTAGATACATTTGTCCGTGTTGGCAGGCAAAGGGGCTGAACAATGTTGACATAGACTCATGGCTAAAAAGCTTCCGGAATGGCTGCGTGCTTGACGGCAAGTTCACCGGAACAGACTAATCCGGCATTTGGCTTGGTTTTCTATTGGATAGTATGAAATTTAAACTATCCTTAAAATGCAATTATATGTCAATATCCCGGCTTTTTCGGATTAGGCGAAGCGTATTCGGCAATGGTCGGATTGTTATTTTGTATAATCAAACACTTTTACCGGTTATTATTCATCAATGCAGACTCAATTCAACACTATCGGTATCATAGGCAAGCCCAGTGACCCCAGCATTGCGGCGACTTTGTCGGTGCTTTACGCTTATTTGCAGCAGCATCGATACCGTGTCATTGTCGACCGGGACAGTGTGCATTTTATTGATGACGGCGCCGTTGAATCGTGTCCGCTGGAGACGATCGGCCAGGTCTGCGACCTGGTTATCGTGGCGGGTGGTGACGGCACCTTCCTGTCGGCGGCTCGCGCCATTGCCGCTTATGATATTCCATTGATCGGCATTAACCTGGGCAGGCTGGGTTTTCTGGTCGACATATCTCCTAACCAGTTGCCCGATAAACTACACCGCATTCTGCAAGGTCACTACACCGAAGAAAAACGCTATTTATTACGCACTAAAATTGTTCGCGACGAACAGGTAATACACGAAGAAACCGCCGTCAACGAAGTGGTTATTCACCGTTGGGTAACGCCCAGCATGATTGAAATCATCACTAAAATTGATAATGTTTTTTTAAATTCGCAGCGTTCCGACGGCCTGATTGTCTCTACGCCCACAGGATCAACCGCTTACTCCTTATCGGCGGGCGGCCCGATTCTGTATCCTTCGTTGAATGCACTGGTATTGGTGCCGCTGAATCCGCATACCTTATCGAACCGGCCAATCGTGATAGCGGATTCCGCCGAAATTGAGATAAGCTTTTGCCAGACCAAGCAAATCAACGCGTTGGTCACCTGTGACCAGATCGAGATCCCGGAAGTGTTGATCAGCGATAAGATTTTGATTAAAAAAGACCCTTTACCTATTAGAATTTTGCACCCTGAAGACCATGATTTTTTCTATATACTCAGGAATAAATTGAATTGGAGCAGTGGTTACCACACACATCCCGATGCTAGTAAATCTTAATATTACCGATCTTGCCGTCGTTAAATCACTGGATCTAAATCTTGCCAAAGGCATGTCGGTACTCACCGGCGAAACCGGGGCGGGTCAATCCATT
>SXIP01000147.1 GCA_005772825.1 Methylococcaceae bacterium | reverse complement strand
CTGGTCCGGGGCGACGCCGAACACTTCCGCCGCTGTCGCTCTGTGTACGTCCAGACCTTCGGTGAAGGCTTTCAATAAACCGGCGTCGGCGGATAAATGCGCCATTATGCGCAGTTCGATCTGCGAATAATCGGCGGCGACTATTTTCTTGCCTTCCGGCGCGATAAAGGCCTGTCGGATTTTGCGGCCCTCTTCGCTGCGAATAGGGATGTTTTGCAGGTTGGGGTCGGAAGAAGACAATCTACCGGTCGCCGCGACCGCCTGATGGTAAGAGGTATGCACCCGGCCGGTTTTGCCGTCCAACTGTTGTGGCAGTTTGTCGGTATAGGTCGATTTGAGCTTGCTCAAGCTGCGGTATTCGAGGATCAACTTGGGCAAGGGGTATTCCAGCGCCAGTTCCTGTAATACCGATTCTTCGGTGGACGGTTGGCCTTTCGGGGTTTTCTTTAAAACAGGGAGTTTTTGCTGGTCGTACAGGATGTCCTGAATCTGTTTGGGCGAGCCCAGATTGAAAGTATGCCCGGCGAGGTCATGGGCGTGTTGTTCAATGGTGATAATATGGCTCGCCAATTCCAGGCTCTGCTGCGCGAGCATGGCCGTGTCGATCAGCACGCCATTGCGCTCGATTCGGGCAAGCACGCTGATCAGCGGAATTTCCATGTCGGTATAAAGCTTGTAAAGGGTCGGTTGCTGTTGCAGTTTGGCATGCAGCACTTGATGCAAGCGCAGAGTAATATCTGCATCTTCAGCGGCATAAGGAACGGCCTGTTCGATGCTGACTTCGGCAAAGCCTATCTGTTTCGCGCCCTTGCCGGCGACATCCTCGTAATGTATCGTCGTGAGTCCTAAGTATTCTTGCGCCAAATCGTCCATATTGTGCTTGCTGGCAGTGCTGTTCAACACATACGATTCCAGCATCGTGTCGTGAGCGATGCCCCGCAATGTGATGCCGAGATTGGCAAGGACGTGGCTGTCGTATTTCAGATTTTGACCCAGCTTGGCTTTTCGCGGGTTTTCCAGTAAGGGTCGCAGTTTTTCCAGGATTTCAGTGCGACCCAGCTGTTCGGGCACCCCCGGATAATCATGCGCCAAAGGCACATAAGCCGCCTTGCCGGGGCTGACCGCAAAGGACACGCCGACGATCTCGGCTTTGCTGTAATCGAGGCTGGTGGTTTCGGTGTCGAAGGCGAACAGCTCGGCTTTCTCCAGCTGCTCAAACCAGTGCTTGAATTGTTGTTCGCTTAGTACGGCTTCATAGACGGGTTCGATGTGAGCATAGTCGCCGGTGCTTTCTTCAGGCTCCAACGGCGCGGCCTGGTCTTTTATAGAAGCGCGAGGCTCTGCATTGGCTGAGACGGGTGCGTTATCCAGTGTCTTCAACCACGAGGAAAAACCCAGCCCGGCTAATAAATTTTTTAATTCCGCCTTGTCCATCGGCTGCTGTTTCAGGTCTTCCATATCGTAAGGCAAATCCAGGTCGCATTTGATCGTGGTCAGTTGCTTGGACAATGGCAACTGGCCCAGGCTGGCGCGCAGGTTGTCACCGATCTTGCCTTTGATGTCATCGGCATGGGCCATCAGGTTTTCCAACGTCTCGTACTGCTCCAGCCATTTTGCCGCGGTTTTCGGGCCGACTTTCGGCACGCCGGGAATGTTGTCAACGGTATCGCCTATCAGTGCCAGGTAATCGATAATCTGGTCCGGTCTGACCCCGAATTTGTCGATGACGCCCTGAATATCCATGCGCGTATCGGACATGGTGTTTTCCAGGATAATCTGCCCGGTAACCAGTTGAGCCATATCCTTATCGCCGGTGGAAATGATGACATCATAGCCTTGCTCGGCGGCATGCTGAGCAAGCACCCCCAGCACATCGTCAGCCTCGACACCGGACTCCATAATTAATGGCAGGCCCATCGCACGGATGATATGGTGCAGCGGTTCGATCTGCACCCGCAAATCATCGGGCATCGGCGGCCTGTGGGCTTTATATTGATCATAAAGCGCATTGCGGAAAGTCGGCCCCGGCGCATCAAAGACCACGGTAATATAGTCACTATGATAGTCCGCGATGAGTTTACGCAACATGCTGGTAACGCCGTGAATCGCATTGGTAGGCAAGCCCTCGGGACTGGTCAGCGGCGGAATAGCGTGGTAAGCACGGAACAGGAAAGAAGAACCGTCAACTAGAATCAGGCGTTTTGGTGTTTGTGATGACATGATGGGGAGGCAAAAGGTTGATAACGCAAGCCGCCACTTTAACCTTTTAGCCGGGTGATGCAAAAAGATTTTTGGTTGTGGTGATTAAGAGAAATACAAAAACAGAGAGATAAGCCGGAGATGTGTTATTTTGTAGGTAAGATCTATTTGGTCTATACTCAGCCCAATCAAAACCGTAAGGGTGCTATGAGAAATATACGACACATCTTATGATTTTTTATTAAGGCAATTGATATTGTATATATTACGTTGGAAGCCATTGTGCCCATGAGTGAAGCCGCGCAAATTTTGAAGGCCAAGCAACTGGCGGCTGGCCCGCTGGGAGAGCAGTTAGCAAAATTTCCTTTACTGTTTGCCAAATCGATACTTTTTGGTCAGCGTCCCTCGAAAAGTCACAGAAGTGAAATTAAAAGCGGTTCAGTTACCCTTGTCGATCTAGGTGAAGGTGTTCTTGCAATTACATGTGAGCATGTGATTGCAAGTTACCAAAAAATGAAACAAACGCATGACAGTTTAGTATTCCAAATCGGCGATATTGAGCTTGATCCCCTCGAGCAGTTGATTGACAAGAACGTCCGACTGGATTTAGCAACTATTCGCCTTACTGATGCACAGTCCAGGTCCATCACATCAAACGGCCCAATTGGCTCTTGCATATTTCGGCCAAAATTGTGGCCGCCAGAACCATTAAAGGTAGGCGAATTTGTTGCATTCGGTGGTTTCCCAGGCAGCCTACGAACTATCGCATCGTTCGACGAATATGTCTTTGAAAGTTGGAGCAGTGGAGCTTCAGAGATTTCATCTGTAAGCGACGGTCAATTTGTGTCCAAATTCGAGCGCGAATTTTGGGTTAAGTCATTTGGCGCCGAACATCATTTGATGTTAGACACTCTCGGTGGACTGAGTGGCGGCCCTGTCTTTATCAATCGAGGTCTATATTGGGAGTTTGTCGGTATTGTTTCCCAATATCATGAAAACTATGACGCTATGTTCTTCGCCTCAACTTTTAGTTTGCGTACTGATGGTACTATTGAACCGCTGCCAATTTAGTCCTCCAGTCCAACAGTAAAAATAGAAACTTTGAACAGCATACTCAAACAAGCAGCCCTAAAGAAGTAACCCATGCGTTATGCAATCATGGTCGAAAAAACCGCAAATAACTACTTAGCCTACGCACCCGGCTTGCCGGACTTCATTGCTACCGGCCATACCCTTGAGGAAACGGAGCGAGAAATTCGTGAGGCAATTACATTCCATATCGAAGGCATGATTGAACATGAGTTGCCTATCCCTCAACCAACCAGTATCGTTAAATTTATTGAAATCGCTGCCTAAGTTGTCTTTCAATTCTAACGTGATTTAATTTTGTTTTTATTAAGAGGCATAACATGCGATTGGCAATAGAATTACCCGATGAACTGGGTCAAGAACTGTTAAAACATTCCAACGTGCAGCACTTTGTGCAGCAGGCTATAAAAAAAATGTTGCTGGAGGAAAAAAAGCAATCTCAAGCTAGGCAAGAATTGTTGTCGCTTATGGCAAAAATCCCCAACTCGGTGAGTTTAGCCGATGAGTTGATATCTGAGAGAAGGCTTGAGGCAAAAAACGAACAACGGGACAATGAGCAGTGATATTGGACGCTTCCGCATTATTGGCTTTTTTGCAACAAGAACAGGGCAGTTCAGAGGTGGAGCGGGTTTTGCCGACGGCTTTTATTTCAACTGTAAATTGGTGCGAGGTTGCACAAAAATTGCGGGTAAGGTCAGTCGATGACAAAGCGATTAGAGAAAATTTAGCGATCTTAGGACTTCAGTTTCTTTCCTTTGACTTGGCACACGCTGAACAAGCAAGTGAATTATGGCAAATCACCGCGCCTTTCGGCTTGTCATTGGGTGACAGAGCTTGTTTGGCAACGGGTTTAATTGAAAAAATGCCTATTATGACCGCCGATAAAATATGGCAAAAATTGTCTTTTTTGTCAGAAATTAAGTTGATCCGATAACAAATCAGCTGTAAGCGCGTACTCTAATACTAACAAGCCCGTCAATCGTCTTACCGTCTTACTATTTTTTAATCACGACCATAACTTCGGATAACCAAACAAAATGACCGATATTTGGGAAAACTACGCCGACTTTAAATCCAACAGCATTTTATCCTCGCGTTACTATGCATTTATTGCCGCCTGTTTTAAAGAAGGCATCAAAACAGTGGCCGGCTCCACAGTATTTGAAAATGCACTCGATATTGCTTGCGGTGCGGGCGATAACACGCTGCTCGTAGCCGACTATGCAAAAACCGTCACCGGTATCGACTCATCGGAGGAACAAATCAAAAAGGCCAAAAGCAACCCGGCTCTTGAAAAAATTCAATTTGAACAGGCCGACTTTTTAAGCTATCTCCCGGACCGCCAATACGATTTGATTACCGCCGCCTGGTTTCATAACTTTATCCATCATGAAGCGGACCATAAAAAGGTGGCGAAAAAAATCGCTTCGGCCTTAGCAGACGATGGCGCCGTTGTGTTTCTTTTTCCAAGCGACAGCTTTACCAGCGTCAAGTCCACAGACTATTTCCGGCGTCTTGACTGGCAGCAAGCCTGGTATGAAAATCAGGCGGATTCAGTCCGGGGCCTGTTCTCATTTCAAGGATCGCCCTGGGACATAATGACCTGCTGGCAGCCGCTATTTTTATTCGAAAAATATCAACCCTATTTCGAGCTGCATTTTCTTGATACCAAGAAATTATGCGTTGAAGGGGGTTTTGTTGATGAGAGTTACTTAAACCCGACTTTCGAGGTCATGTACGGGCGTAAACGGAAAGGGCTTTAACCCTTGCTAACCAACTTCAATGTCTCGTTAGCTTCGTTCCAACCGTTAAACTCGTCGTTTTGGCTGACGGCTTTTTGCAAATAGTCTTTGGCCTGCGCCTTATCGCCCTGCCTGAAATAAACCATGCCGAGATGATAATTGCTGACCGCAGCGTCGGGGTCGGCTGCAAGCGCCTGTAACAGAATTTGCCGGGATTTGTCGTAATCGCCCTGTTTGTAGGCGATCCAGGCGACCGTATCGAGCATGTAGGCATCATGGGTTTTCGCCAGCGGTTCGGCCAATTTGGCGGCCTTTTCCAGTGAGGCGCTGTCGGGCGCATAATCGGATAGATAACTGGCGAGCGTGTTTAATGCATTCAATGAATCCGGGTGTTGCCGGGTGATCTGTTCATACAAGGCAATCACTTTTTGATGCTCGCCGTCCTCATGATAAATAGTCGCCAGATCGTTCATTAGTTCCTGCGTGTCTCCGGCCTTGTTGATACCGGCTTGCAGGATTGCAATCGCGGCTGTCCTTTGTTTTTGCAGCAGATTGACGACTGCGATACTGCGATAAGGACTCGCCCACTCGGGCTTGATGGCTATGGCTTTTTGATAGGCCTTTATCGCATCGGCAAATTGGTTGCCCTTGCTGTATACATCACCCATCAAGCTGTAGGCGGCAAAATTATGGGCTTGTTTTTTAACCAGCGCATTCAGTTTACGCAAGGCTTTATCCGGCTGCTTTAACGCCAGATAACTTTGCACCATGTGCAGCATCGGCTCGACGGCTGTCGGCTGCTTGTCCATCGCAAGCTCAAAACGGGCGGCGCTTTGGTCAAATTTGCCTTCCGCCTGCAAGGCCAGCCCCGACAGATAGTAACCCAGCGCCTCATCGCTAAAGGTGTCTTCCAATTTCTTGGCTATTTGCTGAGCGGATTGCCATTGTTTTTGTTGCAAATAGATTTTAAATAACGCTTCCAGGCCTTTTCTGCTGTTCGGATTCAGCTTAAACAGCGTGTTAAGGTGTTGCGAAGCCTGTTCGGTATTGCCCGTTTGCAATAGCAGACTCACCAGATCCAGTCGGGCCTCTTCGTCTTTCGGGGCTATATCAACGACTTTTTGCATGTTTTCCCCGGCAAGAAGCGCCTCATTGTTCATTAACTGGGCCTTGCTTAGTAATTTAAGCGCCTGAATATTTTCCGAATCGTCGGCAAGAATGGCGCGAAAATCGGCGATAGCCTCGGGCAGGCGGCGTTCTGTCAGGGCAAACTCGCCTCGAAGCGCCAGCGCGTCGCTATCACCAGGGTCTTCTTCAAGCACTTCTTTTATCAATGCTTTGGCAGGCTCAATGCGGCGCATATCCCGATACAGCCGGGCGAGTTTGATGCGCGCACGGCTCGATTGCGGCCCTTTCTCATCCAGCTCAACGATCGCTTTCAAGGTTTGTTCCGCTTTATCGGCCTGTTTTTGCCGCAATTGCAAATCAGTCAATTTAAACTGCAATTCATAATTGCCTTTGCTGTCATCGGGCGCATGCCGCTCTAACATCGTGATCAATTCCGTCATCGCCGTTTCGGGCGAACGCCTGGCTGCCAGAAACTCAACCAGCAGCAACTTCGCCTGTACATCGTCCGGCAGTTCTTTAACGGCGTTTCGCAATACCTTTTCCGCCTGATCGAGCCGGTTATTGTTTGTCAAAAAAATCGCCAAACGCTTGCGGTGTTCGACTTGTTGCGGTTCCAGCCTGATGATCGCTTCCAGCGTTTGTTCGGCCTTTTCCGGCGCTTTGCTTTGCAGGTACACATTGACCAGCATCAGGCGCGTAGCGGTATCGTTCGGATTCTTTTCGCAATAAAGCTGCAACAGGCTGGCTGCTTTTTCCACGTTGCCTGAACGGGCATGCAGGGATGCCAATAGCAATGTCGCCGACACATCGCCCGGCTTTTTCGCCAGCGCCGTTTCAGCCTTTACAAAGGCCGCATCGCTATTGTTTTGCGCCGCCAAAACGCCGCCCATCAACACCAGCGCGTCGGTGTTTTCCGGGTCGATGGCGAGCGAATCCTTCGCCATTTTCTCTGCTGACTCTGTTTTCGATGCCAAAAGATAAATGTGCCCCGCCCTTACCCGCGCCGTCAGTTGTTTTGCATCCTGTTGGATGATGGCCTGATAGAGATCGAGAGCATCCTGTATATCGCCCAGTTTGCTTAATTGTTCGGCTATTTCATAACGGCTTTTAATATCGTCCGAGTCTTCGGCAACGGCCTTATCAAAAGCAATTTTGGCTTTTTTATAGTCCCCCGCCCGGTAGTGTTGTTTGCCTTCTTCCAGATAATCCGCCTTGCGCGCGTCGCTTCCGTTGCAGGCGAGCAGGCTATTGATCAGTGATAATAACAATAAATTTTTAAAAAATAGACGGTTGGGCATCGTAAAATTAATTCTCTTGTATTTCTTGTATTTTTTGTTGGGGGAAGCCAACAGGATATTGGGGGTAACACGCAAAAATTTATCGTTCCCACGCTCCGGCGCTCATCGTTATACACAAGTCTTTTCAAGACTTGAATGTAGGCCGGAATAAGCATGCCCGGCGACAGCAAGGGCGTGTGTTTCCGGCATCACGGGGCTTCGAAGTGCCGGAAACGCCTGTCCTGCGCTAATGCGCGGACAGCCTTATTCCGGCCTACGTCGAGTTGTGTATAACGATGAGCGCTCCGGCGTACCCTCTGGGGCATAAATGGGAATGCAATGATAGACGCTCCAGCGTCGCGAAACATAAAAAACTGTGAGCCATTGTTATTTATTGTGTTACACAACGCTGGAGCTTACGAACGATGAAGAGGGAGGGCCGTAGATGTTGCTTTATCAATTCCGAGCTCTATGCCCGGTCGCTAGTTATTGCCGTTAAAGTTATCAGTCTTTCGCGGCTATGGGTTTGCCGTTGCAGGTAATGCAGTTTGAACTGGCTCTATTCAGGGTAACGACGCACTCTCTAACCGGCGCTCCGGCATACACCGTGACGGGTAAAATACCGTAATCCTTGCATGGCTTGGCGCAGGCTGCGCAAACAATATCGCCGACCGATAAGGCTGAACACGAGCTGGTCAATACCGTATAACTGCAACGCGATCCACCTTTGGCAATTAAGTCGCAACTACCGCCATCCGCGTTTTGGAGATGACCGTTAAATTGTGATCCGTTCGCAATGGTAAATTTCCCGGTATGACCGCTGATGCCGAATTGTTTGATACCTCTTGCCGTAGCGACATTATCGGAACCCAAGTTCATCAGAATAGGCGGATTACTACCGAGTCCGGTCAACTCCAGGCCTCTGGGAGCGAGCCGCAACATGGCTGACTGATCGGGATCATCGCAATTGCCCGTCAGTTTGAGGTTTTCTTGTAAAAAATGATTGAAGAAGCCGACCTTCTCACAGATGAATACGGCTCCATTGGCTGTCTGTACAAGTGTCAATGTCCATATAAACAAAATCAACAGTTTAAAGCTTAACTTAAACATGGCGCACCTCATTGATTTGGTTAATAAAAACATGCGGGCTGAAAACGTTTTTTCCACCCCGAATCGATTCTACTCCCGCGCCTGTGAGCTGTCTACAACAATACTTGACCATTGCAGTTGGATAATTAATTCGGCTTCAGTGACCTTGTTCTATCATTTTTTAACGACAAAAGAGCGCTATTCTTTTAATGACCGCCATTATTTTTAGCGGCATCGGTAATCGATTTGCCCTGATACTTCTGCTTGTTCAGCTTGTCCTCGTATTCCTGAACAATCGTTTCGAATTCGACATTATTAATCTGTAATACCGGCTCCGATTCGATCAACGCATCCATAATGCCCCTGTTGCGGCAGCTTTGATAACCTTCAATGACCTCCTTGGCGCCTTCGTATAGCTTGATATTCTTGCTTTCGCATTGCTTCAATTCGGATGACGTGAATTTCTGGTTGTTTTGCAGCGCAGCATGTTCCGCGCTCAGCTCATTTTTGGATTTATTCAGGGCATTATATTTATCAATGACCTCGTGCAATTTGGCGGTGGTGTTATCCAGCCGTCCGCGAAGCTCGTCGGCACTGCTTTTCTGGGCAGATAGCTCACCGCTCAGTTTTGCTTCTGCGGAAGCGGCAGCGGTGTTTTCCTCTTTCAACTTTGCCAGATCTTTTTTCAATTGCTCAAGCTCAGCGGTCAATTTGTCATTGCCGGTTTTTAACTGATCACGCTCAGCGGTGATCTCCTTGACCATAGTCTGTAATTTATTGACGATTTTAGCGCTACCGCCGCCTTCCCGAACCGCGGCATGAGCGCTTCCGAAAGGAACAATACTAATCATCACCCAGAAGATGAGTGGGATTAAATAGTTGATTTTATTCTCCTCTCCCCCACCCTCTCCAGCAGGAGAGGGGGCTTTCTTCCTTAACTCAAGGACAGTTAATTCCTGCATCCATGCGACCCTTCGTAGACTTCGTGTCTTCGTGGTGAAATGGCTTAAGTCGATACCTATGGTTCTCATGATGCTGTACCTGTCCATTAGAAGCGGGTATTGACGTCGAACTGTAAAATATCAACACCGTATTTAGGTCCGGTAATCACATCCGCGCTTAACCATCTGCCGGTCAGCCAAACGTTTTTCATCAGGCCGTAGTTACCGCCGATAAACCAGCCTTTGGCATTGGTTCCGCCCAAGTGAAAATCGGAGTCGGTATAGGCATCCAGTACGGCATCGCGCCCGACGTATTTATAAGCGGCAAAAACATTCCACTGTCCGGCGCGATCCACTTTCGGCCAGCCGACATCCATCCTGACCTGCCAAGCGTCGGTTTGATCAGAAATCGGAATTCTTGCCAGTTCCAGGACATCGGCTTCATCAAAACCCACGTTTTTCGCATAATCGGCGCTCAATATCACATGATGCGGGGCGAACCGGGCAATATCATAAGAAGCCGAGGCATTGATAATATTGTAGTCGGACGCTAAGCCGTACTGGCCCGGAAACACATTAGCGTTATCGTTACAGATAATGGCGACGCTGTTGCCGAACTGCATAAATTGCGGCACCGAGAGATTGTTGCCAGGGTTATTGGTATCACAGGTAGGCGGGGTATTGCGGTTTGGCTTTGCCTGTATATTGCGGTAATCGTAATAAGCTAGACCCATTCTCAAAGCGTCCTGGTTCTGAAATCCCCAATCCAGCCCCACTTGCCCGCCGAACAGCCATTTGTCATGCGAACTCATCGCCGCTTCCTGCAACGGGAACGCGCCCACGGTAGCATAAACCGAATGTGAGTCATCGCTCTTCTCATAAAGGCTGTCCGAGCCGCCAAGCCGGTGACGAGCTGTAGCGGCAAAACCTTCGAACGATAAATCGGTATCCCACACCAATTCGCTGCCGCCGGTAAACTCACCGCCGCCGACATACCACGGATTGGCGATTCGCCCGCCTGCCAGCGTTAACCATTTAAAGCCTTCATCGTTAACCGCATCATATTTCAGGTAAGCCCGGTCGATATTAACCTGATACTGGCTACCGGTATTACCCAGGGTTTGATTGGTCGATACCGGGTCAGGCATATTACCGGTCGCCAGACGAACGCCCGCTTTCAAGCCTTCCATAATTTTAGCGTCAATGCCTAAACGCAAGCGCTCACGAAAGCGATGCCTGTCATGAGTAGTATTGAGAAAGCCGTCCAATCCGGCGGCAGTAACGCCGCCTGCAGCATTAATAGCGTTAAAATCGGAATAGTAAAACTCGGCATTGTCACTACCCATGAATTCATTTTGCGAACGCAAGCGCAAATCGCCCGATAGCTTGAAGCGGCTGATCCATTCAGGCAACGCTTCCGGCATACCCCATTTCTGGGTTTTGGCCTGTTGCATCACGTCGCCGACGACATCTTCGCGCAATTCCGCACGGACCTGCTGACGAATTTCATCTTTTACAAACTCAGGCACATACGGTACGCGCACCTCGCCGGGCTCCGGCTCATCAACCGTTTTGGCGGCTTGTTGGCCGGTTTGCTGTTTGGCTTGTTCCTTGGCTTGAAGATCGGCATCCGCTTCCGCCTTTCTGATCATTTCATCAGCCACTTTATCGGTCAGAATACCTTGCTTGACCAGTTCCTTTATCAAGTTGGTGGTGGTATTGCGCAACTTCAGCAACTCTTCCTTTTCTCCTGCCTGAACCATGCCGACCATACCGCAAAGCGCCAATGCCATCAGCTGCTTTTTATTATCCATTTCTATACCTGTTAAATTTTAGATGTTTAAAATGAGCCTGGGAACGCGCATGAAATAACTTCGACAACTTGTCCCCTCTCCCTCCGGGAGAGGGCTAGGGAGAGGGGAATCAAATATTCAAGATATTTCATGCACGTTCCCCGGATTTTTAAAGTGAGCCTAAAGCCTTGATGTAATTTTCAATTTGATCGGCTGTTCCATACCGGTAGGCGGCGGTTCATTGATCCTTTTATATTGTCCGAGCAACCGGGCGAGCATGTCGTCAATTTCAGCATCATTGCTGCCCCTGACCAGTTCAAAGCGCTTGACCGAACCGTCTCCCTCGACCCACAGCTTGACGACGGCGGTATAACCCTTACGACGCAGTTCTTCCTTATCGGAAAGGATGTCCAGAATATCGTTTTTGATGATATTACCGTACCAGGCATAGGGATTGCCGCCACCGCCGCCACCCAACAAGCCGTTGCCGCCTTTACGCCCAACCAGGCCGAAGCCGTCGGAACCTGCGGTACCGTCGGCATCGAGACCCAAATCACCGGGTGGCGCTTGATCGACGTCGGGCAATGGTTCCGGTTCGGGCTCAGGCTCCGGTTCGGGTTCCTTTAGTTTTTCGACTTCCGGCTCCGGCGGTTTTTCAACTTTGGGCGGTGGCGGAGGAGGCGGAGGTGGTTTCGTTAATGAAATCGCCTGTATCTTGCGTTCTTTCTTTTCCGGTTTTTCCTTGATATTACTGATAAAGTGAACGATAAAACCGATCACGACAAGAAGCAGCAGCGCACCCGCAATACTCGGAAGATAACTCCGTAGACGTTGTTTTTTTGTCATGGTGGATGATGTTTTATTTGACCAGATTCTGGGTAACCAAACCGATCTGGGTAATATCCAGCTTGCCCAGCAACGCCAGCACATCGACGATCTTGACATATTGCACTTCCGCATCGCCCTTGATAACCACAGGCAATGCCGGGTTGACGGCTTTGTATTGCTGCAAGGTGGATTCCAGTTGCTCCATCGTTACCGGAAAAGTATCCAGGTACACCGTACCGTCAGCGGTGATGGTGATGGCCTTGGTTTGCGGCTTGGCGAGACTGGGCGCATCGCTGGCTTTCGGTAAGTTGACCGTTATGCCTTGTACCGAAACCGTCGCCATCAGGATGAATACGATCAGCAATACATAAGCCAAATCCAGCATCGGCGTCACGTTGATTTCGTCGTATGCTGCATTATCTTCTTGGACTTTCATTACACATTTCTCTTTTGTTTTTTAGGCGCCCATAAAGCATTCAAATCCTCCCCAACCCTCCTTTGCTAAAGGAGGGAGTCCCCCCTTTGAAAAAGGGGGTCAGGGGGGATTTAAAAACCCTACAGAATATAGGACCAACAATAATCAGGTATGCTGCTCGGCCAGTTTCGCGACAAATTCATCAACGAATACGTGCATATCCGCGGTCACAATCTTGATGCGGCTGCCCAGGTAGTTGTAACCGAACAAGGCCGGGATAGCGACGATCAGACCGGCGACCGTCGCCACCAATGCCGCGGCGATACCGGGCGCAATCGCATTGACGTTGATTTCGCCGCTGGCGGCAATGGCCGCAAAGGTAATCATAACGCCCACCACCGTACCGAGCAGCCCCAGGAAGGGGCCGCCACTGATCGCGATAGTCAACAATACCATCTGGGCGTTGAGTTTTTGCAATTCCCTGACCAGCACGGCATCCATGGATGCTTTCACCGCCGCCATAGACGCTTCCGACAGGGTTTGCGAGGCAACGGCTTCGGCGCCGGCGCTCTTCATAAAGCGTTTGTTCATTTCTTCGACGCCGACATGATAGATGCGATAAATCGATGAACCGGTAAAGGCGCCGTGATTATTCGACAAGGAAAACAACAACGGCGATTCGTCAAAGTCTTCTTCACCTTCTGCCGATTCTGCGTTCAGTGTGGCTATGTCCTGGGTGCCGAGCTTGCTGAAAGCCTGTTCGAATTTCCGGTTTTCGCTGTGGATGCGGTTAATGACTATCGCCTTGACGATCATCACCATCCAGCTGACCACACACATAACACCCAATATGCCGATAATGACCCAGCCGTCCACGGTCACGTTATTCAATGTGGACAGGACATAGGACTCGCCGCCCTCTTCACTGTCCGGTGTGGAATCCTCGCCATACACGACTAAAGTTGCAGCAGGTCCCTGCATCGCAGCATCAAACTTGACGGCATTGGCATCGCGTGCAACCTTGAACAAGGCCAATTGATCGAGCATGCCCGAAAAACCTCTGGCGCCGCTCAGATCCGCGCCGATGCTGATGTCACCGGTCAACGCAGGCAGGTTAACCGGAAAATTACCGGTCTCTACGCCATCCAGATACAGCACAAGATTAGCGGCAGTCGCCACCACCGCCAGATGATGCCAGGACGCCGTCGTCACATGGACGGTGCCGGCAAAATCCTGCTTAATAGCCGCATCATTGACTTCCAGAACAGGCGTTTTATCTCTAACAGATAAGGTAAGGCTTCCTGACGCGGTCATGCGCTGGAACAAGACGGTATTTTGTTGCGCCTGGTCGATTTTGATCCAGGTTGAAAACGTCCATCCATTGGCAGGCGACATCACCAAGCTCGGTGAATCGGTAATACGAATGACCTGAGTACCGTTAAACACAGCCGCTTCGGCGATTAACCCACCTTCCGCGCTGGTCGCCGTTGCTTCCGAAGGATTATTGGCATTGGCCGTCAAATCCTTGACCACGTTTTGGCCGAACGCATAGCTGAGCACTTCACTGACATCGAAAGAACCCGCCGCGTCCTGCGCATCGACGGCCTGCGGGTTACCGTAATACATCCACACAGCAGGCTCCGGCGAAGCGGCAATATCCTTGGGCAACTTGACCCAGATCAGCGCCATTTCATTAACAGGGTCCAGTTTTTCTATGTAGAATTTCAGCGGTGTTGTTTCATCGGCAGCCAGCAGCCGAATATCCTTACCCTTGTCGGCGAGATCAAGAAAATAGCTGAAATTGCCGGTATGCAGGCGAATCAACGCAAAGGCGTCTTCAGGAATGCTCACGCCGTCCTGTTTAAGCTTTTGCACATCCAGGCTGATTTTTTTCTTGTATCCCCACTCGTCGCTCCACCAAGCCGACGCCAGTGAAGGCATCAGGACTAAAAGAACCAGTAATAGACCAAAGCGTTTCATTGTTACTCTCACTCATATTCAATTGAGCGAAATTATTACAAAGCTTCGTTACAGGATTATGACGCAAAAAAGAAAAACGGATTTTATCGGGAATGACGGGAAGCCGCCTTTGAGAAATGCAAGACCCGGCGGTCGGAATCAACTTAAACAACCACGATACAACATTTCCTGAACTTTTTGGCCGGCTGGAGGACAATATGGGTGAGCTTCCATCGCCAACAAATGCTCGTCAGTCAATTTTTCGTAAGCCGTTGTAATTAATGAGTGTTCCGGCTTAAGTGGGTAGCCGGTTATCACTAGCGCAAGCAAAACCTTCGAAACCTTCGACTTATGACTCTTTCCAAAGCCATCAACACATGCAATTTATCGTATGATAAACAATCCTTCTGAGAATTCGTCGTTGCCCTGGAGCGATAGTTTATACAGTATCAAACGCCACGGCCTTACTCTGACCAATTGTGACAGCGAGCCGGTCCAAATGCCCGGTTGTATCCAGGCGCACGGCGCGATGCTGGTGCTGCGGTTGTCTGACTTGACGATCCTGCAAGCCAGTGAGAATACCTTCGAACATCTGGGTATAAGGCCGGCGCAATTGCTGGGTCAAGCAGTTGCCAACGTAGTGGGAGCAGGCAACGCGACACAGTTGCATGAGGTAATTTACAACGATCGGGTAGAATGTAATCCGCTGTATGTCTTTACACTACCTAAAAACGAAACTCATGTTGAGCTGGATGTCTGCGTTCATACCATTGAAGGCGTCGTGGTACTGGAATTTGAGGCCGCCAGCCGAGACCAAAGCTACACCGACGATATTTTTACCCAAGTGAGGTCGGCGGTTTGTCGCCTGCAAGCCGCCAATAGCGTCCGCGAGTTTTGTCAACATACAGCAGAGGAAGTACGCCGCATGACCGGATTGGATCGGGTGATGGTGTACCGTTTCCATGCCGACAACCACGGCGAGGTCTTTGCCGAAAGCAAAAACGATGATCTGGCGCCCTGGCTGGGATTGCATTACCCGGAAAGCGACATACCAAAACCGGCGCGCGAAATTTTCAAACGTATCTGGATTCGCCCCTTGCCCAATGCCGCCGCATTACTGGCGGAACTGGTTCCTCTGGCCAATCCCGACACGGGCCGTCCGCTTAACATGACCCATTGCGCCCTCCGTGGGGCATCGGTGATGTATACCGACTATCTGTCCAACATGGGCGTCGCTGCGTCACTGACTATGCCTATCCTGATTGAAGGTGAGTTATGGGGCTTGATTGCATGTCATCATTACACGCCCACGCATTTTCCGAGCCAGACTCGCGCAGCTTGTGAGTTTCTCGCCCAAGTCGCATCGTTACAACTGAAATCCGCAGAACAAAGAGAACAGCTCGTCTACCGCCTCAAGTTGGAAGGCGTGCATCAACAACTTGTCGCCAAGGCAGCACAACAAGGCGACCTGATGGCTTTATCCGACAGCCAACCGTCGTTGCTCGATGCAATGGATGCCGGCGGTGCGGCGTTGTACCACATGGATCGTTGGTGCTGTGCTGGAAATACACCCGATGTGACGCAGTTGGATGCATTGGCTGAGTGGCTTAACCAACGACCTGAATTTGATTCAGACACTCGCCCCGTGTTCGTCACGAATGCGCTCAGCAGCGAATATCCAGCGGGTGCCGAGTTTGCAAATATCGCCAGCGGCGTCCTTGCAGTCAGGCTTTCACGCTTAAGGCGCAAGCTCATTTTGTGGTTTCGTCCGGAAACCATTCAATCGGTAAACTGGGCGGGCGATCCGAATGAAAAACTGCTTGTACAGGGGCCTTTAGGATCTCGACTGACGCCGCGCAGGTCATTTGAGTTATTCGTTGAGTCAGTACGCGAACGTGCGGTTCCCTGGTCTTCGATGGAAATTGATTCGGCACTTCGTCTGCGGCTGCTGGTCATGGAACTGGTTATCTCACGAGCCGAACGACTTGCGGAGTTGAATGAAGATCTCAGCAACAGTAACGAGGAACTTGACGCTTTCGCCTATGTCGCTTCTCATGACCTTAAAGAACCGCTTCGGGGCATACATCGGTACGCATATCAACTGTTAGAGGGCGCCCAAGTGCTGGATGCGGAAAACCGTCAACGCGTCGAGAACTTGATGCGTTTGACTGTGCGTATGGACAGCTTACTGGATTCCTTATTGCACTTTTCCAGGGTGGGACGCACCAACCTGGAATTTGAAACCGTGGATCTCAATGAAATACTCGAAGAAGCGCTGGAAATGATCGGCGTACGTCGAACAGAAAACTCTTGCACTATTGACCTTCCCCGCAAACTTCCCGTCATTCAATGCGACCCGATACGGGTGCGTGAAATTTTCAGCAATCTGATAAGCAATGCACTTAAATATACGCACAAGGATTGCCCGCGTATCGAAATAGGTTACCTGACCCCGAATGAATCCACCGCTCCTCCGACTGCGCCTATCGAAGCCAACGGACATACCGTCTTCTATGTGCGTGATGACGGCATCGGTATTGAACCGAGACATTTCGAACAAATCTTTCGTATGTTCAAACGCCTGCATGGGCGCGATGAATTCGGCGGCGGCGTGGGTGCAGGTTTGACCGTGGTCAAGAAAGTTGTCCAGCGTCACGGCGGCAAAATCTGGCTGGATTCTACGGTAGGTGTTGGCAGCACATTTTATTTCACGCTGCCGAGTGCAAGCGAGAACGCATTATGAACCGTGTACGCCACATTCTTGTTATAGAGGATTCCGAAGAGGATTTTGAAACCGTCCTTGATGCTGCCCGGTGTGCCGGCGTGACTTATGAAATTCGCCGCGCCACAACGGGTGACGAAGGTTTGCGGCTATTGTGCGAATCCGCGCAAAGCCAGTACACCAGCCCTGCCCTGGTGCTTCTGGACTTGAACACCCCGAAGGACGATGGTCGTCATGCCTTGCTGGAAATCAAACAAAATGACCTGCTCCGTGCCATACCGCTTATCGTACTGACTACCTCGGCCAATCCACGCGATCTGGCATTTTGCTACGCGAACAGCGCAAATGCCTACCATGTTAAACCGGTAGACCATGCCGTTCACCTGCAAGTCCTGCAACAGATTTTCAGCTACTGGCTAAGCAGTGTCGTGTTGCCCAAATGAACGAAAAGCGTTGGCATATTTTATTGATTGACGACAGTCCTGATGACCGGGCCGATCTTCGGCAGATGTTGCTATGCGGCTCGGATCGCCGATATATTTTCACCGAGGCGGAACTCGGCGCCCAAGGTTTGGCTAAAATTCTTGAAGCGCAGGATAATCCCTACGATTGTGTGCTGCTTGATTACCATCTGCCCGACATGAACGCGGAACAGGTATTGGATGAACTATACAAGAGCTCTGCTTTGCCCACCTGTCCCGTAGTCGTCATCACCGGGTCTGAAAGCAGGGATAAAATTAACGGCTCGAAACTGCTCATTGCCGGCGCACAAGATTATGTAGGCAAGAATTGGATCACACCCGAAGGACTTACCCGTGCGGTCGAAAATGCGGTTGATCGTTTTGCGCTGTCTATCCAGCGTGAACTGAGCGAAAGGGAGCTGCATAAAGCAATGATCGCAACGGAAAAAGCGAATCGGGCGAAAACGGAATTTCTTTCCAGTATGAGCCATGAGCTACGTACCCCGCTTAATGCAATCCTGGGTTTTGCCCAATTACTCGATTCAGCAATGCCGCAACCCACGCCTCGCCAAAAAACCAGCATTGACCAGATTCTCCATGCCGGATGGTATTTGTTAGAGTTGATTAACGAAATCCTTGATCTTGCGACGGTAGAGTCCGGCAAACTGACCTTGTCGCTGGAACCCGTATCATTGAGCGAGGTATTGAATGATTGCCAAGCAATGACTGAATGCCTGGCTGAAAACAGCAATATCCGCTTAACATTCCCTCAACTCGATAGCCAACTTCTTGTCAAAGCCGATCAGGCGCGGGTGAAACAGGTTATTCTCAATCTGCTGTCCAACGCCATCAAATATAACCGTACGGGCGGCAGCATCGACGTAAGGTGCAGTACACCTACAGCGGATCGTATACGCATCAGTGTTCATGATACCGGGGAGGGTTTGTCATCAAAACAACTGGCACAACTGTTCCAACCTTTCAACAGACTGGGACAACAGGCGCGTGCCGAGAAAGGCACCGGCATCGGCTTGGTGGTATGCAAGCGGCTGGTTGAATTGATGAATGGCGCCATCGGCGTGGAAAGCACCGTCGGCACAGGCAGTGAATTCTGGTTCGAACTGCCGCTTGAGGTAACGCCGCAAGCTACTGCCGACAATTTATTACTGACAGAACCAACGCCATAAGATCCGACCAACCACCCAATGTGACTCTCCTTGAGACGATATAGCAGGGTGTTGGTTTATCCCGTATTGCATCGACACCCGATCCTTTTGCCGTGAAAGATAATTGAATCGGTCCCCACATACCCGATTTTACTTTTGGGCTATAATTACTTTTCATCAGTGTGCAAAGACAAATACCACAACCGGTTTTCGATAACGATAGACGCTTAAAATAAACCGGGACAAAAACGCAGCCGGATTTTTATCATGATTTTTCTTTTTGAATGATCTTTTTCACTATGCGAGATTGTACACTGTCAAGTACCCGGCTTCATCCTGTGTGCCGGTGCGTCTATGAATAAGCCGCAGGCGCCGCGCAGTCGCGTAAAAGCCAAACCCGATCCCGATCCGGCGCTCAAACCCGAGCCAATTCCCAAGCCCAAACCCAAACCCAAATCACCGCCTCGTTCGAAGCGCCCGGTCACAAAAAAAGTAAACCCGCCTCAACCGTCAACAAATAATGTCGGCAACAAATTGCTGTTGATCAGCCTGGAAATACTGGGCTTGGTGATCTTTGCGGTATCCGGCATTATTATCTTGTTAGGCTATGCGTCGGAACGGTTTTCCGGTACGAATTTTTTAAACCATTTACTGCCTTTTGCAATCGGTGTTTTGGTTTTGATTCTTGCAACGTCTCTTTTCCTGATAGGCTGGTGGAAACTTCGGCAATGCTGGCGGGGCAAGGCGTCGCTGTTAACGCCCGTGTTAGCGATCGGCCTTGCCGTACTGATTGGCTGGTTTGTCATGCAGGATCAATTCGCCCCGGCATTTGACCACTTTCGCACCCTGGTCGGCGGCAAACAGGAGGCGGAACGGGTGACCTTAAGACACCAAGTCTATGCCGCCTACCGTCGTCATGACCCCGCGCAACTGCATAAGCTGCTCAAGCGCGCCCAGAACTACAATGCTGTCATTGACGAAGCCGCCAAGGTATTCGATGTTGATGAGAATCTTCTCAAAGGCATCGCGGCGACAGAATCTTCCTTTATACCCCGAGACAGCCTGGACGGCGGACACGGCTTGTTTCAAATCACGCGAGTGCCGAAAGCCGCAATAGAACAGGCAGGCAAGCAATTATCGGTGAACAAGCCGTCACTGCTCAATCCACGCCACAATGCCTTCATCGCCGCCGCCACCTTTAAATATTATCTGGACCAGATGAAAAGCGATTTATTCCTGGGCCTGTTGGCCTATAACATCGGCCCCACCAACGGCGGACTCCGGTTCATCATGCAAAAATACGGCGTGACCGATTTTGTTACCATACAGCCCTATTTGCAGACCTTACCGCGCGATTATCCGATTCGCGTTTTAGCTTATTCGCTGGCGTTCAGGCTGTGGCAAAAAGAAGGCAGGCTGCCGGCTTATGAAGAAGGCAAAAACGCCGTGCGCATACAGCGTATAGGCATACCGGGACTGTGATCGAAGCGATGCGCGCGACTATTAGCGCGCTTTAATCACAATAGTCAGGATACCGGCAAATTAATTTCGACCCGCAACCCGCCTTCTTTCCTGTTGCTAGCGCTGATTTTGCCATGGTGGACTTCGATAGCTTTCTGTGCAATGGTCAATCCCAGGCCGATGCTTTGGGATTTTTGGCTATTGGAGCCTCGGAAAAATGGCTCGAAAATAGCCGATAATTCATTGTCCGCTACGCCCTGTCCTTGATCGGTGACGACTATGTACAGTTGGTGATCGTTGCCGCCAAGATCGGCGCTTACGGTAACTTCGCTGTTACTGCTTGTATGTTTAACAGCATTGCGCAGCACGTTCTCGATGGCGCGGCTTATCAGGTCATAATAGCCCTTGATAAGTATTTCTTCGGTAGTGGTTAATTGAATGCTTACGTTTTTGCTATCGGCTTCGAGCCGGGCATCTTCGACAATTTCAGCAATCAGCTCATTTATGTCGATGACTTCCAGTTTACCGATCACTCCGGCTCCCAGCCTGGAAAGCGCAAGTAATTCACCAATCAGGTCATTCATCCGTTGCGATTCTTTTTCAATGCGTTCCAACGTCAAGGGCGTCTTATCGGGTTGCTGGTACGCCAAACCGATAGCGGCCTGTATTCTTGCCAAGGGCGAACGCAGTTCATGCGAGACGTCATGAAGCAATCGTTGTTGTGCATTTACCAATAGTTGAATTTGGTTCACCATGTGATCGAAGCTAAGGCCTAAATCGGCCAACTCATCGTGGCGTTGACCCATCGTTTGGTGTGCACGGGTGTTAAGATCACCGTCGGCGACAGCAGCGAACGCTGACCGTAATTGCCGGATCGGCTTTGCAAAATACCAGGCTGATACCCCACTGAAAATTAGACTGACAAAAAACCCTAAAATAATCGGTAACCAAGGGGGCGGCGGGTCGGGATGTAAATATCTGGATTTTTCGAACGGCGGGTTTTCATACGGCGAAGCGACAGCGTGTACCGTGGCTGGACTGATGTCAGGAAAAATCGCAAATAGGTAATATATTTGCCCGTCCGCAGTTTTTATTCGCTGAACCGCACTTGGATTTGAAACGGCTAAAGATTTAGCCTGTTCTATGATTTCCGGAGGTATTTCGCGGTCCAACAAATCCTTGCCCAGCTCATTGACTGCAAAAACAGCGGGGACCTGAGTATTTCGGGATTCTTCCAAGAAGTTCCGCAATGCATCCTTACCGCCTTTTTGTAAAATCAGGCCGGCAGCGCCTACAAAAGGTGCGGCATGATGAGCGTCTAGCTTCGGTTTGTGCTCATATTCAGCTTCGATACTTAGGGCAGCGTTGCGTTGCAACCAAAAGGCCGCCCCCATGCCCGCGCCCATCGTCAACAGCGCCAGCCAAATGACTAAAAAAAATTTCCAGAATAACCCGCTGCCCATCGTGCGTTACCCTTTAATAAGCAAGTAGCCTTTACCGCGCACGGTCAAAATAAACGAACTGCCGTCCGGAAGGTTGCCGAGTTTTTGCCGAATGCTGCTAACATGCACGTCGATACTCCGATCAAAGCGCGCTAAGGGTCTTCCCAGGCCTTTTTCTGACAGTTCTTTTTTGTTGATAGTTAAACCGGCATTGACGGCCAGCACCTCGAGCAAATTAAACTCCGTGCTGGTTAAGTCTAATGGACGGCCTTTCCATTCCGCCTTGCGTTTTTTCGGCCATAATGTCAACGGCCCTTCGACCAACGTGTCTTCGGTGTGCCGGTGCGCACTGCTGGATTCAAAACGGCGCAAAATAGCGCGGATGCGGGCAACCAACTCACGGGGGGTGCAAGGCTTCGGCACATAATCATCCGCACCCGATTCAAGGCCGATAATGCGATCCACATCATCGCCTTTGGCCGTTAACATTAAGACTGGAATTTGGCTTTCCAGACGTATCCTATTCAAAACTTCGATTCCCTTCATGCCCGGTAACATGACATCCAATACCACCAGATCGTATTTACCCGTGACAGCCTCTTGTCTGCCGGACTCACCATCGTAGAAAGCAACGGCCTCAAAGCCTTCCTGCCCCAGATATTCGGTCAGCATACCGGCCAACTCAACATCATCATCTATCAATAATATCCTAGCCAAAATTAATACCTCATTTTTAATGGCCCTAATAATAACGGCTTTTATTACCTTCAATCCGAAATTTACCTGAATTTACATTCCGTTAACGGCAGTTAACCTTTACTTCAGCGATACTGAACTCGACGAAAGCCATAGGGCTTTCCGAATTTTAAAATAGTCTTGGAGTTTGATATGAATAGAAAATTGTTAAAAATTTTTGCTGTTATGGGTGTTATTCCTGTTATCGCTTTTGCAAATTCATTGGCTGAATTTTCCGATCCTTTGTTTAGCAATGAACCGCCTTGTGAACAGGGTATGCCGAATCACCCCCCCGGGCATCATGGGATAAAGTTTGGGGAACATTTACCGCCGTACTTACAGGGCATCGATTTAACGGAAGCTCAACAACAAACCATCAAAGCGCTTATCCAAAAAAATAAAGATGCCATGGAGGGTAAGATGCAAGCAGGGATTGACTATCGTCTCCATATTCAACAGCAGGTTTTTTCCAAGGATTACTCGGATGAAAAAATTACAGGTGCGATTAAGAAACAGCTTGCCCAACACGAGGAGAAGGAAATAAACATGGCAAAACTGGATCACGCCATTTTTGAAGTGCTGAGACCTGAGCAAAAGCAGCAGGTGCAGTCTAATTTTATAACCTTCTCGGAAGGTTTTAAGAATATGCAGTAAGACTCGCCTGTACCAACGTCCGTCATAAATTGCTTGTATTGGCGCTAACTGGAGATTGATTTGTTTAAAATCAGAAAGCCGCTTATTTTTGCCCTGCTATTTCCGCTCTCATCAGGCTGTATGGTGGGCCCCGATTACCAGCGTCCACCGACGGCTTTTCAGGCAAAATGGGCTACGGCATTGACTAACCGGCAAGTAGCGGGACAGGAAACGCTGCACAATTGGTGGCAGTCCTTCCATGATCCGCTGTTAACGTCGTTGATCACCCAAGCACGCTTAGGTAATCGCGATGTGTTCCAAGCCGAAGCCAGACTGCGGGAAGCTCGTGCCAACAGAGATTTGTCTGTAGCCAACATTCTGCCGACATTATCGATGAACGCATCGGCAAGCAAAAACCAGCCCAGTACGGCTTCCCGCTTTGGTCAAGCCGGACAATTTGCTAGTGCCTATAACCAATTTAGCCATAACCTGGATGCCAGTTGGGAACTTGACTTATGGGGCAAGCAGCGGCGTTCCATTGAGTCGAATGAGGCCGGGTTGGAAGCTGCGGAAGAGGATTTACGGGACGTACTGGTTAGTTTGTATGCTGAAGTTGCCGTGAATTACATTGATGTCAGGCGTTATCAAAATGAACTGGCCGTCGCCAAAGACAACCTGAAAACGCAACAAGAATCTTATGATATTGCCAATTGGCGGGAACAGGCGGGGCTGGTTTCCCAGGTGGATGTACTGCAAGCCAAGCAGTCGGTCGAAAATACCCGCGCCGACATCCCCAAGTTAACCAGCGCGCTCGAACAAGCCAAGCATGGCTTGGCAGTGCTATTAGGAAAGCAGCCGACTGAGTTAAAAGCCTTGTTGGAACAGAGCGCTCCTATTCCCGTTGCCGCCAACACCCTTGCCATCGGCATCCCAGCCGACATACTACGGCAACGCCCGGATGTACGCCGGACGGAACGCAAACTAGCGGCGCAAACCGCCCAAATCAGCGTTGCCGAAGCCGCCGCTTACCCCAGTTTTACCCTATCCGGGTCTATCGGCGTGGAAGCCTTGGCGGCGGCAAACCTGTATACGGCGGCTGCCAAGGCTTTTCAAATGGCTGTGAGTTCGGCGTGGGTACTGTTTGATTCCGGCCGCATCCGCAGCAACGTGAAAATGCAAACCGCTCTCCAGGAACAGGCGTTAGGTTTGTACCAGAACACTATTCTGACGGCGTTGAAAGAAGTCGAAAACTCGCTGACCGCTTATGACCAAGAGTGGCAACGCCGCGATGCGCTGAAAATTTCCGTTGCGGTTGGAAAAGAGGCGCTGACGCTGGCTGAGCAACAATATCAAGCGGGAACCGTTGATTTTCAGAGGGTGCTGGATTCGCAGCAGTCATTATTGACGGCTCAGAATCAACTGATAGAAAGCGAAACGGAAGTCGCCTCAAACCTGATCAGGCTTTACAAGGCTTTAGGTGGCGGGTGGGATGTTAACACTGGTAAGCCAGCCCCTAAACCAAATGGGACTCACGGTTAAAACGAACATGCAAACAAACAAAGACATCACGAAAATTTTAGGGATAGAAGAGGCCAACGGCAACAAGCGTTGGCTAAAAAGGCCTTGGCTCGGGTGGTTGTCGGCCGCCATTGTTTTGTTGCTCGCTTTAATTATCCCTTTGCGGATAGCGCAACACGCCCCAGTCCACTATCAAACCGAAAAAGTGCGGCGTGGTGACTTGGTGGTGACGGTCAGTGCCACGGGTACGCTGTCGCCGGTCAATGAAGTTGAAGTCGGTATTGAAGTGTCGGGCACCATAGAAAAAGTCTATGCCGATTACAACGACCGGGTGAAAGTGGGCCAAGTGCTGGCAACACTGGATGCCCGAAGGCTTGAGGCGCAAGCCGAGCAAAGCAAATCGGCACTGGCAGCTGAGCGGGCGAAAGTGTTGCAGACGGAGGCGACCTTGAAAGAAGCGCAGCTAAAGATGAACCGATACAAGCAGGCCCGCCAACTCAGCGGCGGCAAAGTGCCATCCCTTTTGGAGATGGACACGGCACGGGCAAACCTGGCCAGAGGCAAAGCCGATCTGGCGAGCGCCAAGGCTTCTGTTTTACAAGCGGAGAACACGTATAAGGACAATCAAATCCAATTAAAAAAAGCTATCGTCTATTCCCCCATCAATGGCGTGGTCCTGGAGCGCTCGATTGAACCGGGGCAAACGGTGGCTTCATCCTTCGAATCCCCTGTCCTGTTCAAACTGGCGGAAGACCTGACCAAAATGGACTTGCAGGTCGATGTCGATGAAGCGGATGTCGGTTCAGTCCGGGAAGGCCAGGAGGCCACGTTTACCGTAGATGCCTATCCCGACCGAACCTTCCCGGCGCTTATCACGCAAGTCCGCTACGGTTCTGAAACAGTGGATGGGGTCGTGACCTATAAGACCGTATTGGCCGTGGACAATACGTCTCTTTCGCTGCGTCCGGGGATGACCGCTACCGCCACGATTACGGTCAATAAAAAATCCGACGTGCTATTGGTCAGTAATGCCGCGCTAAGGTTTTCCCCACCGCAAACACCCGCACCTGGAAAAAAATCCAAAGGCGGCTTGCTGGATGCCATGCTGCCACGTCCACCTGCTTCCGGCTCTAAACCGACGGTTGTTCAAAACACGACAGGCAAACAACAGCAAGTATGGAAACTCAGCCAAGGAAATTTAACATCTGTTTCTATCACCAAAGGCGTGACGGATGGTGCGTATACCGAAATTGAGAACGGCCCTGTTGATGCGGGCACCGAATTAGTAACCGCCATATCGGAAACCAATGACTAGCAAATCGGTAATGGCAGATAATGTTTTGCCCCCCTTACTTGAGCTGCATGGCGTGACTAAGACCTACGGCATGGGCGATGCCCGGATGCATGCATTAGCGGGTATCAACTTAAAATTAAATCCAGGTGAATTTGTTGCCGTCATGGGGCCAAGTGGTTCAGGCAAAAGCACTTGCATGAATATATTGGGCTGCTTGGATGCGCCCAGCAGCGGCGAGTATTTGTTCCAGGGCGTGAATGTCGGCGGACTGACCCGAAACCAGCGTGCTTTACTGCGCCGGCATTACCTGGGTTTTGTCTTCCAAGGCTTTAACTTGCTCAACCGCACGACGGCTTTGGAAAATGTCGAGTTACCGCTTATCTACAGGGGATTGGATACCGCTTCCCGGCATCGTTTGGCTAAAGCGGCTTTGGACGCCGTGGGTTTATCGTCTCGTGAAACTCATACACCGGGCGAACTTTCAGGCGGGCAGCAACAACGCGTAGCGATTGCCCGTGCGATTGTGACGGAACCGTCATTACTGCTTGCGGACGAGCCGACCGGCAACCTCGATTCGAAACGCAGTATCGAGATCATGGAACTGTTAACCTCCATCAATCGGGATCAGGGCATCACCGTGGTGATGGTGACGCACGAGACGGAGATGGCCGATTATGCCAATCGTATTATCACCTTTAAAGACGGTTTGATTGAGAGCGACCAAAAGCATGGTAACTAAATATTTATGTTAGGCAACGCATTATTATTGGCATTTAGGGAGTTACGGCGCAATGTGATGCGGTCGCTGTTAACGATGCTGGGCATCATTATCGGGGTTGCGGCGGTCATTGTGGTCGTCACCTTAGGCAGCGGCGCCACCCGGCAAGTCGGCCAGCAAGTTGCCAGCCTGGGCAGTAATCTTTTAATGATTAGCGTGGGCAAACGAATGGGGCCTGGGCAAACGTCCGGCGCGGAAGCTTTCAAGATTGCCGATGCCGAAGCGCTAGCCAGGGATGTTGATGGTTTGGCGGCCATCGCACCAGTGGCGTCAGGCTCAACGACCGCCATCTATGCCAATGAAAACTGGTCCACAAACGTTTCTGGCTCTACGGAAGATTTTTTTACGGTCAGCAATCAGCCGGTTGCCGAAGGCCGAATGTTCACTACCAATGAAGCACGGCGCGGTGCGTCGGTGTGTGTTATCGGACCAACCGTGGCCACCAAGTTATTCGGCCTTCAAAATCCGTTAAACAAACGGATTCGCCTGCAAAAATTGTCCTGCGAAGTGATTGGGCTGTTGAAAGCTAAAGGCCAATCCACTATGGGCACAGACCAGGACGATCTGGTCGTCATCCCGTTACGCACTTACCAACGCCGTATAGCTGGAAACCAAGATGTCAACCTGATTAAAGTCTCGATGCAGGACAACGTCAATACCGACCAAGTCAAACAAGCTATAGAAGGCATCATGCGTACCCGCCGCCACCTGGCTAACACCGAGGAAAATAATTTTAATGTCATGGACATGAAAGAAATCGCCGCGATGCTGTCGAGCACCACCCAAACCATGACAGGCATGCTCAGCGCAGTCGGCGCAGTCAGCTTACTGGTCGGCGGCATCGGCATTATGAACATCATGTTGGTTTCTGTCACTGAGCGGACGCGGGAAATCGGTATTCGCTTAGCCATAGGCGCATTAGAGAATGAAGTGCTGCTGCAATTTTTGGTGGAAGCCGTAGTGTTGTCGTCATTCGGTGGTTTTATCGGCATCGTCCTGGCGCTCGGCACGGCATTGGCATTATCCGGCGTTCTTCAAGTGCCTTTTGTTTTTCAAGGCGGGATAGTTATTATTGCGTTCTTGTTTTCAGCGTCAGTCGGTGTGATATTCGGGTATTTCCCTGCACGTAAAGCGGCCCGATTAGACCCGATAGAAGCTTTGCGGCATGAGTAACTGCTTAGCTGTCGTGAGTACTAACGTTCAACCCGCATCAGAATGGGTGTGCGGGTTA
Source organism: Methylococcaceae bacterium (assembly GCA_005772825.1). GTDB lineage: Bacteria > Pseudomonadota > Gammaproteobacteria > Methylococcales > Methylomonadaceae > SXIP01. Next base: position 1,128 of record SXIP01000147.1, on the reverse strand, counting down.
GGCCTGAATATGCCGTATTTTGGAAGTATGCAGGGCAATCACGCTATAGCGAAGATTTCCCTCTCCCTGAGTGCGATTCGCCCGAAACTTTCCGCTGGGTCATCCCCGCCGATGCGCCTCTACCCAAGACCGATGATTTAGCTCGTCTCTCCCTGCATATCACCGCGGACATTGACGCTAAGCTGAAGAAGCTTCTCAGCGAGGGGCGAACTTGTGTCTTCACCCGGTTACGTATCCATTTTCACACCGACCTCCCGCAGACCCAGGGCCAAGGCGAGGAAATCCTGCCGACGCCCGCCGAACTCTCCGAGGCCGTCAGCCGGATCGAATCCTTGGCGGGTTCGGCGCTCGAACCCCTGCGCCTACGCATCACCGGGCACACCGACCAGCGCCAGAGCCACGACTACAACCAAGCGTTGTCGAATCGCCGGGCGCAATGGTTGCTCAAGCACTTGCGCGAGCGCCTACGGAACTTTCCCTTCGAAGAGGCCGAGATCATTGGAATAGGAGAGGCCCTCGCTTCCGGCCCTAAGGACAACCCTGCAGATCGTTATTGCGAGATCACGATTGAACCTCTCATGTCTCACCAATAACCGCTAGACTAAACCCGCCCGTCAATCTTGTGGTACCCTATTGCCCTTTTCCCGCAAGGGTAACTCCCACACTTGGCATGCAGCCAAGCTAACCAACAAGGATAAACCATGAGCAATCCCCTTAAATGCCCAAAATGCGGCTCTGAATACTGCTATGAAGACGGAAACATGATTATTTGCCCCGAGTGCGGACATGAATGGTCCAATGAAGCGGTGGAAGAACAGGCGGACGGGCTGGTGGTGCGCGATGCCCACGGCAATGTGCTGAATGACGGCGATAACGTGACGGTGATCAAGGACTTGAAAGTGAAAGGTTCGTCATCGGTTATCAAGGTCGGCACCAAGGTGAAGATTATCCGGCTTATTGACGGCGACCATAATATCGATTGCCGGGTTGACGGCATTGGCGCCATGCAGTTGAAATCGGAATTTGTGAAGAAAGCGTAATAGCGTTAGTTCGGGTGCTGTATTTCGCTTTCCGTCATTCAGGCGGCCGTACTGCACGGTGAATCAGTCTAACGCATTTTCCTTTTTG
>SXIP01000146.1 GCA_005772825.1 Methylococcaceae bacterium | reverse complement strand
TCTTGCCGCCCAGTTTTTGAAATTTTTGCGGTGCTTTCAGGTAATCAACCAGTTCGACAACATCTTCTTTGGCTTCTTCACAACCCGCCACATCGGCAAAAGTTATTTTCACCTGGTCTTCACTAAACATTTTCGCCTTGCTTTTTTGAAAGCCGAAGTTGACTGATCCGCTGCTGTTTTTTTGCATTCTGTACATAAAATACGAACAGATAGCAATCAGAATCAGCATCGGGAACCAGGAAATAAAAATTTCCTTCAACAAAGACATTTCTTCAGGCGCCGTCGTTCTGATTTGAGCGCCGGTTGCCAGCAAGTCTTCGATTAAATGTGGGTCTCCCGGATTATAGGTTTCAAAATCCTCGCCGGTAGAGGTCCGAAATTTGATGAGTTTACCGGTAATTTCCACGCGTTCAATCCGTCCGGCCTTGACCTGAGTGATGAACGAAGAATAAGCCAAGTCGGCCTTATATTCAGAGCCGGAGTTTAATCGGTCATATATTAAAATCGCGCTACCCAGCAAAATTCCGAACAGTGCGATTGTGAATAGATATTTCTTCATAGTATTTCTCCAAACCGGAAGCTGCCGCGTTCAGCTGATGCAAGCCCCAAACAGGAAAACGGCTTGCCGGATAAAGTTACGAGGCAGGTTAACCATACATAAGAAATCTGCACAGGTCAGTTCCGACATGGCATTGTGATTCATAATGCGTATATTCCTTCATCGGCAAAATAATATATGCATTTTAAATGCCACAACTTTTCGAGAAGTGTGGTATGGGCGAATAGACAAAATGATATTTTGCTTCCTCTCTTGTGTAAGGCAACTCGCAATAAATAGTCCCCTCCCTAATTATTTCGACGCTCCGGCGTCTCTGCTATTAAGTTAAGCGCAATATATTTATTTTCAATGAGATAGCGAACTGGTTCCCAAGCTCCGTTGGGAACCCAAATTCGAGAAGCTCCAGCTTCGAGAATTCTGGAAGCTGGAGCTTCCAGGGCCGCATTCCCAAGCCGGAGCTTGGGAACGAGGGCTTATATAATCTTTTGAATATTAGTGCTTTTTTTAACTTAATGGCCGTGACGTTCCAGCTTGGGAACGATGGGGTGAGGAGCAAGCCATGAAGCGTTATCTCCTGCGAGCTTTATTATTATTGATAATAAGATAATGACAAGCACTTCATGGGATTGTCTTGAGGCTTTTAATGATTGTCTGGTTGTTTTGCACTCTTTCAGTGCATAAAAAGCGCTGATTATGAGCTTTAGCTAAAATTTTATTGCAATAGTCGATTATGCGAGCCGGGATTTGCCTGTATTTGTAACTCTCTCCGATCACTAAATCCCCATGCTCGCTGAAATCGTTGATTGCAATCAGCAAGACCCGGTCTACAATGTAAATCTTTAAATCTCTTATTAAATCGAGCCATGAAAAAAATTCTGCTGTCGCTGTTGGCCATCGTCCTGATTTTTGAGGAATGGCTTTGGGATTTATTGACCGCATTCGGGCACTCGCTGGTCCGATGGCTGCATCTTGGCTATGTCGAGCAATGGCTCATTCAAACCTCACCATTCATGGCGCTAACGGCTATTAGTATCCCGCTGTTGATTATCACGCCAATCAATATCCTCGCCTTGAGCATGCTGGCGAATGGTTTGCTTGTGCAGGGCATTGTGCTGGAACTGCTGGCAAAATTGCTGGGCACCTTGCTGGTCGCCAGGGTGTTTGCGCTGACCAAACCACAACTGTTAACGTTTGCCTTGCTGAACCTCATTTACAGCACCATCACGGGCTGGTTGCAATGGGCGCACCGGAAAATTGCCGAAACGGAGATCTATCGCTGGTCCAAGCAATTCAAGGCCGACGCTAAAGCGCGGTTTAGCGCCTGGTTCAACTGAAGAAATCTTACAACCGGTCGATGTCATCCCTCATTTGATAAAGTTCTCCCCAGGTTTTTAAGTCATTATTTATGAATATTATCGGCAATTGGACATGGAAAGGTTTGGGCGATGCGCTTTTTAGTCCCAAGGCAAGCAACCTAGAATCGAAAATAGACGAAGTCAAGCAACGCTTGCCGATTCCTGTTTTTTGGTTGCTGGGTAAAACGCAAGCCGGTAAAACATCGCTGATTCGCGCCATCACCGGCAGTGACGCGGCGGAAATCGGTAACGGTTTTCAGGCTTGCACCAAAAGATCGCGGTTTTATGATTTTCCATCAACCAGCCACCCAATGCTGCGTTTCCTGGATACCCGGGGACTCGGCGAAACCGCTTATAATCCCGGCGAAGACCTGGCTTGGTGCGCCGGTCAGGCGCATTTACTGATCGTGGTGTTGCGGGCATTGGACATGAATCAAGCGGAAGTGGTCGATACGGTCATGACCATTCACCAACAACACCCTGCATGGCCGGTTATCGTCGTGCAAACCGCCTTGCACGAAGGCTATATCGGTAATGCCGACCATATTCAACCCTATCCCTATCAACAAACACCCTTTCCGCCGCAAGTGCCTCATGCCTTGGCGCAGGTGTTGTTACACCAGCGCGACTGGTTTAAATCACTGCCCGCACATTTTGTGCCGATTGATTTTACCCTGCCCGAAGATGGCTATGAACCGGTCGATTACGGGCTGGATGCCTTATGGGATACCATTGAGACGGTGTTGCCGAAAGGCGTTATCGGCTTGTTGCGCGGCACCGAACATCATAAAGCCTTGCTGGATTTTCACGCCCGTCTGGCTCATCCGCATCTGATAGGCTATGCGCTGCTGAATATGGGCTTGGGTGCAATTCCGCTGGCTGGATTGCCACTGGTGCTGGCAGTGCAGGCCAAACTGTTTCATAGCATCGCTTCCATTTACGGATTGGAATTGACCCGCAGGCTTTATGCCGAGTTTACCAGTCTTGTCGGCGTCAGCGTCGGTGTGAGTTTATTGGGTCGGGAATTGCTGAAATTGGTTCCTGTATACGGTTCGGCGGTGGCGGGCGTTTATTCGGGAGCAATGACTTACGCGTTGGGCAAGGCTTTTTGCGTGTATTTGTATGGCGTTAAACGAGGCGCCCTGCCTGATCATGCGACCTTGAAACAAGCCTACGACGAAGCGTTCATCAATGCGCGTCAATTTCTCAAAAACAAGGAAATTTAAGCATGCCGATTCAAATAACACGCTTTGGAATCACCGTAACCGTGCTGTTTTTGTTGCCCTGGCTGGCGTTAATCGTACTGGGCGCTTACCAGCTATGGCAACAGGGCTGGATTTATCAGGGCATCGGTATCTTGTCGGCCAATATTGCGCTGGTCTACGCCTTGCTGCACTGGCGCAGCAAAGCCGCCAAGCCGGTGTTTATAGAGCCATTTAGCATTCAGGCCAACCCGAACTGGTCGGATAAGGCGCAACTGGCCTGGCGGGAACTTGAGTTATTAAGCGAAAGTCGGCAAGCGGAAACCGATCTATTGACAGATCCCGGCAAGGCTTTAAAGCTGACTAACGACATCTTGATGCTGGTTGCGCGGCACTTTCATGCGGATTCAAAATACCCTGTTTTGGAGTTTCCGCTGCCGTATTTGCTCAAGCTGATTGTGCTGGTCTGTAACGATATTCAGCACGATGTTCTGGATAAAATACCCGGCAGCCATGCGGTGCGTGTCGGCGACCTGTTGCGCGTTAAGCAAACCGTCGATACCCTGAATAAATTTAAATCGATTTTCAATATCGGTAATTGGCTGTTTAACTGGTCAGGCGCGGCGTTGGCGAAAGCACGTGGTTTATTGGTCAGCAAAGGCATGTATACCGTTACCAATGAAATCTCAAAACGCCTGATCAGTGCTTATATTAACAAGCTCGGTTATTACGCGATTCAACTGTACAGCGGTCAAATAAGTCTCGATGATATAGTTCCCACCGAGATATTAACTGCCCAGTCAAAAGAGGATATCGCTGAAAATGCAGCCCGGCAACAGGCGATAGAGCCGCTCCGCCTCCTGATTTTAGGCCAGGTCAGCAGCGGCAAATCGAGCCTGATCAATGCCTTGTTTGGCGAAATAAAAAGCGCCGAGGGTTTATTGCCGACGACGGCGGAAATCACCCCCTACATCCTTGAACGGGATGGTTTGCAACAGGCGATATTGCTGGACAGCGCCGGTTATGGCGGTTTAACCCACGATAGCGCGCCTGAGGCGTTAAAACAGCAATGGGCTAAAGTCGATGTGATTTTAATGGTTTGTAACGCCACACAAGCGGCCCGGCAAATCGATGCAGCGCAACTGGAAGCCATTCGCCGCTACTTTCAGGAACAATGCCCAAATCAGGCCTTGCCGGTCATCATCGCGGTGGCTACACAAATTGACCGTTTACGGCCGATTCGTGAATGGCAGCCGCCTTACAATATCGATCAACCCTACAACGCCAAGGCGCACAATATCCGGCAGGCATGCGAAGCTATCGCCGAGGATTTGCGCTTGCCGCTTGACTGTGTCGTCCCCGTTTGTCTTGCCCCCGGACAAGCGGCTTACAATATCGAAGACGGCTTGATGCCGCTGATCCATGAGCATTTAAACGAAGCGCAACGGGTGCGTTATCTGCGCTGCTTGCGTCAGCAGCAGGCCGAAGGTTACTGGCGACAATGGCGCAAGCAGGCACAACAAGCCGGGCGGCTTATTTTCAGGAGCGGCTAGGTGGGTAAACGTCGAGTAGGCTACCGGATGACAGGATAGACAATCAAGTATAGCCCCAGCCCGATCATCACCAGACCGCTGATTAACTTAAGCCAGCGACCTTCCTTTTCCTGGAGCCGTCGCTGGCTCAAGGTAATAATGCCGATAGTTAAAACAATCAGGTCATCGAACATATAGGCCAGGTTATAGAGCAGCAAATAACCGTAATAGCTCATCTTGCTCAGGTGTTGCAGAGTCAGTATCCGCGTGTACAACGCAGGAAATCCCGACGTACACATGAACTCGACGACCTGCACCAGAATGGCGAGCACGACGGCGGCTATCATCGCGCCGACAATATTTTGCGCCTGGAGAATACCGCGAATCCGAGCGTATATGCCGGGTTTGGCTTTTTCAGGAATCGACAGCGACACGCCTTGACCATAAAAGCCGAAATCCTTGAGGTTAATAAGCCCCGCCAGCAAGGCAATAACCGCAATGGCGATTTCCGAAATGCGGGAAAGACCAATGAGCAGAAAAAGATTGAGCCAGGCCGTCATGAAAACGAAATAAGCGATACCCTCGACGGCAATGAAGGTACCGGCGATCGCGAACATTCTCAGCCGGTTATTCATTGAAGCCAGCAGCGAGATCATCAGGATCAACACCCACATTGAACACGGATTAAATCCGTCCAGCAAACCCATAGCCAAGGTGAACAGCGGCAAACCGACGCTATCCAGCGACACCTTGCGACCAAGGAAATCAATGATAAAAGGTTGCGCTGTCGTGGTCGCATTGTCCGTTCCGGCATCGCAGGACACGACTTGCTCCGCTTCGCAACTACCCGATGCAGCATCGTTTTTCGGGATTTGCGTGCGTATCCCGGCTTGGGCCAAAGCGTTGCGGATAAGCTGCCCGGTTGTGAGCTCATCGGAATAACCGATGATCAACTGTCCGCCCACTTGAAAAGCAGGCACTCTCACCATGCCCGTTCCCTGATCTTTAGCGAGGCTTTGCAAGCGATCCAATGCGGACGGGTCCTCCGCCACATCATGAATGACGATACTCAGATTCGGCTGTTCCTTTTCAAGAGCTTGTAAAAACAGCTCCGCTTTTGCGCAGTGCGGGCAGCCATTGCGAACAAAAACTTCAATATCGGCTGATTGTACAGCCGACTTGGCGCTTTTTTCCGGCAGCGGCACGTCAGCCAAGGCTGTCGTGTTTAAAGTAAAAGCCGATAGCCCTAACAGACCGGCAATAAATAACCTGACGATGATTTTCAATGAACAGCCTCCAGGTAAGCTTTCTTCATGTTTAATGATGAAAAATATTAGCGGAATCCGGACAACGAGCAAGAATAATTCGTGACACCGGATAAATCGGCACCATGCGTTTTACGAAGAAAGTGAAGCTGCCGACTTTAGGCTGAACAGAAAGCAGTGTAGTGAAGCATAAGTTTTTAGCTTGATTTTGATTGACTGCGCAGTAACGGATTCTGCCGGTAATATAGCCGAAGTTGCTCATAGACATCGGCAAAGTGCGTATGCAGGATTTCCGGGGCGGAGAAAAAATATTCGCTGATCACGGCAAAAAATTCGGCAGGACTGGTTGCCGCATAAGGGTCGATGCAAGTGTGATGGTGATGATCGACGCGACTGACCAGGCTTTCATAAGCCGTGCTGAAAGCTTCCGACCAATCCGTTACCGGCATATCGTTATGTAAGGGCGGAAAACCGTTGGCCGATCCATTCAACATATCCAGCTTGTGGGCAATTTCATGAATCACTACATTGTGCCCGGATTCGCTTTCCTGCATATCCCGCTCGACATCGCGCCACGACAGGATAAGCGGGCCGCGTGACCAGGACTCTCCGATCAGCACCCGGTCTTCATGATGCACAACGCCCGCCGCATCGGTATCGTCGCGGCTGACCCGGAACGCACCGGGATAAACGACAATTTCCGTCCAGCCCGATAAACAACCCAGCCCCAGCCTGAGTACCGGCAGGCAGGCTTGAGCGGCGATGATCAAACACATGGCGTCGGTAAGCTCAAACTCCTCTACGCCGACGAACTGTTTTTCACGCATAAACAGTGTCGTTAATTCGCGCAGGTGCGCTTTCTCAACCGCCGTCAGGCCCTGTAAAACAGGCAGCTTTTCGCTAGCATCGAGCCATTGCTCATGGGGAATAGCGTAACGGTGCAGAATGTAGCGAATGCGGGCGCGCTTGAAAATATTCATTGACGATCAGCTGTTGCCGAAGCTCTCGACTCCATAAAAAAAATCGTAACTATTCACCTACCCCCTCCCAGCCTCTTACAAGTGTAGGTTTTTTCATCCTCCCTAGTTGGCAACCGCACAAGTTGCCGGGAATGCATTGTTAATCCCCGGCATGCCAGGCCAAGCCTCTGGATGTCCAGGTTTGACGGGAAGCAGCTGATGGTTAAGCAAGGC
>SXIP01000145.1 GCA_005772825.1 Methylococcaceae bacterium | reverse complement strand
TTCGGTCTCGCCGGGAAAGCCGACGATAATATCGGTGGTGACATTAAAGTGCGGGATTTGCCGCCGTAATTGCCCAACGATGGCGGCAAACTCTTCCGTCTTACAGCGCCGCGCCATCCTGCGCAACACCGAGTCCGATCCGCTTTGCAGCGGCAGATGTAAATGCGGCATTAAGCGGGGATTATGGAACAGCTCAAAGAAATCATCGGAAAACTCCCACGGTTCCAGTGAGCCCAACCTGAGGCGTGGAATGTCGGTTTGTGCGAGTATGGCTTTGATCAAATCGGCCAAGTTAATGCCGAGGTCACTGCCGTAACCGCCCAAGTGTACGCCGGTCAGGATGAATTCATTGATACCTTGCCGATGCAGCTCGTTGATTTCATCGATAACGGCCTGCACCGGACGACTGTTTTCTTCGCCGCGCGCCACCGTGACAATGCAAAACGTACAACGGTATCGGCAACCATCCTGTACTTTGACAAAGGCGCGCTGCCTGCCGCGCGTGAATAACGACAGTTCGCCCGGCTCTGTCGACATCGCCGGCATGGCGTCCATGTTCAATTCGCTCAGGGTTTTTTCCACCAGCCGGTCTTTATCCTTGTTGCCGACCACCAGGTCAACGCCCATTAAAGAGGCGGCCTCTTCCTGGTTTAAGGTCGCATAACAACCGCTGACGACCAGTTTGGCCTGCGGGTTGTCGCGATGGATGCGGCGTATCAGGTTGCGCGATTTTCTAGCCGCATCCTGAGTGACGGCGCAGGAATTCAGCACGATTAACTGCGCGGCTTCGGCCTGCCGGGTAATTTGATGCCCGGCTTGCTGATAGCCTTGCGCCCAGGTTTCCAATTCCGCTTCATTAAGACGGCAGCCGAGTGTTTTAAGATGAACTTTCATTATCCAAAGAACCAATAACCCACAACAATGGCGGCCACTATGCCGCCAAAATCGGCTATTATCCCACAGGCAGCGGCATGGCGAATATGTTTGATACCGACTGAACCGAAGTAAATCGCCAGTACATAAAAGGTGGTTTCGGTACTGCCCTGTACAATTGACGCTAGGCGCCCGGCGAACGAATCGGCGCCGTGCGTTTTCATCGTGTCTATCATCATCGCCCGCGCGCCGCTGCCGCTGAACGGTTTCATCAAAGCCGTCGGCAAGGCGTCGACAAAGCGGTCATCGAAGCCGAAATAATGCACGGCATGCCGCGCCATATCCGCGAGTAGATCCAATGCGCCGCTGGCCCTAAATACGCCGATGGCAACCAGCATCGCAACCAGATAGGGAATAATCATGGTCGCCGTCTGAAAACCTTCCTTGGCGCCTTCAATAAAGGCATCATAGGCATTAACACCTTTGTAAACCGCACCGCCGATAAACAGGATGACCAGCGAAAACAGGATGACATTGCTCATCGTCGCCGATTGCTCGAGCATTTGCTGTTGCGGTAAGCTGGCGAAATAACCGAGCAAGCCGGCGACTATCAGAGTGAAGCCACCCAGATAAGCCATGACCACCTTGTCCAGCAGATTGATTTTCTGTACGGCGGCAACGGCAAGCAAGCCTGTCAGCGTCGACATGTAAGTCGCTATCAGTATCGGGATAAAGACATCGGTCGGGTTAAGCGCACCGAGTTGGGCGCGATAGGTGAAAATCGTCACCGGGAACAAGGTAACGCCGGAAGTATTGATGACCAGAAACAGGATTTGCGCGTTGCTGGCGGTTTCCGGATGCGGGTTCAGCGTTTGCAGTTCCTGCATGGCCTTGATGCCTAAAGGCGTCGCGGCATTGTCCAACCCCAGCGCATTGGCTGAGATATTCATGACAATAGCCCCCAATGCAGGATGGTCTTTCGGCACATCAGGCATTAAGCGGCTGAATAACGGGGTCAGGCTTTGTGTTAACAGCATCACAAAGCCGCTGCGTTCACCGATACGCATGATACCCAGCCACAAGGCCAATACGCCGGTTAACCCTAAGGCAATTTCAAAAGCCGATTTCGACAGGCTGAACATGGCTTCCATGATATGCGCGAAAACCTGCTGATCGCCGAAAAAAACCAGTTTAATCAGTGCAGTGACAAACGCGGCGAGGAAAAAGAAAATCCAGATGATGTTGAGCACGGCAGGCGAATTTAAAGAGAGTAACTGTAAAGTTATTCTAGTGCCTGATTGCAATAATTGTGTTGTTTTTCGCAAAAAAAAAGCTGTGCCGGAGGCGGCACAGCTCAGCTTTGGTTGTTAAGGTTGGAATGTAGGGGTAAATAACATTAACAATCCGGGGCGCATTGTTTCATAGATCAGATTTTTATAACGTGAACTTATTCACAATAATGGATTTACCGGGAAAACAAGGTTAATTATCAACCGCGTGTATAATAGTTTGATTTTGATAAACCGATACGCTTTAAAATATGTACAGAAATGATGGCCTGATAATTCATGAAAGTTTCGATGATGAAGGTATTCTCGAAATTATCGACCGCGCCGGTGTCAGGTCGCTGCACTTTGGCTCATTTCCCATGCAAAGCAGCATGTTGTTGGCCGATCCGCATAAACTGCAATTGAGTTATGTGCGGGCAATGACCAGCTGGCTATTATTCAAGCCCACCCTGGATCAACATGATGCGCTGATTATCGGCCTGGGCGGCGGCTCGTTAACCAAGCACTTGCTGTATCATTTTCCCGAATGCCGGTTGAAAGCCGTCGAATACAGGAAAAGTGTTGTCAAAGTCGCGCGCAGTCATTTCGGCTTGCCGCTCGACCCACGTCTGAAAATCATAATCGATGACGGCGGCGACTATGTCCGGCAAAGAACCGAGACGCACCGCGAGCGTTACAGCCTGCTGTTTATCGACGCCTTCGATCATGAAGGCATGGCCGAATCCATCGGCAATGAAGCCTTTTTCGATGCCTGTAAAGCCTTGTTAAAAACCGACGGCATGTTGGTCATCAATCTTTGGGGCGGCACCAATAATCCTCAATTTATGGATTGCTCCAGATGGCTGGCTCGTGCTTTTAACTGGAAAATTCTGTTCCTGCCCGTCCAGGGCAAAGGCAATATTATCGGTCTCGCCTTCAACGAAGATTCCCCCGTTCACGCCATGAAAGATTTACGAACAAGAGCCCTGGAGCTTGAACAACACTACCAGATTGAGTTCCCTGTTTTTTTAAGAGACCTGAAAAAACATAACGCCAGCACCCTTAACGAAGTGATAAAACTATGATGTCCACCGCCACCAATCTTTTCAGCTACCGCAAATACTGGGCCCAGCGTTTCGGCATAGCGCCTGTTTTACCGATGACCAAAGCGGAAATGGATGAGCTGGGCTGGGATAGCTGCGATGTCATCCTGGTCACCGGTGATGCCTATATCGATCATCCGAGTTTCGGCATGGCACTGATCGGGCGCCTGCTGGAAGCGCAAGGCTTCAGGGTCGGCATTATCTCGCAGCCCGACTGGACCGGCGTCGCCGATTTCAGGAAGCTGGGCCGTCCCAACCTGTTTTTCGGCGTGACCGGCGGCAATATGG
>SXIP01000013.1 GCA_005772825.1 Methylococcaceae bacterium | reverse complement strand
GAAGCCCTTGAAGGGCGCGAATAAGCAGGGTTCCAGGATTTTCACGTCATTATCGTTATTAACCTATATAAAACAATGGCTTATTATACACAAAGTTTGATCATCTGTATAGGCCAGATAATCTGACAAAGTAGAATTAACAAATGTTTTTATCTACCAGCGGTTGACCAGTAGCCCCTTTCACCTGCTTTAAAAAGCAGGGTAGACCATACAAACAGAATAGTTGACAGTATAGTTTATAAAAGTTTTCATGCGTATTAGGAGCCTGGTAGCCTGGTACGCTGTGCGTACCTTTACAATTCCGCCAAAATGGATCTATAACCTTTTTTCTCCTTAATGGCCTTTAACTTCTCTCCGGCTAGCCAGGCTTTTTCTTCGCTATCAAACCAATCTTTACGCACGGTTCCGGGCGATCCTCTCCTGCCCCATTCACGAACCAGCGACCAATCGCCGAATATGCCGGGTGTAACGAACATTTGATAAAACCGGTGCAGGTTTTTGTCCGGGTCGTGCCGTTCCAGGTAAATGTGGTTCATAGCTCACCTTAAATATCGACCACCAGCCCGGTAACCCTCACAAGCCGGACGGGGCATGTTGCCCAGTCCGAAATGTTTTACATGGCTTAGTTTTAATATTACAGCATCCCAAGCAGGACGGGAGTTTGTAACCCCGTCTCAAACGTTTTGCTTTCAATTTACCACTTGTTGCGCGGCAAGCCTTTTACGGCCACGCGCTTTGATTTCTTCAATATTCAGTGGGGTTTCCGGACAGCTGTCTATGCCTTTCTGAATTTCCCGCCTTAATTCCTCAAGCCGCAGATCAGGCTCGGAGGCAGTGGTTACTCTTAAACCTAACGGCTCAAGGCATAATTCACGTATCGTTTCGCCGGGGTGCGGCGAGCTCATCATAGCCATTTTTACCCCTTATTGTCCTGTTCAGCTAGCCAATTTTGCACTTGCCAGCCTGTTTAGGCTAACACCTTGTTCCGCGGCTTGCATGGTCAACGCGCGATGCACAATTGATGGGATGCGCACCCTGAATTCCCCGCTGTAATTTTTCTCGGCCAAGGGCGTGGGTATGGCTTCGCCATTATCTTGCATATTAGTGACGACCTCGCGGACTAGCTGCTGAATACCGGTTAAGGCTTCTTCCGGAGTGGGAGCAAGCCAAGATAATGAGGGAAATTCCGTACACAAGCCAATGTGCTCGTTATCCTCCGGCGACCAAGTCACTTGGTAAGTATAGTGGTTAGGGTTCATTTTTAGACTCCTTAGCTTTTAATGTTCTTTACGGTTTTCCCGCCCGTGCCATACCCGAACCACCACCACTTGAACATCGATGATGTAGCGCAGTACATAGCTACTTGCGCCAAAGGGCAAAAACAACTCGCGGCGATCGGTGCCGTCATTCATGGGGTAGCCCGCTTCCGGAAAACTGGCGAGCAGCTTTGCGCCGTCCTGTAAAACCCGACCGGCACGGGCGGCGGCAGTTGGGTTTTTATCTGCTAAGAACAGGCGTAGCCTCTGGACGTCTTCCAGTGCTTCGGGTAGCCAGACTACTTCGGGCATGGTAATTCGCGGTCACTGCCCCAGGATTCCAGCCAGCTATTAACCGTTTCATTGGGGATAGCCTGACCCGATAGCTTATAGCATTGCCAGCGTTCCTGGTCTTCGCGTTTTTCTTGCTCGTAAACCTCTTCCCGTGCCACATAATCTTCAATGGCGGCTTTCATCAGCCAATGGGGGCTACGTTCCTTAACAGTGCTTAGGGCTTTAAGGCGTGTATGTAGGGTTTCATCGAGTTTGATCCCTGTGTTAATCGTTTTTGTCATAATTTTGGTTTTATAAAAGGTTGTAATTAATACAACCTTAACACAGTTAAAAATTCATAACCACCGGAACCGGTTTTCTTTCCATTCATGGCCATCGATCAGCCCTTGGTGATAATAATCGGCATAATCCCAGAAAAACGGGCTGTATTCGGAAGCGCCAAAGTTGCGCGTGACTGCCGCAAATCCTACGCAGGCCAGCACGAACGCCCCGGCTACCCAATACTCGCCCATCTGGCCGGTGCGCAGTCGTCCACCGAACAAATGAAAGCGCCGGTCGCTCCACCAACCCAGCGGCACACCCTGGATGGTCAGCGCATCGGCAATCACATGCGATAGGCCACCGGCGCAGAATGCGGCGATGACATGGTGCCAATCCCACACCCACAGCCCGAACAGCAGGCCAAACAACCAAACCGAAAGGTAATGGGTGACGGTGCGATGTCTAACATGCCGTCCAGTCATCTTGTAAAGCCACTCCAACCAATCCGGTGCTGTAGAACCGAGCACGGCCAACGGTACCAGTTCCGGTCGCCAGACTGCGGTTACCGAACCGGCAATGGCGATATGGTTAACCCACTTCACTGGGTGATTTCCTTCAGGTAGTCGTTGACGTTTTCCGCTATGTCGTCGCGGCACTGGCCGACCAGCGCCAGCCGGGCGGCAACCAGCGCCGCATTGGCCTCGTCCAAATCGCCGACCTTGTCGGCTACCGCCTTTAAGTTGGCGATTTGTTCTTCAGCAGGTGCCAACCCTTCACTAACCCGGTATTGGCTCCGCGCTTCGACGCTTTCATTAATGCCGACCATACGTAGCGCCCGTTGCCGGTCGGCCAAGCCTTTCAGCAATTTAGCCACGTTTTGCGCGATTTCGCCCCGGCGCTGGTATTCCTGGGTGCGTTGTTTATGCAGCTCTTCGGCGCTGTACAACGGCATTTCCGCGACAATGCCAGCGTAGTATTTGGACAGCCCGGCGGTATCGAAGGTGCTGATCCCGCTATTGTCGGTATAGCGCGCACCGGAAACAGCTTTAACTTCCAGGCCCCAATCCGGTCTTTCCGGAAAACAGTTCACGATCATTTTAAACACGGCATCGGCATCGATGACCGGGGCAAGCTTGATGGGCGGTGTGTGATGAAAATCGCGCTTGTTGCCGCGCATGGTCGGTATTTCATAAGGTTTGATGTCGGGCGGCGGTTTTGCCTGTTCCGGTACCGGTGCCGGTTCATCGATGATCAACGGTGGCCGAGCGTCTAGCGCTTTGGCTACTTCTACAGAGTAAAAGAAACAGACCCAGACCAGCAGAATTTTAATTTTGTTTAGCGGCACGGCTCCCTCCGGCGAACATTTTTAAACCGCCCAGCACGATGGCCAACTCCCAATAACCCATCGTGGTGCAGGCGGCGATCAGTACCCACATAATGGCGAAGGTAGCGTCATAGGCCACCTCGGAATCCAAGCGGTAGGTTTGCGGTTGCGCCGCCAATACGTCTTTTCGAAGACCCGGCGAAAGTCGGCCCTCATCGGTGGCGGCCATTACCCAAACTTTAGCCGACCGTACACAATCTTGGGTAATCTTTAGCTTACGCCCGCTTAGGTTATGGGCATCATCGACAAATAGCACTGCCCCTGTTTCGGCCAGATACAAGGATAGCGCATCTTGGCGTTCCCAGGCTTTCAGTTTAGTCCAATGCCGATCTTCGTCCGGATTTTCTCGGGCGGCCCACCATATCGCTAAGTCTTTGGTATCCGTCCAGGCGGACAAGGGACGGACAGCGGCAAGGTATAAGGGTTCGGTATCGGCTTTGGTTGCCCAGATACGCGCGGCATCCTTCCTGAGCCGATCCAGCCAATAACTCTTGCCGCTGGCATGAGCGCCGGTGATCAGTACCGGTTTTTTTATCGAAATGCCTTTCTGTTCGATGACCTGACCGTATTTCCTGGTCTTGGTTATCACGAACGCTTGGGCATGTGGTTTGCCATCTTTGCGAGGCCGTTGGTGTTTTTTTATCGTCAAAAACTGCATAGTGATCACCTCAAAAAACGTCACGTTTTCGTCGCGTTTTGATTCAAAGTATGGGGAATACAGGGGAAAGCGCCAAAAAATCATGTTATCCACTTTAAACGGACGTTTAAAGTGGATAGAATCCTAGTACAAAATAGGGAGAAAAACTGTGACCGCGTCAACATATGCCTATATCCGTGTCAGTACGGACAAACAAGATTTGGACAACCAGCGCCACGGTGTTATCGCCTATGCCCAGAAAAACAACCTGGAACCGTTGACCTTTATTGACGACACCGTTACCGGCAAAAAAAATTGGCGTGAGCGTGACTTGGGCAAGCTTTTAGATCAAGCCAAAGCCGGTGACGTGTTATTGGTCGCTGAAATATCCCGGCTGGCCCGTTCGACTTTGCAAGTGCTCGAAATTCTCCAGGAAGCGGCCCGTAAAGAGATTGTCGTCCATGTCGCCAAATCC
Organism: Methylococcaceae bacterium; assembly: GCA_005772825.1. GTDB lineage: Bacteria > Pseudomonadota > Gammaproteobacteria > Methylococcales > Methylomonadaceae > SXIP01. The sequence goes on along the minus strand of SXIP01000013.1, from coordinate 8,653 downwards.
AACATGGTCATGGATGGTTCCCTGAATTCGAAAATAACCGCTGTTGTGCTGGGTCTGGCCGCCGAAATAGAGCGCGAGTTTATCAGCGCCAGAACCACCGAAGCTTTGGCCAAGCGCAAAGCCGCCGGGTTGCCGCTGGGTCGGCCCAAAGGCGGCGTGAGCGCGGAAAAAAAGCTGGATAAAAGGAAAGATGAGATCTGCGAACTACTGAAAAAAGACGTGCATAAGACCAGCATTGCCCGGATTGTCGGCTGTTCGCCGACCACTTTATATGCCTGGATGGAAAATAACGGCCTGAGTCGATTCATCAAGAGCGACAAACCGCTGAAGGCGAATAAATCCACAAAATCTGTGGATAAAGCTGTTAAAAAGGACTGAAATTATCGCTGATTCCGGCGTAATCCGTGGGGTTTAGTTAGATTGTTCAGTTTTTGAGCAGATATTGCTGAATGCCGACATTCAACAGTCCCCAGCGCATAATCCGCAAATCGTCCGGTCGGCTTAAAAGCAAACGTCCCTGTCTGCTTTTAAACACTCCTTCCCGACTTGCTCAATCCGCTGGTGGCAGAGGGCAAACAAGCCATCCCTGGCTGCGCAACACACACGTCCGTGTGAGTGTTGCCCCGGCTTCTGTCGCACTGTTCAGTTATGAACCACGCCGAAGCCTAACACTCAGACAGCCGTGCGCATAATCCGCAAATCGTCCGGTCGGCTTAAATGCTTACACCAGTGTAAGCATTTAAGCTCTCCCTACCGACTTGCTCAATCCGCTGCTGGCCAGAGGACAAACAAGCCATCCCTGGCTGCGCGGCACACACGTCCGTGTGAGTGCCGCCTCGACTTCCTTGGCATCGATCAGGCTTGTTCTACTCCGAAGCTCGGGACTCGATTGGCATTAGAGCTGTCTCGGAATTCATCCGGTTGTTTTGAATGCCGGCGTTCTGTTGTTGTATTCGGCATTGCTGGCCATGCGCATCAATTCTATGACTGCTGTTCCTGCTCGATCTCCTGTTGATGCCATTAGTCAAAAAAATGGACATTAATCCTTACCAACCCCAATGTCCCTGCATGAAATAGCCTTGTCATTATCGGAACCAATTCAACCACGCAACTTTAGATCAGTGAATATCAGGGCTTGCCTTCCGCCCGAAAAGCTTTAAAAGCGTGGTTTGGAGCGTAACAAAATCAGGCTGCTGATAAAGCAGCGCAACCTGATTTTGTTACGCTAAGGTGGCTACGCAGTTTTTCGATGCCAAGCGAAAAAACAACAGCGGAACAGCGTCACTGATGTTTTTCCGCTTGACTGCTGTGCTACGCGCTGAAGTGAGAACTCGCTTCCGGCTGCGCCTACAGCTCAAGCAAAGGAGCGGGGCCAAGCAAAAACGTGCCAATATACATAACGTAGGGGATTATGCGTAGTGGGGGCCGCGAAAAGCGTGCAGCCCCCACTACGCATAATTCACATTATGCAAAATGTCACTTATTTTGCATGGCCCCGAATTTATCGGAACTCGTTTCCGGCTACGCCTACAACTCAAACAAAGGTAAAAGGTAAGGTGCTGCGCGTTTTTTTAAATGGGGCGCACCCCAAACCCCGGCGTTATATTCTCAGCCTTGTCGTTACCGTCCCTGTTTTAAGGTTCGGGCTCCTGCCCTCAAGCGGTGTGCGGTACGCACGATCCTTTTGTGTCCACCACCTCCCCCGCCCACCTTAAGCCCTTAAATCGCCGCTGGGTAAGTGGGTGCTGTTCAAAAGTTCATCTTTCACGCCCAGCGTCCTCATTTACCGTAACAGGGTTAAGGCGGCCGGATGTCGTTGGCGTACACGAAAGAGCAAACGACTCAACCGGGCATAGCCATAAACCCTAAAAAACCAGCCCACCACCATAGCCTACCCCGCACCCTAAGCCAGTCGATAAGCCCCGTAAAGACAGAATTGCCAAGTGTTTGTAAGCGCACTTCATGCGCAAACAAACACTAAGCAATCTGCGTCTTGACAGGACTTATCGACTGACTAACCGAATCGGTAGGCGATGGTGACGGGTTGGTTTTTCTTAACGGGCTTATGGCTATGCCCTCAACTCGGCGGAAAAGATAAAAGGTGCTTCGCGGTTTTTTTAAATGGTGGGCGCTGCCCCCCAAACCCCCTGAGGCTCAAGTTCAAGGTTGGTTTTTGTTATTTACGAAATTGCCAAGTTTACACTGTTAATTGCGTGATTTAATATTTAAGCTTAATTGTTTTATATCAGTATGTTATTGTATTATTTTATGAGTTAAGTTATAATTAGTACGACAAAAAAGCCAGCGGGTTTAAATCCGCTGGCCGTCTGTCCCACCGTTTCGGTCGGTTCTTTAATTAACCTTTGCCCTGTTTCGGTCTAGTCCACCTTGCAGGGCTTACTTAGTAGGAGTCACTATCATGGCAAAGTTAGCCACATCTTTCAAAAATATTTCCGGATTCGTGCGATCTGACAGCCCACTGTCAGACGAGCAAATCTTTAAAGCTGCGCCTTCGGTCTTCGCCGATGCGCCACACAATTCGCGTTCCGCCCGCTACGCTTATATTCCAACTTGCGAAGTTGTTAATGGTTTGCGTGGTGAAGGCTTCCAACCGTTTATGGCTTGTCAGGCACGTTCACGCATTGAGGGTAAATCGGAATTTACCAAGCACATGATCCGCTTTCGCCATCAGAATCAAATAATCGGTGATACGGCCAACGAAATCATCCTGGTTAATTCCCATGATGGCACCAGCAGTTATCAAATGTTGGCCGGTTGCTTCCGTTTCGTTTGTCACAATGGCTTGATCTGCGGTTCGGAGATCGAAGATTTTCGTATCCGGCATTCCGGCGATGTTTTAACCAATGTCATCGAGGGCGCTTATCACATCGTTGATGAATTCGAACAGGTCGATTCAGCAAAGGAGCTAATGCAAAGTGTCGTATTAAGCCCAGGGCAACAAAACGCCTTTGCTAATGCCGCGCTGCAACTTCGTTACGATCCCAATGAAAACGTACCCATCGAAGCGTACAAGCTGAATGCCGCCCGCCGTTCCAGTGACCGGGGCGACGATCTTTGGCATACCTTAAACCGGGTTCAGGAAAACATGATTCAAGGCGGGGTACGCGGCATCAACCGAAACGGCGGCAGAATGTCCACGCGTAAAGTGACCGGGGTGAGTGAGAATATCCGGCTTAACCGCGCTATCTGGTCGTTGGGGGTGGAAATGGCCCGGTTGGCCGGGTGATCTAAAGTAACGTAGACGCGGGCGATTTTGTCCGCGTCTTTAGCTTGTAATTTTGTTATGATAACGTTATCATAACATTAATAACGTTATCATAACAAAAAGGCGGGTTTATGGGCATTGAACGAGTTGTTACAGACGATATGATTTTTGACGTTGCCGACCGACTGGCGGCAAGCGGTGAAAAAGTCACCAACCGGGCGATCTGGTCGGCCATTGGCGGCGGATCGATGACGACCATCAGCCAGGCGTTGCGCCGCTGGAAAGAGAGCCAGGTTTTGCAAGTGGCCCAGCCGGTTGAGCGGGCACCGTTACCGACCGCCATTATTGACGTGTTGCACGGGGCCGCAGCTCAGCTGTGGGATGCGGCGCTTGCCGAGACCAAATCGGAACTCGACCAGTTAGCGCTGGCTACTAACGCCCGCGTGGCCGAGGCTCAGAGCGAGCGAGACGACACCCTGGCCGAACTGCAAACCACCGCTGAAGAACTGGAGCAGGTTAAGACAGAGCGCGATAGTGCGTTGGCCGATGCCGACGACAAAGCCCAACAACTGGCAGCCGGCGCAACCGAAATCGCCCGACTTCAAGCCGAGCTAAATGCACAAACCCTGGCGACCGCGAACGCCACGCACCGGGCCGAAACCGCAGAAGCCGCACGGGCGGAACTGCAAGCCAGGGTTGAGCAGCTCACCAGCCTACTGACTGGCGAACAATCGGCCCGTCATCAGGCGGAAACAGACGCGAACGCATTACGGGCGGTTGTATCGAAACAAACGGCGGAACTTGAAGCCAGCGAACGCCGCATCGCAGACATCGAAGCCAGCGCCGCCGCTCACGCCCAGGCAACTGCAAACGAAATAACCGCAATCAGGGCAGACCGCCAGGAAATGCGCGAGATGTTAAAAACATTAGTCGATAAAATAGGCTTGGCACCGGCTTTGGCAGAACCGGAAGCGGTAGACAAAGAGGCGCTGGAATGGCTCAGTCATACCAGCCGCGAGGATGTTAATTTTAAACATCATCTGGAAACCGCCAACGCCGCCACCTTGCGGGCCGCGCTCAAGGATGAAGGGCTGGCCAAGACCAAACGCACCAAGATTGAAGCCATGCTGAGGAAAAGAGAGCAAGCATGAGCATTGCTGCAAACATCAAGCAGCGCCGCGAGGCCAAACGCTGGACTCAAGCAGAACTGGCCGAAAAATCGGGCATCGTGACCCAGGCCATGATTAGCCGGATCGAAAAGGGCGAAGATAATGCCAAAATAGACACCCTGCGCGGCATTGCCGCCGCGTTAGGATGTTCTGTAGTTGATTTACTGACTGAAGCGGACAAAAAAAGGAAATTACCGGCTGGCAAATGATGGGTGGCCCTTCTGTCGAATCCTGAGAAGTTACCGGATTGTGACAAAAAATACGTTCTAACACCTAAAATTAAGTTACAATCGCGTTTTTTATAAAAAGTTGAACAAAAAAAAGCCCAACTCTTGGCGGAGTCGGGCTTCGTTCCCGTTATCAAACCTGTTACGAGCAGGGAGACACCGGGACTTGTTCCTTTTATCAACCCTGTTCGCAGCAGGGGAGACAATGCATAATAATACCACAAATTCAGAAAACAAAAATAAGAACAGCGGAAATAATTGTGGACACTGTCCGGAAACGCCGCGTCATTTTGTTCCTCCCGAAAATCATGCTAACCGGCCGCAAATTTTGCGGAAGATTATCATCGCTATCCAGAAATTTTACCAAGATCCCGGCACCTTGCCGTTATTGAACGCGGCCAACGAATCCGACCGACAACAACGCAGCGAACGCCGCGAAGGCTGTATTGCTATTCTTGGCTGCATCCTGCATTACACCGATCTCGTGACGTTACGCGTTGGCATCCCCCAGGCAGACGGCAGCATGGCCGGTCTTACTATGTCGTTTCTCGCCGAGAAATCAGGACTAGGCGAAAGGCGGGCAGAACGGGCAATACATGACCTTAAAGCAGCAGGAATCATAACCGTGCATCCCATTTGCACAAAAATTAGCGACATAATTTACGAAGGCATTGCCGCAATACGCACCGTCAGCAAACATCTTTTTACCGCTCTGGGTTTTCATGATTGGCTGAGACATGAACAGCAAAGGGCGATAGAGAGACGGAAAAAGAAAAATCTTAAACAAGACAGAAAAAAGCTGGCCAACATACAAATGGGCCTAAATGCCATAAACAACGGCAATCCAGCATCAACAGACCCGGCAGCGGACACAGCGCAGCGTAAAGGGGAAATGTCGCCGGTATCGGCATTTTTCACCGGTGCGAGAAAGATTTTAAACCCCGATACCAGTTAGACGCCGGTAGTTTCCCCCACCCCGTTCGCCCTGAGCCTGTCGAAGGGCATTTCAGCACACCGGCAAAGCACCGGTAGGGTAACCTATTGCCGATCCTCCGATAACACCCAGAAAAACACCACATCCACCGCAATAAATCGGTCTCGAGCCGACAAATTCCCGTAAAAAATCTCACGCGATTTAAACACCGACCAGGAAAACAGGAAATTCCGGCGCCGGCAAAAAAATAAGTGTCGGTAATAGATCAGAGGCCTCCCAGGATTGAAATTTAAGTGTCGGGAATAAGTCAGTTAAGTGGCGGAACTAAAAACAGTTTATTTTTCAGAACAGAAAAGGAGGCTACGCCACCTTTTTTTAAAAAGGCTATCGCCCAATAAGGAGGCTACGCCACTATTTTGATAAAAACACTTCATCTACAACTTCTGCGAACTGAACCGCTAGCTTCCGCTACGCTATTCACTAAAGGCGGTTAACAGGTTGTCGATATGAGGATGGTCTTTAATCTACATTCTTGCGATAAGTTGCGATTACGCATGATAATCAGCGTTTCTTAATCAAGAGCTACGTAGATATTGATATGAGCACCGAAACTATCGACCACAACACGTTTAACAAGTGGTTCCGGGAACAAATCGAACTAGCGTTGAAAGAAGCCGACGACCGGGCCACAGTATGGATACCTCACGCTGTTGTTAAAACCAACATGCAAAGGCAGCGCGAAAACCTTTTAACCCGCATCAAGAAACCCGAATAAAAACAGTACGTAAATACACCAAATAGGCACTATTAAGGCATAAATATAGTACCGTTTTAATACCTAAATAGCGCAAAAATTACACCGACTAGAATTTGTCAAATTCGGATCATCCGCAGCTAAACAACCCCCGGATAAGTTTTGTTTTTGTTAAAATAATATATACTTGTGTCTATACTTTTTACCAAGCCAGAAGCGCTACGATGATAGAAACCCGACTTGCAAAACTTTTTAAAAATGGGGCTAGCCAAGCCGTCCGCCTTCCTGTTGAGTTTCGTTTCGACGGTGACGAAGTCTATGTGTCGCGGGACGATGCAACCGGCGATGTGGTGCTGTCGAAACGACCGGGTGCCAAAACCTGGAACGAATTTTTCGAGTTGTTACATGTGATTGACGTTCCCGCCGATTTCATGGCCGAACGCCCAATGAACGTATTGCCGCAAGATCGCGGCCTCTTTGATGACGAATTAAGTCCGCATGACAAAACAGGTCGCTTGTGATGCTGCACATGCTGGATACCGATATAGCCAGCTACCTGATCAAAGGAAAATCGCCGGCAATAGAAGCCAAGCTGGCGGAACTGGTGCCGTCAATGGTCTGCATCTCGGTCATGACCCAAGCTGAATTGCAATACGGGTTAAAACGCTTGCCAAGCGACCACCGCCTACATTTGGCCGTGCGTCAGTTCCTAAAAATTGTGCGTATTCTTCCGTGGGACACCGAAGCGGCGGATTGGTACACCCAAATCCACCATCAACTCGTCAGCACCGGGCAACCCATCGGCGAATTAGACATGATGATTGCCGCACACTCGCTATCTGCCGGAGCCGTACTGGTCACCAACAACAGCCGCCATTACGAACGCATCGAAGCCCCGCTCATTCTGGACAATTGGGTGTGAATTCTATTGGGTTAGACAGTCTGAGGTTAAACCGTTCGTGGTGAGCTGGTCGAACCATGAACGGCTTAACCGGTTTAAAAGAGATGCCTAAATGGTACAAAAAGAATACTAAAAACGAACCACTAAGGTATAATTTTAGTACCACTTTAATACTTAAATGACACTATGATAATCCTAATAGGCAGTCAAAAAGGCGGCTGCGGAAAATCGACAACCGCCGTCAATATCTGCGCCGATCTGGCCAACCAGGGACATGACGTTGTCCTGGTCGATGCCGACCGGCAATGCACCTCTGCAAACTGGGCGATGGATCGGGCCGCCAACACCGCGCTGGCCAAAGTGCATTGCGTGCAAAAATATGAAAATATCCGGGATACTTTGCTCGACTTAGACAAACGTTACGGCTTTGTCATCGTCGATGCCGCCGGTCGGGATAGCCGCGAACTGCGCACCGGAATGACCGCTGCACACGTCCTGGTAGTGCCGTTCAGGCCGTCACAACCCGACCTGGACACCCTGCCGAAAATGCAGGAGATCATCGTCCAGGCTAAAGACATCAATCCCAATTTAGCCGTGTTCGGCCTCTTCACCATGGCTCCCACCAATCCGGCCATCAATGAAGAAACAGACGCCCGTACTTGCCTAAACGATTACCCGATCATAAAGCTGTTGACGACCATCCTTCATGACCGTAAATGCTACCGCGACGCGATGAGCGACGGCTTAGGCGTGGTCGAAATGGACAATCCGAAAGCAAAGGATGAAATTAAAAAACTGGTCGCGGAGATACTGTAATGGTCAAACGCAGAGAACCTAAAGCTTTAACCCAAGAACCGACCGCCGAACAAATCGAAGCCTTTGTGGCCGGTGCCGAAGATGGGCCGCTTATCCCTCAACACAAGACAGACGCCCAACCGCCTGCATTGAATCAAAATGCCATCCGGGATTACAAAGCGATCCGTGTACCGTTCAACGAATATGAACACCAACAATTGGAAATCGCTAGCCAATTAAGCGGTCGAACCAAGCTGAATTTTATTCGTTATGCGATGTTGAAGTTGGCAAAAGAAATGCAAGAAGAGGGATAAATTCAGGTAACTGTCAGATCTGGAGCTAGCCCAATTTAAATTGGGCTAGCGTTAGCGCCCCTTTTTACCCCTTTGGACTGTTTATAATATATAAAGCCCCCGGCTTTGCCTGGGGATATTTACTATTCTATTGCTGAAAAGAAAATAACTCGTCTATGCTATTTGCCAATAATTCTACTTTGTCAGATTCAGTCACGCGCTACTTGAGACCTTCTGGCATGTGATTCCTTGGCCTTTCGGCGTAGATAGTGCCGCTTGCTGATAATATCCGCCAGTTCTTCAGCCGTGAGTTGTCGGCGGGGGAGTAGATGCTCAAGCGCTGTGACCAAATCG
>SXIP01000144.1 GCA_005772825.1 Methylococcaceae bacterium | reverse complement strand
CATTACCCCGGCTTTGCTTGTCGGCGGTTTCGCCGAACGCATGAAATTTTCCGCCATGCTGTGGTTGAGCGGTTTATGGCTGTGCCTGGTCTATTTACCGGTCTGTCATTGGATGTGGGGCGGCGGTTGGCTGGCCGACCTCGGCGCGATGGATTTTGCCGGCGGAATCGTCATCCATATTAATGCCGGTGTCGCCGCTTTGGTTTCAGCGCTGGTATTAGGTAATAGGAAGGGTTTCCCGACCACCGCAATGCCGCCGCATAATATGACCATGGTTGTTACCGGTGCGGGCATGTTGTGGGTCGGCTGGTTCGGTTTTAATGCCGGCAGTGCGTTGACCGCTGACGGACGTGCCGGAATGGCTCTGCTGGTGACGCATATAGGCGCGGCTTCAGGGTCGCTAACCTGGATGTTTATCGAATGGAAACGCTTCGGTAAACCCAGCGTACTGGGTATCGTGACCGGTATGGTTGCAGGTTTGGGCACCATTACACCGGCGTCCGGTTTTGTCGGACCTTTCGGTGCATTGTTTATCGGCGTTACCGCCGGCTTCGTGTGTTTTTACGCCACTCAATATGTAAAACGTAGCTTGAAAATCGACGATTCGCTGGACGTATTTCCCGTGCATGGCGTGGGCGGCATTACCGGGTCATTATTAACCGGCGTTTTTGCCGCCGCCGGTTTAGGCGGTCTTGGCCTGCCCGAAGGCGTTACCATCATGCACCAGGTCAGTGTACAGGCGTTGGCTATTGTCGTTACGATAGTCTGGAGTGCTGTATTCAGTTATATGATCCTGAAAGGGCTGGACGCTATGATCGGCCTGCGTGTTACCGCTGATGAAGAGGTGCAGGGACTTGATCAGGTTCTGCATGAAGAAACAGGGTATCTTGATTTATAGACTTATAATCAGGATTATTTCGCGAAAAGGCGACGACTCAATACTGGGAGCGTCGCCTTTTTTGTTTATAATGACATCAGGTTAACGCGTATTAAGGTCACCCAATTTTATGGCTATTCGACTCACGGCATCCGGCACACTAAAAACGCTTGTCGGCCTATTCGGCTTATTGATCATTTCCGCCGTGATAGGTTTTTACAGCTTGCCGACGCTGTTAAAGTCGAAACTGCCTGCAATCATTGAGCAGCATACCGGCAGACAATCCTCCGTGTCAGGCATTGAAATTAACCTGTCGCCTTTGTTCGTAACCATCCACGACTTTGAAATGAAAGAAGCGAACGGTCAGCGATTTGTCGCTCTCGATACGTTATATGTCGGGTTTAACGCCCGGCAGTCTATAAAACAATCCGCGCTGATTATTGACGAAGTGTTGTTAAAAAAACCGTTTGTCCGCATAGCTAGACAAAAAAACGGAGCCTTTAATTTTCAAAACCTGTTCGGGCAGGGCGCTGCCGGAGAGTCCGGCAGCCCTGCTCTTCCCATCACTATCGCCAAATTGTCGCTATCCGGGGGAAAACTGGTCTGGGAAGACGCGCATTTCAATAAACCGGTCAAGGAGGATATTGATCCTATTAATATCGATATTAAAAACTTTAGCGTTCAGGCCGATAAAACATTCGACCTGGGCCTGTCATTAACCCTGAGTTCCGGTGGCTATCTGGAATGGAAAGGCACTGTCGGCATCAATCCACTCGCCTCTGAAGGCCGCATCAAACTGGATAAAGTGGATTTACAAAAAATCATGGCCGTCGCTTTACCTGACGTAAGCGGGTTTGATTTAAACGGAAACGGATTGGTCAATACCGATTATAAATTGCGCTACGCCAACAAAAACCTGAGCATCACCGCCGATAAAGCCAAAATTGACATTCACGGTTTTCAATACGCCGTCAAAGGACGGAATGCCAGGCAGGCGAAAATCGCCGAATTTAGCCACGAAACCGATTTCAAGTGTAGCTATAACGATAAAGGCTTAACCCTTGGCGCCAATAAATCCAGAATAAGCCTTCATGACTTTCAGTACACGGAAAATGAACGCCGGATCAAGCTCCCCGGCCTTACCTTCGAAACCGACATTAATGCGGCCCGCAGTCAGAAAGGCTGGCTGCTTACTGTCAACAAAAGCAAAATTGACGGCCGCGACTTCCAATATTCGCAAAAAGGGCAAGTGCTGAAAATCGGACAATTAATCCATGACACCGATTTCAAGGCTGATTTTACCGAAAACGCCTGGCAGCTTGCCGCCACCAAAGCGAAAGTTGACAGCCGCATCATACAGCTTGCAGGAGCGGGCTCCGATAAACTGCTGGTCAAAATACCTGCGGTTGCACTGGAAACCGCTTACAAAATCGATTATGCCGATAAAAAACTGACTATTACCGGCGCCGGCGGTAAAATCGACAGCCACGATTTTCAGCTATCGGAACAAGGCAAAGACAAAACCCTGGTGAAAATCCCGCTCGTGAGCGTACACGGCATCGATTTTAATCTTGACAAGTATGAACTGAAGATTGACTCCGTTGCTGCAAAATCGCTGGATCTTCAGGCTTGGTTAAATGCAGACGGTACGCTCAATTACCAATCCCTGATGCCACAGGGTACGGCTCGTAGCGCCAGCGCAAACGCAAACGCTGTAAAACCCTCTCCCGAAACAGAAAAGGCGGGGGATTCAAAGTCGGCACTTCCCCCTACAGAAGCCGTCAACGTCGCAGAAAAAAAAACACCCTGGAATATCCAGGTAGACAGCCTCGCACTCGCTGATTCCGGCATCATATTTGAAGACCGCAGCCTTAAAAAACCGCATACCTTCACTATTAACCCCATCAATTTCAAGCTGAGCAACTACAGCAATCAAAGCGGTGCAACCTTACCGTTCGAATTTAGCGCAGGCGTCAATAAAAGCGGCATGATAAAACTGACCGGCAACACCGTTATCGAACCGTTTTCCGCCGCTATAACGGCTGATGTCCATAATATCGAGCTGGAATCATTCCAGCCGTATTTTGATAAATTTGTACGACTGGATGTCATAGACGGTCAATTCAATATTAACGGCAATCTGTCTATCACCAAGCCGTCTATTAGCAAGCCGTCTGTCGCGAAACAGTCCGCCGACCAACCGGATGTCAAATTTAACGGTAATGCCGGAATTGATAACTTATTGACCCGTGATCAAAAAGTGCATAAAGACTTGGTGAAATGGGACAACCTGAGCTTGAAAAACATCGTTGTCGAGTTACCGGCCAACCGTTTTACCGCATCGGCATTGGTTATCGATAAACCCTATGCGAGGGTCACGATCAGGAAAGACAAGACCGTCAATTTTTCCGACATCGTTATTAATGAAAACAGCAAACCTGAAGCCGCGTCCTTAAAAACAGTCAACATCCGGCAAATCGAGCCAACCAAACCTTACTTTAAACTAGATAAACTTCAGATACGGGACGGTTCTTCCGACTTTTCCGATCTGTCATTGATTTTGCCTTTCGCTGCACAAATTGAAAGCCTGGATGGTGGCGCCGCCGTCATTTCCTCGGAAAAAAAATCCAAAACAACGGTTCACTTAGAAGGCAGCGCTTACGATTTGTCGCCGGTTAATGTCAAGGGTGATATTAACCCTCACCTTGGGGAATACAATGTGCAAATCAATTTCAATGGCCTGCCGATGCCGTTGGTATCACCGTACATGGTGCAGTTCGCCGGTTATAAGGTTGAAAAGGGCAAGATGACATTGGGCCTGAATTATAACGTCGCCAACAGACGCTTAACCGCATCCAACAATATCCTGATCGATCAATTTGAACTCGGTGAGAAAGTTGAAAACCCGAATGCGGTTTCGTTACCGCTTGAGTTGGCGGTGGCCTTGCTCAAAGATTCTAACGGTAAAATAAAAATCGATGTCCCCGTGACCGGCAGTCTGGATGACCCGCAATTCAGCATAGGAGCCATCGTGACCGATGCGTTAGTAAACGCGCTGACCAAAATAGTCTCCGCGCCTTTTCATGCCTTGGGCTCCTTACTGGACGGCGATGAAGATCTGAGCACCATCACTTTTAGCGCGGGCACTTCGGTATTGGCGAAGCACCAGCAGGAAAAGCTTGATTCCTTGTCCAAAGCCTTGCACGAACGCCCTGCTTTAAGCCTGGCGATCAAAGGCGCGGTTTATCAGGAACAGGACTGGCCGGCTATCCGAGAAGACGCTTTGTACGATCAACTGAAAATACGCAAAGCCGCCGAGATCAACCAAAAAAGCGAGAAAAAAATACGCGCGCAATATGTTGAACTCACCGAAGACGAATACAAGCGCTTATTGGCCGAGATGTTTATTGAAAAATTTCCGTTGCTGGCGGAAAAATCATTTTTAGGCACGCCGCAACTGACCAATCCCAAAGCCGGTGATTTTCATGCTATCGCCAAACAGAAGCTGTTCGAAATCATCAAGCCTGAAGAAGAACGACTAAAAGAGCTGGCTTCAGCCAGGGCAAGAGCCATTGCCAAATATGTTGTACAAAAAGGCAATGTGCAAACCGAGCGCGTCTTTATTCTCGACACCGTCATCGATCCGAAGCGGGACAATAAGGATATTGCCAGCACCTTGTCATTAAAGGCGAATTAACGCGTCTTCATTCCACCCTGTTGAGTCAAAAACTTGTCCAACTGATTCGCAAACGCTTGTATGTCGCGTGAATTTAGCGCATCGAACCCACCGGTATCGATTCCGCTGGAACGCAACGTATCCATGAAGTCGCGCATATTCAAACGCTCCTTGATATTGTCCGGGGTATAAAGCTCACCGCGCGGATTGATAGCATGACCACCTTTGTCGATCACTTGCGACGCTAACGGAATATCGCCGGTAATCACTAAATCCCCCATAGTCAATCTGTTGACGATTTCGTTATCGGCCACATCGTAACCGGATTTTACCTGCAAAAACTGGATAAAACGTGATGGCGGGGTCGATAGATATTGATTGGCGACCAAAGTCGTTGTGATTCCAGTGCGCACCGCCACGCGAAATAAAATGTCTTTGATCGCTTTCGGACAGGCATCCGCATCAACCCAAATTTGCATAACCTACCCTCAATCACTAAAAAAATATCCATCTGCGGATGGTTCTGACGATAACAGTCCTTCAATTTCTCGAACATCAAATGCATTACGGAGTAAGAAATTATGTCAATCTACTGTTTAAGATACCAGCCGCTACAATGATTGGCGACAAAACCGGGCTGAACGGCGGCGAGTAAGCAAGGTCTGCGTTTTCAAGATCAGCGCAAGCCAATTTTCCCAGCAATGCCGTAGCCACGATATCGATCATTTTATCGACACTGCCAAGTCCAATCACTTGAGCGCCCAATACTCGGCCATCTTTTCGATCGGCAATCAGTTTTAACGAAAACTCTTGTTTGCCGGGATAGTAACGAGCCCGATCGCTGCCTGCCATGACAATGGAAATGGGATCAAACCCCGATTCCAGTGCGGATTGCTCGGATAAACCGGTTATCGCGACCGTCAAGTCAAAGGTCTTGAATATCGCAGTCCCAAAGACGCCGGGGAAATGTGCATCTCCACCGGCAACGTTTTCCCCCGCAACACGCCCTTGTAAATTGGCGATATCGCCCAAAGGCATCCAGGTCGGTGCGCCTGTTATCCGATTGACCGTTTCACAACAATCGCCGGCAGCATAAATACCCGCTACGTTGGTTTCCATTCTTGAATCGACAGCAATGGCCCCTGTAGTCCCAAGCCCAATACCGGCAATTTTTGCCAATTCAATATTAGGTCTGACACCGATGGAGACAACAACCAGATGGGCTGTCAGCAGCTTACCGGATTCTGTAACAACACCGGTGACCCGGCCATTTTCACCTTGCAGCTTGGCAAGACCGTCACCCAGCACCAATTCGACTTGATTTTCGAGCAAATGGTCATGAACGAGCTGCGCCATTTCCGGATCGAATTTTGGCAAAATACGCGCCGACTTCGCCACTATAGTGGTCTTAATGTTGAGTTCATGGAAAGTTTCGGCCAATTCCAGGCCAATATAGCCGGCGCCTATTATGACTGCATTTTTGGGCTGCAATGTCGTTAACTGTGATTTGAATCGGGCCAGATCGGTGATATTGCGTAAGGTCAAAACACCGTCCAGTGTTATGCCTTCAATATGGGGCACGATTGGACGCGCACCGGTTGCTAGGATCAAGCGGTCATAAGCGACCACGGATTCGGTATTATCCTGAAGGTTTCTTACGATGAGTTGTTGCCGGGTTTTATCAATGCTGATAACGCGGTGCCGAATAAAAACCCGGATGCCTTCTTTGGCAAAATCTTCAGGCTGACGAATAACGACCTTACGTTCATCATCAATGACACCGCTGATCACATAAGGCAGGCCACAGGCAGAATAAGACACTTCGGATTCGTCTTGATAAATGATGATCTCGCTATTCCGATCAACCCGGCGAGCTTTAGCCGCTGCTTTTGCACCAGCGGCAACGCCGCCTATGACAATGATTCGCATGATGTCCCCCTGATTTATGGTTATTCGCTTGCGGTGTGACCGTCATCCAACCAATCGCCGGTACCGACAAAAAAAGCCGGTTCGCCGCCGGTATGGATGAATACTATTTTTTTGTAAGACTCGAAGTAGTTATTTTGCAGGCCGGACAGAAACCCAGCCATCGCCTTTCCGGTATAGACGGGATCAAGCAAGATGCCTTCGGCACGACCGACTCGCTTGATCGCTGCGGCAGCTTCCGAGCTTGGGATACCGTAACCTTGTCCAATAAACCCGCCGTAAATGGGGGCGTCATTAGCAGAAAATGTCCAATCCAGTTTCAATAAGGCCGCAGCTTCCGTAGCCAAACCAGCGACTTGTTGACTAACCTGCTCCGGTTCCCGACTGACCGTGTAGCAGAGCATTTTCCAAGGCAGGTTCAACAGCCTGATGCCCAGCAGCCAACCGGCATAGGTTCCGCCGGAGCCGACGGCAAGTACGATTGCATCCGGTTCCAATCCTTGGTCAAGGCATTGCCGATACAGCTCGAAAACAGCCAGCACATGTCCTAATACGCCCATCGCACAGGCGCCGCCGCGAGGGATGGGATACGGTTGGCGACCTTGTTGCCGCAATTTGTCGGCCACCAATAGAATATGGCTGTCGACCGATGCCCTATCGTCATCATGGGTAAAATGAAAATGCGCGTTGAGCATCTTGCACAGCCGAAAATTTCCATCCACGCTTGCAGGCGGCTTGCCCCAATACACCGCCGTACAATTCAGCCCGGCATGGGCCGCCACCGCCGCTGTCGCCCGAACATGATTGGATTGAGCGCCCGCCCCGGTCACCAGCCAATCGGCATTTTGCGACAAGGCATCGGCCAACATAACTTCCAAGCCGCGAATCTTATTGCCGCCAAATCCGAAGCTGATCAAGTCGTCGCGCTTGAACCAGAGTTCCACCTTGCCCAGTTCCTTCGATAAGCGATTTGCGTACAACAGCGGCGTTGGATAATGGCCGAGAATATGGCGCGGAATAAGATTTGTATAACGGTCAATCAGCGCCTGTCTGCTGGCGAATCGATCATCGGCCGTCACTGGCGAGAAATCCGTCATCACTGCCGGCATTGTCCAATAACTTGATCGACCATGTTGGCGCATTGGCCGATACTCAAGTCGAGATCGAATAGCTGGTCGATTTCGTGGCTGGTTAAAATCGCGCTTATTTTCGGGTTGTCCAGCAAGGCCTGTTTAAAATCGAGCCCGTCCTGCTGGGCTTTATGCGAAATATCCAAGACCAGTTGATGCGCGCTTTGTTTGCCCAAGGACTTTGCCAGCGTCAACATGACCGCTTCGGCATGGATAAAACCCTTGGTCCCCTTGATATTGGCGAGCATCCGTTCCTCGTTGACTTGCAAATCCTTCAACATTGCGCTGAGCAACGCCAACGATTTGCCGGTTGCCAAGGTCGCATCGGGGATAAGAGCCCATTCCCCTTTCCAGGAGCGCCCGTCCCGCTCGTGGCTATGCACCAGATTTTCCGCCATGTGTGCGGCATGATGCCGGACTACCCGCGACAAAGTGCCGAGATGCTCGGAAATTTCCGGGTTGCGTTTTTGCGGCATGGTGATGCTGCCGACCGTGCCGGTCGCCAAACCTTCGCTCAATTCGCCGATTTCAGGCCGTTGCAGATTGACGATTTCCTGGCCGATCCGGTCGCCGGTTGAGGTCAGCATCGCCAATACATTCAGCCATTCGCCGAAACGGTCGCGGCTGCTGGTCCAGGAAATGGCCGGTGCTTCCAAACCCAAGCGTTGCATGAACATCCGTTGCAATGCCAAGGCCTGATGTCCCAACGAAGACAAACTGCCCACGCCGCCGCACAGTTGGCCGACGGCCAAGCGCGGTTTAAGTTCCAGTAAACGCTGGCGATGACGTTCGAGCTCGTCCAGCCAGCCGGCGGCCTTGAAGCCGAAGGTAATCGGCAAGCCCGGTTGTCCGTGTGTGCGGCCGCACATGACGGTAAGCCTGTGCCGACTCGCCAGCGCGATCAAGTGTTGTTGGATGTCGGCGATTTTAACCAGGAAGTGTGCATGCGCTTTCAATAACACCCGTATCGTGTGGGTGTCGGTAATGTCCTGCACCGTTGCACCGTAACACAGCCATTCTCCGCCCGTGCTGCCGCAGCGGTTTTTAAAAGCCGCAATCAAGCCCAGCAACGAATGATTAGTCGCAATAAAGCCTAATCTCACTTCTTCCAAAAACGCTTCATCAATCGTGATACCTTGGTAAGCCTGTTTGATTTCCGTGGCAGCATCCTGAGGAATCAAACCGAATTCGGCCTGCACATCGGCCAGGATGCTCATGATCTCCAGCCAGCCCTTTACCCTGTTTTGCTCGGTAAATAAGGGGCGTAATTCGGGATCGGCCCAGGATGCGCAGTAGATAATCGAATCGCTGATATGGACGGAATTAAGCATGGGCCGGTCAGTGTTTAATCTTACGCGTATTTACAAAATAAGCCTGATAAAACATACAATTTATCAGATACTTGATAATCATTAAAATGAAAACTGCAAAATTCATACAGTTGACAATACGTGCTGAAAGGTCTTCTGTGTTTTGTTCGAATAATGGCGGACTTTGATCGCCGCTTGCAGTTGATCGTAAACGGCCACCCAATTGGCCTCGGTTGACTTTGGTATCCTGTCAGTAGGAGGAAGCTTCGGAGGGGCCAATAGAGGGAGTGTTAAATCGGTCTGGATTAACGGAGCCGGAATAGGATCGGCGAATTGCCTCGACACCAAAGGTTTATTTGGCGGTGAATCGCTAGTGTGCATTGACGGCGATTGAATCGCGCCAACCATCCGGTAATAGATGGCTGTGGCACGGCGAGCTTGTTGTCGTTGGCCTTCAGACCGGCCTTTGCTTTGCAGCTTTTTGTCAAATGCGGCAAAGCTGGTGGTGAATTCCGGCTTCAAGCCTTACTTGTTGCAGAAATCCAGATAAAACCGAAACCATTTTTGAAAATCACGGCGTTGTTGGTCTGGCACATTTCGTTGAACAAGCTGCGACTCAAAGGCCTGACTGTGCGATAAGGGGACGGATAACATGGTAACCTCCATATAACTGCAATCGGTATAGCTTGAATGATATACGGAATGAAAATAACTATGCAATTTAAAAAGTTATTGCAGAGGTACATATTTTTTGGTAAATATACAGGAACCATTTAATTACTAGCTAGGCGTCATCGAGGCCCAATGAGCGAGCCGCTCTACTTCTACACAAAGACAATGCCGTTCTGGGGCTTGTCGAACTTCTCTCCTCCTGGCGTGGAGCTGGAAGGCTTCTATTGGCCAACGGTGGAACACTTCTTTCAAGCACAGAAGTTCATTGAACCGGAAGCGCAGGAACTCATTCGCAAGGCCGCAACGCCGAAAGAGGCAAGGTCACTCGGCCAGAGCCGCAAGTTCAAACTCAGGCCTAGTTGGGATGCCATTCGAGAAGAAGTAATGCTCAAAGCGCTGCGCATCAAATTCAAGAATCCAGCCGTACGCGATCTACTGCTATCTACAGGAACCCGAATGTTGGTCGAGAGTTCTCCGTTCGATTACTTCTGGGCTGCAGGTCAAGACGGGTCAGGTCAAAACCGGCTCGGTCACCTACTTATGCAAGTCCGTAGCGAGCTTGTGCAAGATGCCGCCTAACCCTTCAATCGAGAGGACGTCACCCGGCAAGCCGGGTGCCGCCTCTCATCTCAAACGTTAGGCATCGCATGTCCCTCTTGGATCGCCTCTTCGGCAGCAAACCCCGACCACCGATGCGCAATGTCGCCGCGCTCACAGCACCCCACGCCGCACCTGCGCTACATCTGACATTAGACGATGCGCCATCGCGGTCTCACATTGGAGGCGAGCCGGTCTTGCCTGAAGGCATGAACTGGCCAACGCGGAACGGCGTTCGCCTCGACTTTCTCGCGAGGCTGAGCCTTGCGGATGTTCACCGCGCAGGCGCTATCGACTGGCTACCTGCAAGGGGGGCATTGCTCTTCTTCTACGACGTGGAGCGCCAACCTTGGGGATTCGATCCAGTCGACCGGGGCAGCTGGGCGGTAGTGCTCGTTGACGATCTAGAAGCGGCCGCAACCGCGGCTGATCCGTTGCCCGCCAATGGTCGAAAGATTCCGTTCCGATTTGCCCACTTCCGTTTGATCCAATCGCTTCCCTCTTGGGAGCGGGCGTCGATTGAGGCCCTCGGGCTCAATGACCCTGAGTCAGAAGAGTTGATGCGCCTGACGGACGAGGTATTCGAAGCCAAGCCCAAGCATCAAGTCGGCGGTTTCCCCGCCCCCGTTCAAGGCGACGACATGGAATTGGAGGCACAGTTGGTTAGTCACGGCCTCTACTGCGGCAACCAAACTGGCTACAAGGATCCCCGTGCGGTGGCACTTCGCCATGGCGCCGCGGATTGGAGACTGCTGCTCCAATTGGACAGCGATGACGACCTAGGCGTTATGTGGGGCGATTCTGGAACGCTGTACTTCTGGGTACCAGAGGCAAGTGCTCGGGAAGGCAAGTTCGAAGACACATGGCTTGTGCTGCAGTGCTGCTAGCGACGCCTAACCCTTCGCTCGAGCGGACCTCCACCGGCAGGTCACTTGAGCTGCGAGACGCCTAGGCTTATCCTGCACCTCGCGGCTCAAGTGACCTGCCGGCGTCTGACCGCTCAGCTCAAACATTAGCTCATTGACTACCTGCCGACATTGAGCGCAAACCTTCGAATGTCAACCAAAGATCGTTTGGCGACAGTGAAAAATTGCACAAAACGACTCCTTGATTGTATGATTTTTAAAAACTCACCTTCCGCTTTAGGCGGTTTCCGGTCACCTCAAAACAAATAAATATTAAACAATTTGCGCTACGCCAGAGGTTAAAAATTCACCGGCTAGATTATATTGCCTTATTTGCGAACATTGCGGGTCTTAGCCAATGGTTTGCTGACCGCTACGATTATAATTCACGAATCAAATCCGCCGCCTTTTCCGCAATCATAATGACCGGTGCATTGGTGTTGCCACTGACAATGGTCGGCATGACCGAGGCATCGACGACCCGTAAGCCGTTTACGCCATTAACCCGCAAGGCCGGATCGACTACCGCCATTGAATCAACACCCATCCGACAGGTCGTAGTCGGGTGCCAGGTGGTAGAGGCCGTTTTTCTAACGAATTCCGCCAAGCTGTCATCATCGCGGATGGCGATTCCCGGCGACAACTCCTTACCCCGGATGTCGTCGAATGCCTGGCCGTAAAGAATTTTGAGATTGCAGCGCACCCCTTCTACCAAGCAGCGAAGGTCGTCTGGATTGCTGAAATAACCGGGATTGATGCGTGGGCGATCCAGGGGATCGGCGGACGACAAGGTAATTTCGCCTCGACTGAGCGGTCTGTTGACATAGGCCGTCAGCGCGATTCCGTGGCAATTCGCTTGGCCTGCTTCCGGGTATTCCGGTGTTAAATTCCCGAACAAGAATAATTGCAAGTCCGGGTAGGCTACATCGGGGTTGCTTTTGACGAAGGCACCCGCTTCCAGGAAGTTCGATGCCAAGGGGCCGGTTTTCGCGGTTTCGTACGCCTTCGCCGCCAAGGCTTTTTCCTCGTCCGGCAAAGGTGCAAAGCTTAAAGGCTGGGTCAATTCGCAACGTACCCGGGCGTGAATGTGGTCTTGCAGGTTTTTGCCGACTTCCGGCAAATCCGCCCGCACGTTAATTCCGAGTTTTTCAAGTTCCAGGGCAGGCCCTAAACCCGACAGCATCAGCAGTTGTGGAGAGCGGAAAGCACCCGCGGACAAGATGACCTCGGAAGCGGCATAAGCTTGTTCTGCGTTACCCAA
Organism: Methylococcaceae bacterium; assembly: GCA_005772825.1. Taxonomy (GTDB): domain Bacteria; phylum Pseudomonadota; class Gammaproteobacteria; order Methylococcales; family Methylomonadaceae; genus SXIP01. The sequence goes on along the minus strand of SXIP01000144.1, from coordinate 13,500 downwards.
GTGTAGATACTGAACTCCAATGACTTGATGGTTATTAAACAGTAGCCGGGTGGCCTGGGCATTGCTGATAACAGTCAAATTGGGGCGAAGCCGTGCCGGGTGCAAATAAGCCATAGCCGTGCTGCATCGCGCGCCAAAGGCAATCGTCCGTTGCAATGGACCGCAGCCATCCTGCTGTTCGCCATTAAAGTCACGGTTATAGGCAATACCCGCTTCCTGGGCGGCGGACAGATAACGTTGAGTAATCGGCGATAATTGTAGATGGCTGGAGACGACCAAAGGCCCTGATTGGCCGTGATAGCAATCATTAAAGCCTTGGTTGGTTTCAGATTTAATGAAATACGGCAGAACGTCCTGATAGCTCCAGCCTGTATTGCCTAAACTTGCCCAGTGATCATAGTCTGCCCGATTGCCGCGAATGTATATCATGTAATTCATGGAGCTTGAACCACCCAACGCTTTTCCTTGCGGGATATAAATACGGCGGCCATTCATACCGAGTTGCGGGACAGTGCGATCGCCCCAGTCGTAACGACTGTCCTGTAACTGGGAAAACAGGCCGGGTGTTTGAATGACGGGGTCGTTGTCTTCACAACCGGCCTCAAGCAATAAAACACGGCAGTTTGAATCCTGGCTCAGCCGATTGGCAAGCACGCAACCGGCTGAACCGGCGCCGACGATAATAGTGTCAAAGCCTGATACGGACATGGCTTATTGTCCGCCGATTTCTTTCATGGCGCGTTCCAATATTGATTGTTGTTTACTGACGAAATAAAGTGTTCTGAACTGATTTATTTCATGATGGTTCGCCAATTTCCGGCGACAATCGTTAATCATATTATTCATGCTTTCAAGCGCCGTGCCGCCGGATTCCGTTCGTGCCTGAATCGCTAAGTTGACATCCAATGCAGATTTCAGCTGTTGCTCGGTCAGTGTAAGCGAGTGGCCGAATAATTGTTCGGCAGTCTGCATTAAAGTCTTATGGTCCAGTTCCATGATACTTTGACCGTGGTATCGGCTTGCCAGCTTAGCAACCAATTGATGCGCTGTTCTAAAATCCAGCTCGCATTCTTTTACCAACACTTCAGCCAGATCGGAAGACATCACCCAACCGGACGTTACCAATGCCTTGCCTCTATCAGCATTAAATCTGATATTTTCCAGCACTTCTTTCATCAAAGCGGCGGCATTATTAACCGTTTGCATCGCATCGGGCAATTCCCCATAAATCAATAAGCGATTGTCCGGTTGACCGGATGGCGTCCTGGCCGATGCCGTGACCGAGGCCGTTACACCGATCATTTTATTGGCGACGCCGCGGATGTGCGTCAATGCAAACGGATTCTTCTTTTGCGGCATGATTTTACTGGCGCGGGCATGGCAGTCATCCAATTCCACAAGGGCAAATTCCTGGGAGCTGTATACTTGTAAATCTTCCGCCAACCGGCTGAGATTAATACTGCATGCCGTCAGAATCGAAGCGGCTTCTATAAATAAATCCGCTTGCCACATCGCATCACGGGCGTGAGCAACCAAACCATTAAAGCCTAATAAATCCGCTAACGCCTGCCGGCCTTGTAATAACCGTGAGCCATTGGTGCTTCCGCAACCCATCGGGCTGAGATTAAGTCGCGCCAAAAATGCTTCCAGCCGCTCCAAGTCCCGAAGTAACGGGTAGGCGAAACCCAATAAATAATGTCCGAAGCTGGTCGGTTGCGCCGCCTGTAGGTAAGTGTAATCCGGCATGATCGACAAGGCATGCTGTTCGGCCCTATTCACGATGGTCGTGGCCAGTCTTATCAGGGTTTCGATGAACTCCACCAATGAATGTCTCAGAACCAGGATAAAAGCTGTAGTCGTCGCTTCCCTGCGAGCACGGCCTGCACCCAACCAACCCACGGCTTCGGTGCGCTCCGCCAGCCAGGCTTCACGGTTGGTATAGATATCCCCCCTGTCCGGTGTCATTTCGAACGAAGGCGGCCTGCCTTGCAAGGCCAATAATTGCGCCAGCAATTGTTGGCCTTCGGATTTCGGGACAGTACCCAGTTCGATGGCAATCAAGGTATGGGCAATATCAACCAAGCCTGCCGCTTCAAATAAATGCGCCTGATGGTTTAATTCCGCAGTAAACGCAGACTCGACCATCGTCTCCGATGGTCGTTTTTTTAGCCTTGTGCCGATTTCCAGAACTTGTTCCTGTAATGAAAGCGGTCGGCGGACATCGTTACCTGTCATGTTGCTGCGCTATTCGGGGTCATTGAGGTATTGTTGGCGCCATTGCCTTCAACTTGGTTGGGATCCCAGGAACCTTCCCGTAATAACTTGCCGGTGACACGGTTCAGCGTGTCGAAACGCAAGCCGTTGCGTAGCGCTTCGACGGCAAGCACCTGATCTAACGGGATATTACCGAGCCCGGCATTGGCGCCGAATTTTTCGATAAAAAAGGCCTGCTGGGATTTTAGCGGCGCTTCCCAGATCAACGAAGCGGATTTATCGCCGATCATGCCGACAATGACATCGACTTCAAATTCATCGACATTACCCGACTCATCGAACACGCCGACGCTATGGCCGCTTTCGCGTCCTTCCATAATGACCCAGGCCGCACCCCACTCCAGGTCTTCTAAAACTTCTTCGGCCATCTTTTCCGGGGTAGGCTGCCGTTTCGGGTCTTTTTTGCCCACTTCGGTAATAGGGATTAATCCGGCATTTAACGCGCATTCTATGATACGTTTTCGCCTGAATCTTGGAATGGGTAGGGTCCCGTCGGAAATCTCCACGGCTTGAAAACCTAATGCCTTGGCATGGGTCATATACACCCGGCAATGTTGGGTAAGCAATGCCACTTCCAATAATGTGCCGCCAGGAAATGTCAGTATATTGTGTTCAGCTAACAGTTGAAGTTTTTCTTGCAGCAAGCCCTTGTCCATAAAAACGGACGTGCCGAAGCCGAATTTCCAATGGTCGATATAGTTGCCGCAGACTTGCAGAATGCTTTCGGTTTCGTGTAACCCTTTGCCAATGTCCATCACCATGGTGCAGCCGGATTTACGTGGCTTTTGTTCGCGCGGATCACGTTGGCTTGTTATGATGTTTTCCCAAGCAAGCTCACTCATGCCTTGAATTTCCTATGAATAATTGACCTAATGCTTTTTCAATCATGCCCAAATCCGTACCCCACGGCACTGTTAAGGTGTCACCTTCCTGTTCAAAGTCATATTCCAGCAGACAACATTTCAAAATGGTCGTTTTCCCATCCGACTTGTGCAGTTTGCGCGGGCACATTTCCACACGGGGCGGTTCATCGCCGTAGTAATGGCGATGGAATTGCAGGCTGCGCTCACAGCCGAGCAAAATCCAATTTTGGCGTTGTTCGGGACGTTCATCGAGAAAATATACGGGGGCACCTAAATTTGCTAATCCACCGGAACGGCATGGCACAAGATAAGCTGCCGGCGTTACCGTTCCGGCAAGATCACGCAGGTCGATCGTTTCCAATTCCAAGACGATGGGCGGTAAATCGGCATAGCTGAGCACTTGCTCAACCATGTGATACAGTTTGGGCGGCTCGGGCGGAACGACTTCTATGACGCGTAAAATCTTCGGATTGGGGTGATGAATGATGTTGACATGGTCAAAGGCGCCGACCACGATGGCCGTCTGTTGCGGTGAAACCCGATGCTTCAAAGCCGCCTTGGCCAACGCAGAGCGGTTGCCCGGATCGGTTTCAGGATCGGCAATAAAAACGCAATCATCCGGCAGCGCCAATACTTCGACTTTTTCAACAGCCGTGAATAACGTTTCCGAACCGGCCCGCTGTACGGCGATGACGGCATATTCCCGACGGTCATTGTGCAGAATAATAATGTCCGTACGTCGATACACTTCTCTTGCCAATAGATAGCGCTCAATGTCATCGGCATTCATTGCGCCGTCATAAGGCTGGAAACTGACGCAACGATACGGCAACGGTACAAAGTTTTGCCGCTGTTTTAACTCGCCCACTTGAAGGATTGCCCCGTTCATTCGTTAACTCCTGTTCAGCTAAAGACTGTTCAGTTCAAAAGTTCGTACTCGATCATCCTGACTGAGTTCGCGTTCATGAATTTTTAAAGGATCCAGACGGCGGATAAAGTCGATCAAAGCGGGCTCAGGTAATGCGGCTGTTGACAGATTATCGGCAACTGGAAATTCAAATTCCGTGCTTTCAGCAATTAGTTCACAGTTGGTGTCGGGATAAGTAAAGCGCAATTCGGCATGGCCTTCGGCATTGAAGCCAAAAACACCCAAATCGGTGACAATGCAATCGGGCCCACCGCCGCGATAAGGCATAGCGGCGCGAGCCAAACCGTCCGCCGTGCGATGTCCGACGCTGGTGACGAAATCGCAGCGCTTAACCAGGCGGTAACGGCGGCGACCCAAGTTATCGGCATGGCTGCGATGCGCCGCTGTCCAGATGGTCACATGACCGGCGTCCGCCGATAAGTTACAGCCCCCGCCTCCGCCGGGTAGTTTTAACGTAAGCCGCTCATCATTCCCCAAACGCGTGACATTCATATTGCCCCAACGGTCGATTTGCAAACCCGACAAGAACATGCGACCCAATCGTCCACTGGCGGCAAGATCAAATAATTCTTCAATCGATAAATGACATTCGGCGCCACGATTCATCGCGAAATCATTGGTCGTTGGCGTTAAAAATGCCGGAGTCGGGTTGATGCCATAGGTCGCGCCGGCCACCAACACCAAATTGGGCGCATGAAAGCGTTTTGCCAGATGCAAAGCTAACTGCACCAATGGCGATCCAAAGCCGTGAAAGGCTAAAATGCCATCTTCTATCGACAGTGCGATTTGATAAATCATCAATTCGCCGAGCGTACAGCTTGTTATTTTGGTCGCCTTATTCATAAAGCTGCATCCACTGATCGACGCCATCATTCCATTGCTCAAGACGTGCAAGTCGTGTCTGACCGCCTATCAAACTTAAATAAGCGGCGTGATCTTTGCACTCATAAACATAAGGATCGAGGTAGTCTTTACGAAAACCGTCATCGCCGCTTTTTGCAGCTTGGTAATAGTGCTTGGTATGTTCCCTATCGTAAGCATAACGCGGATAGCAGGATGTCGGGTGGGCGCCGTAGGGCACCTCGCAAGCGGCGGTGACATAAAAATAAGGAATCGTGATGCCTTTGCTGGCCAGCTCCTGATGAGAAATGAAAGCTTCAACCGTCACAATGACTTTTTTCGAGGCCTTGGCAAACAGAATATCGGCCACCGGCGGGCCTTCTATATGCAAATTACCATGCTCGTCGGCATAATGGGCATGGATAAGAGCGACATCGGGTTTAAGGGCAGGCACCAAAACCAGTTGCTCGCCGCTAAAAGGACAGGTCATCGTTTTAAACTCAGGGTGCAGTTTAAGAAAATCCGTACCCTGTACCGAACGAATCGGCATGAAAGGCAAACCTTGAATCGCCGCCCTAAGTTGCTGGACCAAAGTATAGCAGCAGTTATCTTCGACTTTGACGGCACCCGATTCACAGGCGCGACGGTAGTTCAGCGCCATGCCGAAATCCTGCTCAAAACCGACATAGGATTCCGCACTGGCGGCAACACTCCCTGCCCCGCATAAAAGATCAACATCGATGCCATGCGCCGAACCAACCAGCTTCAGATCTTTGATGTTTTGTCGAATCAACTCCCGTAAAGCCGCCATCGGTTCACGCCAGGACAAACCGCCGCCGATAGCCAGACAATCGCCGTTTTGTATGTGGGCAACCAGTTCAGGTAAAAGACATCGTTTATCGGCTTGTGTATACATGGCTGTTGACCTTAAAGGGCTGTCATCGCGCCGTCTACAGTAAATGCCGAGCCGCAGACAAAACTGGCTTCATCGGAGGCCAAAAACAATACCGCCGCGACTATTTCTTCGGACTTACCGAACCGCCCTATCGGATATTTACTTAAGCGTTTGCTCATCATTTCTTCAGACCCGTCGGTTGCGAGAATTTGCCGTCCCATGTCGGTATCGGCAATCATGCCCGGACAAATGCAGTTGACGCGTATGCCTGACTTAGAATAGTCAACCGCCATTTGTTTGGTCAAACCAATGACTGCGGCTTTGGAAGTACAATAAGCCGCCATATTGGGAATACCGACCATACCGGCTATAGAACCAAAATTGATGATGGCGCCTCCAAATCGTTTCATTGCCGGCAGCGCGAACTTCGAACACAGGTAGGTGCCGTTTACGTTAACAGCCATGACTTTATTCCAGGCATCGAATTCAGTGCTTTCAGCGGAACCAAAATCAGCGATGCCGGCGTTATTGATTAAAATATCAAGTTTGCCGTTAAAGTCGGCTATTAGCCGGGCGAAGCTATCGGCGACTTGGTCCGGACTGGAAACATCAACTTGATAGGCGTTGACCTCCACGCCATCGGCACGCAGAGCTTCGGCTGCATCCGCCAGGACGGCCTGATTAATATCTAAAATAGCCAAAGAAGCCCCTTCCATACCAAGACGCCGGGCAATGTCATAGCCCATTCCGCTAGCGCCACCGGTGATAACTGCCCTTTTCCCTTCAAATCGATTATTCATCATCGTATTAATTAATAGATTACATATCGTTAAAATGAGGATCACCGGCGCGTAATCGACAGAGTTGAATGAAATAACTGGGGCTGATAAATAATTCGTCCATATCAGCCAAATCGTCTATCGTCAGTCCTTTTTTTACCAAGTAATTGAGGTATTGAAATCCATCTTTTGCGCCATAGCCAATATGGAAAGCACCTAGAATTTTACGGGTGTCGCCATCGATAATGAGTTTTTGAAACCCCGACATGCGCGGCTTCGCCATGAGGTACAGCATCATTCGATCGCCCGCCGGCAAGCCTACGTCAAGTCCATTGGGGTTATCGGGCGGTAATTTCATGACTTTTACATTGGCATAGCGTTGGCGCGCTTCTTCTTCACTTAAGCCCAGCCAACAGACTTCGTAATGCGTATGCATAAAATCAGGGTAGTCAGCCGCTTTATATTCACTCGTCTGTCCCATGATATTTTTAGCGGCGCATACACCTTCCTTCCTGGCTTTAAACATTTCCATCGGCGGTCCCGTCACATCTCCGACGGCGTATACATGGGGAATTGAGGTTTGCATCCGTCGGTTAACTTTGATGAAGCCCTTATCGTCTTTTTGAAGGTCCAGCGTTTGGGTAATCTGTTCCGAATTGGCCAGTTCGCCCAGCCCCATAAAAACAAAATCGGTATCAACATGAGTGATGCCTTCGGAGGTTTTTATAGAAACCGATCTCACCCTGCCTTGCGCATCCCCTTGTATCTCCATTACTTCGGCATTTTCCAAAAATTCCATGCCTTGTTCTTGCATCATTAAGATAGCGTAGGCACGGGATTCGGCGTCTTTAAGCATGGGCATTATTTGATGCCTTGCTACCACCAGCGTACGCCGTCCGGTGGCATTAAAAAAACAGCCGTATTCAAGCGCCGATTTTCCCCCGCCGATGACGACGGCAGTATTGCCCGGTTCAAAATCCAGGTTTTCGACCAAAGTTTGGGAGTTGAATACGCCTTTTAGTTGTGAACCCGGCATACCGGGTTCGAGGGGCTTCGCCCCCAAAGCTAAAACCAGATTCTTGGCATGGAACTGACGGTCGCCGACTTGAACAGTATGAACATCGATAATTGCAGGTTGTGCATTCAAGACAAACTCCAAGCCCAACTGCTCCTTGCTCTGGTAGTTCATCACGGCATGAGGGCCGACACGGCCACGACGGAAAAATTCTATGATGGATTTAATCGAAACCGTTTTGTCCTTGCTTTGTTGAAACCAAAGTTGTCCCGAAAAAGTCCGTTCCAGCATGAGTTGCGCCGCGCAGTCTGAAAACAGATGGTGCGGCACACAGGCTTGATGGGGACAGGAACCACCCAGAAACGGCCAGCGGTCGATAATCAGCACACGCCCGCCGAGAGCCCGTAAATAAGCGGCGCCGAAACGTCCGGCGGCGCCACCACCCAGAAAAATAGCGTCAAATTCGCGGACATCCTTTGGGTTTATATTGAAAACAGGTGTACTACCGGCAGATTCCAGTGTCTCGGCCACATACTGTTGCCACTTTGCGATGGTAAAGCAATCTCCCCAAACATCCATTGCAGAAGCCGTCCAATGTTATTGTTAAAATAAATTCATCCGTTTATTTCGCCAGTTCATTACGGACTATTTTCGCGCCTTCGACCAAGGCATGCAGCTTGTCTTGACAGATATAGCGTTGCAACAAGATGAGTCCGCAGTCCGTCGTAACACCTAACTGTTCTGCCGGTACCACCGTGAGCAATTGGCGAATCTTTGCCGCGACCTGTTCGGCGGTTTCGGTAACGGTGCTTTTAACATCAATAACCCCGGCCCAGAACATCATGTTCTTGGGGATTGGATGTTGTTTCAATATCTCGAGACCGGATTGATCAAAAGAGATACGGCCTATCCCTTCGATGTTAAATACATCAATCTTGGCTTCGTAGGACTTTGGCACCACGGATGAAGTGGGATTTGGGGCTTTGGCATCCTGGGCACGTTTGGTTAAATCAAAAACCTCACCGGCGCCTGCCGTATCGTCAGGATAATAAGCCGGTGTGCCGCCCCAATTACCCCAACAGATGTGGCAGACAATCTTAGCGTTTTTAACACCTGCGACCGCGCGGTTGAACGCTTCGATTGCCCAATCTTCATAAAAGTAAGGCCAGGTAAATTCGTCAAGCTGGATATACTCCACACCCAGTTCGTCAACCGCCAAAATATCTTCGTTGATGGCGGCGGCAATCGCCATGGCGCGATCGCGACTGTTGGAATAATGGAGGTCGTTGGTGCATTGCGCCAACACCTGGATACCTGTGTATTGGACTTTGACGGGTTTATCGGTCGCCCGTTTGAGGGCGCGGGCTTGTTCGACCATGATTTGGCCGCGACGTTTTATTTCTTGCGTGACCGTGGCGGAATGTAAGCGGCTATAAATAGGAAAACCAAGATGGCTTCCGGATAAATCATAGCCCAGCCTATTGAAATAATAATAAAGTGCGGCATCGGCATAGTTATCGCCGTGTAATCGGCCATCCGCTATGATATCCAGTCCCGCATTGACTTGATCCGTCACGATAGCCGCCATTGCATCCTCCAAAGCTTCCCGCCACATGGCGTCCGGCGGCTGTCGATCACCCTTGAAATGTCTTGAAAATTCGGCATCCCACCATCTTGGATTGGGATAATTGCCTACCATACTGGTTGGAATCAATACCTTATTCATCTTGCACCTCTTTTTATTGTTATATTTTTAATGTTTTTACGGGTACTTGAAGCGGATAAATTTATAGATAAAAGCCCGATGCGCCTCCATTTAGAAAAAATTCTTTGAATTTACTGATGACCAATTCCAATAACTATAGCTTCATGCCGCCACAACAGGGGCAGCCTGCGCCATGATTATTTTCCAGCGGATGAACATGGTCATATTGATGAATCGGTTTGGCTTGGTGACTGCCGCATCGGGAACAAACCCATTCTTTAGGTTCCTGGGTATTCGCCAATACCAAGCCCTTGAATTGATGGCTACAATCAGGGCATTTAAGTTCATAAATTGGCATAAGCTTCTCTCTAAATGTGCGTTCGACCAAGAAATATCCTACGATCTTTAAAGATATTATCTTGATTTTCGAAGGTTTTATAAATACAACTTAAGCCATATATCGAAAGTTATAGTTTGAACTTAACAACTTTGGCTATAAACGACCATATTTCTGCCAATGTTTTTCAAAAAGATGCGTTTCATCAAGCGGCTTGGGTTTGATGGGTCGTGAAACCCAGGTCAGGTTAACCATGTGACGGGCATTAACATTTTCCGTTGTTATATTGCCTCCCCAGGTTCCGCAACTTAGGCTTAGTGTATAAGGTAGCCCGTTTCGGGGACTACCGGCACCTTCATTCAAACTCTGATTCACCATGACTCGGGCTGTTTTGGTTTGCATAGCCAAAGCCATTGCATGCTCGTCATTGCTTGTGTGGATGCCGCAGGTATGGCCTTGCCCCTGGTACTCGGTAATTGCGTTGACTTGGCTTATGGCGTTGTTAATGTCGCCCGGATATTTATAAAGGGCTAAAACCGGCGACAATTTCTCGCCTGAAAAAGGATGTTCGAGACCGGCGCCATTTTCCTCAACGATCAGACAACTACAGTCTTCCGGTACATCGAAACCGGCCAATTTTGCGATAAGGGTTGCTGATTTTGCGATGGTCTCAACGCTCGGAATATGATTTTCAGGTGTAGGCCACATCAAGCGTTGTAATTGCGCTTTTTCATCCGCGCTACAAAGATAAGCGCCTGATTTTTGCAGGCGTTCGATCAAGCTATCGTAAATCGATTCGTGTGCAACGACCGAATTATCGGCCAGACAGCTGGTCGCATAATCAAATTTCTTGGCGATAACAATGGTATTGGCTGCTTCATCCAGATCGGCGCCTTCATCAACCACATGCACTGAATTGCCGACGCCGACACCATAAGCCGGTGTACCGGAACTGTAAGCCGCTTTCACCATCGCGGCGCCACCCGTTGCGACAATCAAGTCCGCTTGTTGCATCAATTGCTGGGTTTTTTGCAGTGATGGTTTTTCAATAACTTGCACCAGATCGGCGGGAGCACCCACCTGCTCACAGGCTTCGCGCATGAACTTTACGGTCAGTTCAGTGGTACGTTGCGTCCGGGGATGGGCGGCTACGATGATGGCATTGCGACCTTTCAAGGCCAGCAACGTTTTTAAAGGCGGTGTCGCGTCAGGCCCTGTCGTTGGAATCAGCGCGGCAACAACACCCACCGGTTTGGCGATTTTAATCAGGCCTTTTTCAGGTATTTCTTCAACAATACCGACCGTTTTCACTGCCTGCATATCGCGCAGGGTGCCCATGCAACGGTTACGAATCTTACTTACTTTATCGTCATAATTGCCAAAACCACCTTCATCAACCGCCAGTTTCGCCAATTCCTTTGCCCTATCTTCCCTAACAATCGCCCAACAAATCGCCGTCACCAATTCGTCGACTTGTTCTTGGGTGTAATTGGAGATTTTTTCCTGGGCAACGCGGGCTTTTTGGATATAAACAGCTATTTCATTAACCTCAGGTTGGCTATTTGCATTCATGAATATTCCAATAATTGTGTGATGACCTGCGAAGATAAAAGTACATCTTGTTGCAACTTGCGTCAAGCGACTTACCGCCTGAGTTTAAACAAAATTATTTTTAAATTTAGGCGAGTACCCGGAATGAATATACCCAAAATCGCACAGGATTTTTGTTCATTTTAATCAGATTCGGCGGCAGCTTTCGACCCACAAGAGACATTGAAGCCAGATTTCCGAAGGGCAGCTTTCCAATAGAAAGCGGACAGTAGATTTCAGGGTATCTACTTACATTATCGTCCAAGTGCAGACGGACATATATTTTACAAAATCAATCGAAACTAACCCCATCGATTCCCCTTTATTTTTTTATTTCTAGCTTGTAATCCAAACCTTTAACAGTTTTAACTTGCAAAAACGCAAATTGATTGGGGTGTTTTTTTGCCTGTTGATTTGTCGGGCGTTAATCACGATGGTTGATTTTTAAAGGAGCATTCGACTGTGATTTCTAAATTGCTTCCCACCGTACCTTTGGTGATGTAAGGAATTCCTGCTTCGCCGCCAACATTAATTCCGAATTTCAACGTGACTTTATCAACGTTAGCTTCTGCAATTTGTTTAAACGAATTTAATGTATAAACCGCAAAAGCCTTGATTGTGCCTTGCATCGCTTCAATTTGTTGCACAGCGGTTGATGTTCCGCTGCGCGTTGTTCTGCTGCGTTCATTCGATGGCATTTCTGGCAGGTTGGTTTCGCTTATTTCCATCATAATCACAGTGCCGTCATCTAACGTGATAGGTGCTAAATTTGTCATATTCATCCTCTTGAAAGTATATAGTTACACAAAAATTTGATTATAGGACAGAACATGAGTTTTAACGCGCTAATTGTTGGAATTAATCAGTACCAAAACTTACGTCATTTGAGCTTACCCGCTGATGATGCAACCGCTATTGCGAAAATATTGCGTGAAAATTGTGATTTTGGCATTACTTATTTGCCAGAGTTGATTGAAGATAAAAATTTGCGTATTGACCCAAACCCAAAGAATAAAGTTACAGTTAGGATTTTAAAAGATGCGTTGACTCAACTGTTCACCCCAAACACTGCCCAAGCACCAGACACAGCTTTATTCTATTTTGCTGGTCATGGCATTTTAGATACCAAAGGGGGGAATGAAGGCTATTTATGTGCCTACAACAGCAATCCAGCCGAGGAGTTTTACGGCTTATCGCTTAAATGGCTGCGTGATTTATTGCAACGAAGTCCAATCAAAACCCAGATTATCTGGTTAGATTGCTGTCACAGCGGGGCGTTATTAAATTTTAATGAAGCAAATCCAAGTGAAAGTGGCAATGCTCGCTCCCGTTGCTTTATTGCTGCATCACGAGATTATGAAGTCTCTTATGAAGAAATCGAGGGAAATCACGGCGTTTTAACCAGCGCGTTATTACGAGGTTTAGATTGTTCCCATCAAAGTGAAGTAACAGCCGACGCGCTTATCAACTTTGTTAAAACTGAATTAAAAAACGAAACTCAAGAGCCAATGACTTTTAGTGTTGGCAGTCGGATTGTTTTAACCTGCAATCCACAATACCAAAAACCAGATTCCCCCACTTTCGTTGAAACACCCGCATACGAAAAAGGCAGCATACTCATCAACGCCGCGTTTTTTACCAAACAGATAAACCCATACAATAGCAATGCCGAATTAAAACAAGCTTATTACGGTGGTACAAAAGCCGTGCAATGGGTTGGCATCGTTCAGCAATTAGACGCACGGCGTCAAGATTACCAAGCCGCTAAACAAGCGATTATTCAAAGTTTTGACAATGAAAATGCAGTCGCGGCGCTGATTAAAGGCGATGGAGGCAGCGGCAAATCGGTATTGTTACGTCGTTTAGCGCATGACCTTTCCATAGATTATCGCGTTTATTGGCTGGAAGATATTGAAGCTTTTCTGGAAGGCGAATGGCAATATGAAATCAATAAACAGCCAGCCGACAATTCAATTCAGACTGTCATTTTTATTGAAGACTGGTATCAACACATTGAAAACAGCAGTTTGGAAAAAGAAGCGATTGAATTGCTGAACAAAGTAAGCAAAAAAAATGCTGTCCGCTTAGTGATTGGCGATAGATTTGCTAAGGGCAATCGAAAAAAAGCCTACGCTGCGTATTCTGATTAATTTGAACAGTGATTCTGGTCGAACTTGAACACCTAAAACCTAACGCATCGGTGGAAGTGAATTTTTACTCCAAGTGTTCAACTTGGGTCAAGGAATTCATTTTTTTTCGCATCGACTCGCCTGT
>SXIP01000143.1 GCA_005772825.1 Methylococcaceae bacterium | reverse complement strand
GGCCGACGGGTTGCTGTTTGACGACAGCCCGTCATAAAGTTCGTCCAGTTGTTGTACGGTCAATTCTAGGGTGATCATGGGCATTCAGTGCGGTAGTTTCCGGCCTTTTTACAATATTTTCGCAAAATGGGAAACCGAAATGTTGACCGTTTGGAGTATATATGCACCTCATCGTCCGGCGGACAGGAAAAGGAAAGATCGCCGTTGCCTATTGGCTCAAGCTTCTCGCCGGGAAAGAGCGTATCGGCGAGCTTCCGGGTTGCCTCGCGGTCCAAAGGTGGCTGGGCAGCGAGTGCGTCACGCGCGTTAGCGTCTGCAAGTACGAGCATCCAAGTCTTTGCGCCCATAGATCAAGTTCCTGTGGATTAAAGAGACTCAAAATGAAGTTAACCGGGCGGCACGGAAAGCTGAAAAATAAAACCGCATAGTAGTGACCGCGCTCGGGTTGAGAGCCATGTTAGGTATTTACAACCTCCTTTGCAATGACAAAGCCATAAAAGCCGATAGAAGAAACTATGCGCCATGCCTTGTAGTCCTCGGATTGCAGCTTTAGGCTGTAATTTTGAAGATTATCTTTCCAAAGCCCAACACCGTACATGCGATTCCACTCAGTTATCTCGTTGCCCCATTCCTTAAGAAGATTAGATACGGAAATTTCCTCAATATCCAGAATGATAGTCGCACTGACATGTATGAAGTGATAGAGAGTTACACCGGTAAAGCTGATGCATGATACATCTCTTGCCAGCCCTGGATAGTCAAAGACTAGGTGAAAAGTGACCGTTTCACCATAATCGGAGACTTCGTATTTGCTCAGATGGTAATCATGGAAGTGCATGCTTATGAATCTCCACTTTAGTTGACGCCATTTTAGTCGTATATCAATTTCGCATTGCAGATGCATAAAGCTCTACCCGTAACCTAAAAACGTTTGTGACGGAGTTGCAAACTCCGTCACGCTTGGGGTAATTCGGGCTTGCTGTCTGCGCATCGCGCACCCGGTCTAGCCTGCATGATACTGCTACTAAGAACTGGGAACTCAACGGAGAGTGTTGGCAAGAAGTACTCTCCTCAAGGCCTCTACCACTGTGGCGCTCTTTATGCGATTGAAGCCGAAGGCAAAGCGTCCTTGCTCCTCTACAAAGGACGGAAGCCATGCTTCGCCATTTAGTAGCGGCATTGGATCGAGGAGTTGACCGTCTGTGCCTACAACACGATGTTTGAATTCAGGTTTGTCAGACAGCTCAACGGAACCGATTGAAAAAGTTGCTCGCAAGTAGTACTTGCGCGGACTGCCTTCACCAGCGATGAGCCAGATGCGACTTCCTTTGGTTCCCTCTGTTGGCTTCTTTGTGTAAATGGCGAGATTATGTATATCGAGGGCCGGATAGCCCATCTTTTCAGCTTTGTGATAAACGATGTAATCGTGCATTTTTGAATAGCTCAATATTAAGTCGACACCTTTCCTGGCATACATTAATTTTGAATTGCAGGCGCATAAAACCAACAAGCAACCATGTTAAGCATGGATACTATTGCATTCAGCCCTACTAAGCAAATCACCCACAAACACGCTGCGCAGGAAAATGGCAACTGAAAGTGCTGCCTTTGCCTAATTGGCTGACGATCAGTAATTTTGCATCATGCCGCATCAGGACATGTTTGACGATGGACAGGCCCAGCCCGGTGCCGCTTACTTTCTTGGGGCGTTTGACTTCGACCCGGTAAAAGCGTTCGGTGACGCGGGGAATATCCGCGGCGGCAATGCCTTCACCTTGGTCTTCCACGGCCAGTATGACTTCCTCGCCGGATTGATACCAGCGCACGTTTACCGGCGAGTCTTCCGGTGAATACTTGAGTGCATTGCCTAACAAATTGGTGAATGCGCTACGTAGCTCGTTCTCTTCACCGTAGATATGCACAGGCGCTTCCAGGCTCAGGTGGATGCGTCTTGAAGTATCTCCAAGGCTATGGCCTTCTTTGCAAATCTGTTTCAGCAAGGCAGGTACATCAACACATTGCGATTTTCTTCGTTGCGTTTCCAGGTGCGTCAACAATAACAGGTCATCAACAAGATGCTGCATTCGTTCGGTTTGGCCGCGCATTTCCTTGAACGATGTGGTTAACAAGGCGGACTGGCCGTCATCCATATCTTGCAGGGTTTCCAGGTAACCTTTTAAAACGGTTAGGGGTGTTCTGAGTTCATGCGATACATTGGCGACAAAATCCTTGCGCATGGTTTCCATTTTTTTCAATTGCGTCACATCCTGGGCCAGTAACAGGCGCAATCCCGAGCCGTAGGGCACCACGCGCACCGCCAAGGTAATACGGTTATTTAACGGAGAGGGTAAAATGACCGGCTCTTTATAGTCATTGGATTGAAGGTAACGGATAAATTCCGGGAAGCGAATAAGATTGGGAATGCGCTGGCCTTTGTCCGATTGTTGCAGGCCCAGCACTTCTCTGGCCGCTTTATTGGCCCATTCGATCTCGTCATTGGCGCTCAATACCACGGCGGCATCGGGTAGCGCTTCTGTCGAGCGGTGAAACTGTTCAATCAGCTTGCCCAGTTTCTTCTTGCGTTTTTTTTCAGTCTTTCTGATCCGGTAAACATGGTAATAAATTTCTTCCCAGATGCCGCTTGTTTTCGGGTATTGGCCTTTACCGCCCTTGCTTATCCATTTTTCAAAGCGGCTGATTTGATAGATCTGACGACACAGCAGGCACAGTGTCAGTAAAAACAGTAACGGCAGAAAAAGCCCGGTCATTGCACCGATAATTGATATCGGCACCAACAACAGCAATACAGTCCATATCTCTTTATACCAGACGCTCATAAAACCCGGATTTAATCTATCAGCGAGAATCTGTAACCGAAGCCGCGCACGGTTTGAACCAGGTCTTCCCGTCCGTGTTCACTGAGAATCTTTCTTAGTCGGCGGATATGCACGTCGATAGTGCGCTCCTCTATGTAGACACTACGGCCCCACACCTGATCCAGCAACTGGGTGCGACTGTAAACCTTATCGGGATGGGTCATAAAAAACTGCATTAAACGGAATTCGGTCGGGCTGACTTCGAGTTGCTTGTCGCCTATGCTGAGCCTGTGCTGTTCGGTATCGAGAACCAGGTCGCCCAGGGCAATTTGCGCGAGTCCCTGGATTTTACCGCTTCTGCGCAGCACGGCGCGAATACGCGCGACCAACTCCTTGGGGGAAAACGGTTTGGTGATATAGTCGTCGGCACCGCAGCCGAGTCCCCGGACTTTGTCTTCTTCTTCGCCGCGTGCGGTGAGCAAAATAATCGGTACGTCCCGATACATCGGTTCCTTTTTCAGGCGTCTGAGCCATTCGACGCCGCTGATTCCGGGCAGCATCCAGTCCAGCAGGATTAAATCCGGGGAGCTGTCATCCAGGATTTTTTGCGCATCTTCCGCATCTGTCGCCGCAATCGACTTAAAGCCGGCCTGTTCAAGTACCATTACTAACATGGCTCTGATAGCGTCTTCATCTTCAACAACGAGAATATTAAGTCTAGACATAAATTAAATGGGGGCAATATAAAGGAATCTATTGTAACAAAGCCTATATTACCCTTTTATGACAAAAAGAATTCAGGCGCAAGGCAAAAGGCCAAAGGCGCTTAACACCTATCAATTTCTTAGCTCGTCATTTCGGCAGGGATTGCCGAAATCCAGACGCCACGGATGGCAAGGCTTGGATCACATCCCTGTGACCTGGATACCGGCAGTCCATGCCGGTATGACGCGCTGTTGGAATTAAGAGATAGGTGGTAAGGCCAAAGGCGAAAGATTCAAGGCGCCTTTTTTGAACTTTTTGCCTTTGGCCTTGCGCCTTGACGTTGGTTTTAAGTATTGCTGTAAGCAGCCCGGTCAATATAAATATCGACAGGGCCGTCCGGGCGGATAGTTGCTATCGGCAAGTTAAGACCTGAACGCCAGTTCATGACGGCTTCCTGCTTGTTGGCGCCGGTAATCAGGAAGATCAATTGTCGCGTGTTACTTAATGCTTTGGCGCTTATGGAAACCCGTTCCGGCGGCGGTTTGGGTGAATTATAAACGGCATGAGCCAGTTCATTTTCATCGTGCTTGTGCCCCGGAAACAGGCTGGCGGTATGGCCGTCTTCACCCATGCCGAGCAATACCATATCAAAGGGAAGGGCGTCGGCAACGGTTTTTTGATACAGTGCAGCGGCTTGTTCAGGACCCAGTTCGGCCGGCATGGTAAAAACCTGGGTATCGGGAATGGCTACTTTCTCCAGGAAAGCGTGGGTCGCCATTAAGCTGTTTCTGTCGGCGTGGTTTACCGGTAAACAGCGTTCATCGCCGTAATAAATATGCCAGTGCCGCCAATCCGCATCGGCCTGGGCTAATAAGCGGTATACTTTTTCGGGCGTGGTGCCGCCCGCTAATACCAGCTTGAAACAGCCGCGATCGGCAATAGCCAGCTTGGCGGCGTCAAGAATATGTTGGCTGGCGACGGACGCGACTTCGTCGGCGGTTTCCAGGCAATGCCAGTGATGTTTATATTGCATTTATTTACACTCCGGTGTTAGTGAACTGCGCCACGCTTGGCTTTCTTTATCAAATAATCTGCTGTCCTCAGGTCCCCAGGAACCGGCAGGGTAAGTGGCGATGTAGTCGCGTTCAATCGCCCAGGTTTGCAGGATGGGGTCGACAATGCGCCAGGCGTAATCGACTTCATCAAAGCGCAGGAACAGTGAACGGTCGCCCTTTAATACATCCAGTAACAAGTCTTCATAGGCATCGATGGCTTTTTCATCATGATTGCGGAAACTGGCATCCAGGCTGCTGGTTCTTGTGCTCATCTCCAGTCCGGGTTCCTTGACGGTCATTTCGATGCGAATACATTCTTCCGGCTGTATGCCCAATAATACCCAGTTCGGGTTCATGCAATGGACGTTGGTATCGCGGAAAAACTGTAACGGCGGATGGCGGAAACAGATTGAAATCGTCGATTGCGCTTTCGTCAGGCGTTTGCCGGTACGCATGTAAAAAGGTACGCCGCGCCAGCGCCAGTTATCGATATACAATTTCATCGAGGCATAGGTTTCGGTCACGCTGTTGGCAGGCACATTGTCTTCCTGCAAATAACTTTTGACCTTTTCGCCGTTAACGCTGCCTGCGGCATATTGGCCGCGGAAGGCGTAACTGTGTACGGCTTCTTTGGGTATCGGGCGGATGGATTTCAGTACCTTGACTTTTTCATCGCGCAAGGCCTCCGCTTCCATTGACACGGGGGG
This sequence comes from Methylococcaceae bacterium, assembly GCA_005772825.1. Lineage (GTDB taxonomy): Bacteria > Pseudomonadota > Gammaproteobacteria > Methylococcales > Methylomonadaceae > SXIP01. Next base: position 309 of record SXIP01000143.1, on the reverse strand, counting down.
CTCCATCGCCACCAGTGTCAATAATTGCAGCAAGTGGCTTTGCAACATGTCGCGCATCGCGCCGGCGCTGTTGTAATAATCGCCGCGGCTGTCTATGCCGATTTCTTCGGAGTGGGTAATCTGGATGTGATCTATGTAATTGCGGTTCCATAACGGTTCCAGCATGACATTGGCAAAACGGAATACCAGTACGTTTTGCACCATGCCTTTGCCCAGATAGTGATCGATGCGATAAACCTGATCTTCGTGCAGATAGTGGCTGATCCGTTTTTGCAATGCCTCGGCGCTTTCCAGATCATAACCAAACGG
>SXIP01000142.1 GCA_005772825.1 Methylococcaceae bacterium | reverse complement strand
TGCGTCGATTAATCCCGGTAACTCCGGCGGCGCATTGGTTAATCTGCACGGCGAGCTGGTCGGCATGAATACCGCGATTCTCGCGCCCACCGGCGGCAATGTCGGCATCGGTTTTGCGATCCCCTCCAACATGGTCATGACGATCAAAGAGTCGCTGGTCAAACACGGCGAGGTTCGGCGCGGCTTGCTGGGCATAACGACGCAGGATCTGACGCCCGAACTGGTCAAAGCGTTTAACTTAAAAAATATACAAGGTGCGGCGATCAGCCGGATTGAAAGCAATTCACCCGCCGCGAAAGCAGGACTGGAGCCGGGCGACATTATTGTTTCCGCCAATGGGCGTCCCATTAAAAACAGCCATGATATTCGTAATATCGTCGGCATGATGCAAATCGGCGAGAATGTTGAGCTTGAATATTTCCGAGGCAATGAGAAAAGACAGGTTACCGCCACGATCGGTAAACAAGAGCTGCCGCAACTATCTGGAAGTCAACTGCACCACGGCCTAAAGGGTGCATTATTAAGCACATCGCTAAAAATCCAAATTGAGGGCGTTTTAATTGAAAAAATCGACACAACATCCGACGCATGGCGCGCCGGCCTGCGTCCCGGCGACGTTATTGTGTCGGCAAACCGCTATCGCGTTCGTAATATTGAGGAACTAAAGCAGGTCGTCGATCCGAATGGCCCTTTGCTGATTAATATTCAACGGGGACAAGAAGGTTTCTTTGTTGTGTTAAAGTAATTAAATGAAAGGCTAAAGGTAAAGGGCGAAAGACAAATGCTTTCAACCTTACGCCTTTAGCCCTTTGCTTTTCACCCTTTACCTTTAAAAAACATGACTACAGATAGAGACTTCATTCCTTTAAATATCGCCATTCTGGTCGTTTCCGACAGCCGCAGCGATGCCGATGACGTATCGGGCAAAACGCTGATGGAGCGTGCAACCGACGCGGGGCATTACGTCATCGAAAAGAAAATAGTGCCTGATAACATTTATCAAATCAGGGCCGCCGTTTCCAGTTGGATTGCCGCGGACACGGTTAATGTCGTCATCTCCACCGGCGGCACCGGCGTAACCGGCCGGGACGGCACGCCTGAAGCGGTTGCCCCGCTGCTGGATAAAATGCTGGACGGTTTCGGCGAAATATTCAGAATGCTGTCCTATGAAGATATTAAAACCTCAACCATCCAGTCCCGAGCGATTGCCGGTGTCGCCAATGCGACCTATATTTTTTGCCTGCCCGGCTCATCGGGAGCCTGCCGCACCGCTTGGGACGCACTGATCAAAGATCAATTGGATCATCGTACCCGGCCCTGTAATCTGGTGCAGCTGATGCCCAGACTGATGGAAAAATGATGAAGCCGAATTTTTTACTGCTGGCTTCATTAAGCGCATTAACCGGCGTCGGCATGGGCGCATTCGGCGCTCACGGCTTAAAAACCGTCATCAGCCCGGAGATGCTGACCGTCTACCAAACCGGCGTCACTTATCAGATGTGGCATGCGCTGGGCTTAGTCGGCGTCGCACTGATCCACCGGCAAGCCCCCAACTCCAAATTACTGCACTGGGCCGGATACTTGATGTTCGCAGGCATAGTGCTGTTTTCCGGCAGCTTATATGCTTTGGCGCTGCTCAATCATACCTGGCTAGGCATGATCACCCCTATCGGCGGCGTTTGTTTTTTAACAGCTTGGCTATTAATCGCTGTGTTCGCCCTCCCAAACACCCGGTCTTCCGACCACTACAGCAGGTACAAATAATGCGCGACCCTAACCCACAAACCATTTATCTCAAAGATTACACGGTACCTGAATACCTGATTCACAGTGTCGCCTTGAATTTTGCGCTGGATGACGAAAACACGCGGGTGAGTTCACGGCTCACCCTGAGCCGCAACCCCGCCAGCCGGTCGACAGACAGCGCCCTGATTCTATCGGGCGAAAACCTGAAGCTGCTCCGTATTAATCTGGATGACGGCAACGACCTCGCCAAAGACCAATACCTGCAAACTCATGATGCCTTGATCATCAACACGGTTCCGCAGCAGCAACGCTTTGTGCTGACCATCGAAAACATAATTAACCCGAAAGCCAATACCGCGCTGGAAGGACTGTATTTATCCAACGGCATGCTGTGCACCCAATGCGAGGCGGAAGGCTTCAGGAAAATCACCTATTTCCTGGACCGCCCCGATGTGATGACCCTGTTCACCACAACATTGGTCGGGGACAAAGACCGTTACCCGGTTTTATTATCCAACGGCAATAAAATCGCTGAAGGCGAATTGCCCGACAACCGCCACTGGGTGACTTGGGAAGACCCGTTCAACAAACCGTGCTATCTGTTCGCGCTGGTTGCAGGGCAACTTGAATGCATCGCAGACCGCTTTACTACGCAATCGGGCCGAGACATCGACCTGCAAATCTTTGTCGAAAAACACGATAGGGATAAATGCGAGCACGCCATGGAATCGTTAAAAAACGCCATGCGCTGGGATGAACAAGTCTACGGCCGCGAATACGACCTGGATCTATACATGATCGTCGCGGTCGGCCACTTCAACATGGGCGCAATGGAAAACAAG
>SXIP01000141.1 GCA_005772825.1 Methylococcaceae bacterium | reverse complement strand
CTCGGGCGCGCCAAATGACATCCCTCGCCGAATCCCTTTTTCTACGCTGTACCCTGTTTATACCCAAATTGTGCCATGCAATCAAAGTCCTTTAATATCCAATAAGGCAATATGACCTTTACCCCATTTTATTTTCAGGGTCTATCAGGAACATATACAAAAAGTCCCCAACAGCTCGTCAATCGCAAGTTCTACCGGTCATAACAACCAGTTCAGGTCATCGGCAGACACTCTGTACAGACGTATTTACGCCCGTTTTTACGGACCAACTTGTGACTGACGAGTTAATTACCGCTTCCTCTATATCCTCGCTGAACCCCGGCGCCTGGCAAACCACAAAACCGCAATAATCATGAAAGCATTGATCATCATCAAAACAGGTTCCACTTTCCCAACCATCCGGCAACATTCAGGCGATTTTGAGGATTGGATCATCCACGGCTGCGGCTTGGCCGACACACCGGTTTCAGTGATCAAAATTATGGACGGCGAAGCGCTGCCGCCCGTCGAAAGCCTGTCGGGCGTCATCATCACCGGCTCGCCTGCGATGGTCACCGATCAAACCGAGTGGATGCAAAAGCTGTCCGCCTGGATACCGCAAGTGCTGAAACAACAGGTTCCGCTACTCGGCATCTGTTTCGGTCATCAACTACTAGCGCAGGCCATGGGCGGCCGCGTGGATTATCATCCCCAAGGCCGTGAGATTGGCACCGTCGCCATTCATTTAACCACTGAAGGCAAACAGGACAAATTGCTGGGCGTTTTGCCAGCTTCATTCATGGCACACGCCACCCATGCGCAAACCGTCACCAGGTTACCACCGAGCGCCCACCGACTGGCCGAAAACCCCATTGAAGCCAACCACGCCTTCCGACTCGGCGACAACGCCTGGGGCCTACAATTCCATCCCGAATTTTCAGCCGACATTATGCGCGCCTACATCAACGAGCAAACCGGTCCATTGCTTAACCAGGGCCATGATGTCGGCGCATTACAGGAGGCCATTGTTCACACGGAAGCCGCCAATGCGTTGCTTGGGCGATTTGTGGAGATTGTGCGGGGAAGTGTAAGTTGATATTTCAGTTAAATTTATCGTTCCCACGCTCCGGCGTGGGAATGCAGTATAGACGCTCCAGCGTCGCGAAACATAAAAATTGATAAGTCCTTATTATTTCTGATATTACACAACGCTGGAGCGTTGGTGCCTGCATTCCCACGCCGGAGCGTGGGAACGATAAAAAGTACCGGTCAAGATAAATATAGCCCATCAATCCCTATCAATCTCATAATTAAGCTTTATCCGCTGCGACTTCCCGGTCTGCGATTCAACCGTTATTTTATCGGTCAGATTGTGCTTTAACACCAACACCGGTTGTTTGTTGAACAGCCCGACTTTGGCGCCTACGTAAAATTCCGGGGTCAGGTATTGGCCGACGGAGACCAGGGTGTCTTGCAGTGTTTCGCCTTCTTCGACTTCCAGTATATCGACGCCCAGTTTGTCGGCGACCCAGGATAATTGTCCTGAACCGTAAGACAATGCCGCAGCGGCAACCATGTTGCCTTCCGACTGACTGACCTGGTTTAAGGGACGGCCGGTAATCAGGTAGGCCAGCGCTTCGGATTCCGGTAGCGCGGGTTCTGCTGATATGGAGGTCTTCGGCTTCTGCAACGGCCCGCTCAAAGCGAGAACGGCGGTTACTTTTTTGCTTTTTGAAATGCGGATGGCTTCGAGGTCCAGCCAGGGATTATCGGCCGGGCCGTTAAATGAAAAACGGCCCTTGCGTACCGTCAAATCCTGTCCGTAGCGCTTGTAGCTTGCTTTGATCATATCCACATCGCCCTGCATGGCGATTTTTTCCGCCGCCTTGACGATATGCAAGCGACCGTTCAGGTTGGTCTGTAGGCCCAGCCCGGTGAAGCTGACCTGCTTGCCGAGTTCGACATCGATGTTGATGTCGATGCCGGGCGCTACCGCCACCGTTGCGTCAGGTTTTTCTTCCCCGATAATGATTTCATCCTGACTGACTTTGACGGCATTTTCCGGAATTTCCTGAATGGTCAGGACGGCTTTCGGCACCTTGATGAGCCCGCTGACTTTGCCTGAACCATCGGCAAAGGCTATTTTCAAATCAGGCGAAACCAGGATTTGCGCTTCTGGTGTTTTGGCGATTTCAAAATTCTCGCCGCTCAACGTCAGCTCAAGCGGCCAGTGCGATTCCGCCTGCAAGCCTAAAGAGCCATTGAGTTTAACAGTGCCTGCGCCGGATTTTGCCGAGCCTTGTATCTGTATGCGCTCGGGATGAGCTGTCGCGGCAAGCGCCTGTAGATTAATTTCCCGAAGTTCAAGACCCGGTTTATCGACATCGGCAGCGCCTTTGGTCAAGACCACCGCACCGTTTACCAGCGGCTTTTGCAAGGTGCCTGCCACGGTTACATCGGCTTTCAATTGGCCTTTAATGTTCGACAACTGCGGAACAAAAGGCTCCAGTAAGGCGAACTGGTTTAATGCAGCGTTGATCTGGCCTGATAGGGCTTGAGTCTCGCCGGTATTCAGTTGCAATTTGCCGCGCAGATAATCCTGTCCTGCCAACGCCACATCCAGGTCGGCTGAAATTAAATTGCCGTCTATGTTGCCTGACAATGACGAGGCGCCCAACACCAGTTCGGAGCTGGCTTCCGGGGTTTTAAATTGTATCGTCGTGTTAGCCGGTAGCGCCAAGCGGTAATGTCCCGATGGCGCACCGTTTTGCTGCTGAATATCGGCATCGACCGTAATAACGCTTTTTATCGTCAGTTGTTCGGACGAAGCGGGTTTAACCGGCACGACAGGCACGGCGGAACCATGTAGCTGAATGCTGTTGACACCTGTCGCCACGGCATGGAGGTTAATATCGCGCAACCCTATTTGAACGGTATCGACAGCGCCTTCGGCAAGATCGATGACGCCGTTGATCAGCGGTTTTTTCAGCGGCCCTTTCAGGTTTAGATCCGCTTTCAGGCGACCTTTGATATTTGAAAGTTCCGGCACAAAAGGTTCTATCATGGCGAATTCATTGATCGATGCCGATACTTGACCGGATATGCTTTGGCTTTTACCGACATTGATTTGCAATTGACCGCGACAATAATCCTGGCCCGCCAAAGCCAGGTCGAAATCCGCCGTAATCTTCTCGCCTTTAATAAGTCCAGCAAAAGATGATGCGCCCAGTGCAATCCGGTTTTTTGCTTTGGGTGTTTGTAACAAAAGCGTCGATGGAGGCATGTTGAATTGATAATGTCCGGCAAACACGCCCTTCTGTTGTTGTATGTTTGCATCGCCGTTAACAATGCCTGCTAAATCCATTTGCTCGGGTAAGTAAGCTTTCATCAACCGGGTTGGCAGCGCCGTTGCTTTCAGATTGAAGTTAAAATCACCGTTCGCGGGATATTGGCCTTGCACGCACAGCGAGGCGGCTTGCTGCACGAGACAACCTTCATTGAAAACCACATCGAATCCTGATGCTTTTTTATCCACGCTGAGCAGCAGGTTTTTTTTAAGCCGCCAAGACCCACCATCTCGGCTTGCCACATCCAGTGCGGATAGTTCGCCTTTCCAGTGATTGTCCTTCAGTTGGCCGGTTAAGGCCGTCGATAAATTGCCGTTGGGTGAAGCGATGTCGGCTTTAAAGCTGTGTTGCGCTATCGAGCCTTTTCCTTCAACCTGTAGTTTTGTTATTGCCGCCGCGCCGCTTTTGATGGCGCTTGCGGACAACAAAAGTGTCGAGGTTTTTTGTACCTCAGGATGATAATCGATGTTGATAGCCAACTGTTCGGCGCTGTGTTCGGCAAAACGTAGCCGCTTGGCGTTGGCGTGGAATTTTACGGCGGGATTTTTCCAGGCGCCCTGCAATTGCCCGTCGCCTTTCAAGCTACCTCCCAGATTGGGCCACAATGACTCCAAAGCCGGCATATCCAGCGCAATCTTCAGCGCAGACTGCTGTTGTCCCAGCATGCCGTCAATCGCCAGTTTATTGATGCCGGATGCGACCCGCAACGCGTCAACTTTCAATTGATCGCCGCTTAACAGCAATTTGCCGTTGGCGCTGACCGGATAACCGCGCAAACGACCGGACAGCTTTTGAATATCGGCGTCCAAAAGCAAGTCCTGGGCAGCTATTTTACCTTTCAGGTGCGTGCTGAAAGTCAGGCTGCCGGGCATTTCCGGCAATACAATGGCCGGATTAAAATCCTGCCCACTGGCGCTTAGATCAAATGCGGGCGCATCTTTCCAGTTTACATCGCCCGTAAGTTGAAATACGCCGCTTGTCGATTTCAGCTCCAGCTTCTTAATCGTCATGGCCTCCAGGCTACCTTTACCGTTAAAAGACATGTCTGCTTTCGGCAAATACTGCTGGCTTAACTGGCCGTTTAGCGTCACCTGATAATCGGTGAGCAAACCCGCCAGCTCAAAATAGCCTTGCTCGCTTTGTATCTGCGGCGTAGTGCCCTGGAAGGGCCATACCAGTTTTTGCCAATCGCCGCGCGCAGTGATAAGCGGTGCAGTCAATAGGTCTTGCAGGCTGCCTTTCAACGCCATCTTAAACGGGGCAGCCAACTGGTTATCGAAAACCAGCTTATGAAGATCGCCGCTAAGGATCGTTACGCCTTTCCATAAACCGTTTTTATCGGCATTAAAAGTCCAGCTTGTCTTCAAACTGACAGGAAAGCCTTTACCCAAGCCCACTTGGCCTTGCAATGTCGTATCAAGTTCGGTCGTGTTGACGACTAACGAATTTATCTTGAGTTGATCCTTATCGGTCGCTGCTGAAAATTGCAGTTTTGCCAGCTTATGAAGCTGATCGCCGCTGATGAACTGCGTATCGGTCAGCAGGAAGTTTTCGATTACAAGATTTAAAGGCAGCCAAAACTCGGCGTTAAAATCAAAACTGCTTTTTGATTGGTCTTTGGATGGGCTGATGCTGACATTCAAGCCATTGATAGTCAGGTCGGCTATTTTTAAAGTGCCTGATAACAGCTCGGACGCTTGCCAGGTGAAAGCCAGGTTTTTAACATCTAACGTTTCAGCATCGGTCTGATAGTGAAAATCAGTCAGTAAAATACGGTCGATCAAGCGGCCCTGTATCGTTGCAACCGAAATCTGTGCAGGCAAATGTGAAAAAACCTGCCGCAACAGCCAATGACTGCCGGTTTCAGTGCTGATCATGCCGATGAATCCGGCGGGGATAGCCAAAATAATCAACAGGCTGATCAGGATAAGTCGCCGTTTCATATTCTTGAGCCTGCGGCAAAATGGATTTGAAACGAAGAATCCGAATCGTTTAAGGGCAAAGCGAAATCAACGCGCACAGGGCCTATCGGCGAATACCACCTTAACCCTAAGCCGACACCGGTATTGATTTCGATATGATTGAAATTATAAGCGTTACCCATATCTACAAAGGCAGCGACACCCCAATTATCGAATAGGGCCTGTTCGTATTCGGCGCTGAGCACGGTTAAAAACCTACCGCCTATGCTGTTGCCCAAGCTATCTTTCGGCCCCAATTCCTTGTAAGCATAACCGCGTATACTGTTGATACCGCCAGCATAATAGCGGTAAGTGGTCGGCAATTTGTCAAACTGATCGACCAACGTTGCCCCCTGCTCGGCTCGCCCTATAAATTTACCGCGTAACGGTGATGTGCGCATGCCAATAGAATGTACCCAAACAGCCGACAGGTAACCTTGTATAAAACTGACATCGGAAAGCGGATTTTTATAGCTGCCTTTGACTTCAAATTCCAGGCGATGACCTTTGCTCGGACGCATCGAGTTATTGGAAACCGATTGCAGCCAGTTGCCGCCCGGAACCAACAGCAAGGTTCGCCCCGATTCGGTACCGGTATCAAATTGCTCATAACTGTAATCGACGAAAAGTGCTTGTTTCCAGCCGCTGTCAAAGGCATGTTTCAGGCGCGCGGACAGCGTTCCCGATGTGGACTTGAAACTGTCGGTATCTTCATGTTTGAATCCGCCGCCAAAGCTGAAAGATTCGTTGACCGGGTCGGCCAACGGAATCGTATATTCCACATCAGCCGTCGACAGGACCGGCGCAATATCAAGATTGGCGCCCAGAAAATGACCGCGCCGATTAATGCGGCGATTGGTGTATGCCGCATTCAGTAGCGGCCCTATATCGGTATCGTAGCCTGCGCCGAAGCCGAAATGATGCTTAGGCTTAGGCGTCAGTTTGATGGTAACAGGCACGCGCTGTTGCCCTTTGTTTTCAATATCGGGGCGGATGTCTATCGTGTCGAAATAACCGCTTTTTGACAGCGCGTTATGAGTATTAACCACTTGTTCGCTGTTATAAAACGCCCCGCTTTTTATCGACACGTATTTTTTTACCAATTCAGGGTCCAGTATGTCCTGCTCAACAACAACCTCGTCAAATACTCTGCGCTTCCCGGCATCGAATACCAGCCGTATTTGTGCGCTGTTGTCTTGTTTATTGATCAGCAATTTATGTTCGGTAAACTGGCCTTGCAAATATCCCCGCTCCAATGCCAACGATTCAATCTTGCTTTTCATGCTTTCGTAGTGGCCATGATTGACAGGACTGCCATTTTTAAGCGGCAACGTTTTCAGCAACCTGGAAAAATAACGGTCCTCATGCGCATCGCCGTTGATGACAATAGCGACATCGCTGACAAACACCCGCTTGCCTGGATTAATATTAAACACCGCCTTCCAGCATCCATCCTTAAACGCCAATGATTTTTTGTTAACCGAGGCGTGATAGTAGCCCAAGGCCCGCAGAGCCTGATCGATTTCCTTATCCGCTTTATCAAACAGGCCCTGTATTTTCCACTCCGGTGACTCGCATTTTTCTTTGGTCAGGGACAGCGTCAGCAGTACATTATTTTGAGTTTCGCCGTCAAGCCCTGAAACAACTACTTCTGCGTAAACAGGGAAGGCAACCAAGTACAACAGCATGAAGTATACCGATCGAGTCATCATTAAACACACCCTTGTGAAATATGACATCAGCGCTCCGCTAATCTTGCCTGTTTACATCGTTTTATAACCATCGGAATTTTTTAACACCCAGCGCTCATCGTCTGAGGTTAACAGTTCTTTTTTCCAGAACGGCGCTTTTGATTTTAACGCTTCCATTATGTAGCGGCTTGCATCAAAAGCATCGCCACGGTGAGAGGACCACACGGCAACCAGTACAATCGGTTCATTCGGCAGAATGGCGCCGACTCTGTGTACAACCAAGGCATCAATAATGCGCCATTGCTGCTGCGCTTTGGCGACGATAAGCTCCAGTTGCTTTTCAGTCATGCCGGGATAATGTTCCAGCGTCATGCCTTTGACTTCATCGCCGTCGTTGAAATCGCGCATCGTGCCGATAAAAATGGCGGTGGCGCCGAATTTACCAGTCATCGCTTTAGCCGAGTCCTGATAGGCCTGAATTTCCCGATAAGGATCAAAACAGTCCTGAACAATGCGTATAGTCATTCTAACCTCCTGTTACCGGTGGAAAAAAAGCCACTTCATCGCCGTCCTGAACGATGCTGTCCAGCTCCACATACTCCATATTCACCGCCGCCAATATGTTGCCGGGTAAGGGTTTGTCGGTGTTGACAGCGCACCATACTTCACGAACTGTCGATAGACCTGTAAACACCAACTCATCTTCCGGGCGGCCGACCTGCTCTTTCAAGCCGGCAAAATAACGTACCTTAATTGTCATAATCATTCACGCAAGGCTAAAAACAACAGATAATACAGGACTTTCTCGCCCATAATTCTACTAAATTCTTGTAAACAATGACTCAGTTAACCCATTTTAACCAGTCCGGCGAAGCCCACATGGTCGATGTCGGAGCCAAAGCAATCACCCAGCGCACCGCTGTGACCGAAGGCTATATTGAAATGCAGCCGGAAACACTCAAACTCATCATCGAAGGTGGTCACAAAAAAGGTGATGTACTGGGCATTGCAAGAATCGCAGGCATTATGGCCGGCAAAAAAACCGCCGACCTGATTCCGCTTTGCCATCCCCTCCCCTTGACGCATGTAGAAATAAACTTGGAAGCCGAAACCGACAACAACCGGATACGCTGCCAAACCACGGTAAAAACCAACGGACAGACCGGCGTGGAAATGGAAGCGCTGGTTGCCACCTCCTGCGCGTTGCTGACTATCTACGATATGTGCAAAGCCGTAGACCGGGGCATGGTCATTCAATCGATACAAGTGCTCGAAAAAGCAGGCGGCAAATCGGGACACTGGCAACGCGGATAATCATTAACAGCGTTTCAGTCTCCTCATCAGTAATTTCTGTTCAAAAAATCTAAATTATTTCATCGTGTTAAATATTACAGCGACTATTGCAAGCCGGTATTTCCAGCCCAATATTCAATGAACTCTGTTGTTGCTTTGAAAATAATTTACAAAAAATTAAAAAAATATTTGACGATATCAGGATGAGTCGTTAGAATGTGCAGCTCTTCAAGGGTGGTTGAGAAGTTTGACAGGCCATT
>SXIP01000140.1 GCA_005772825.1 Methylococcaceae bacterium | reverse complement strand
TCTGTGGAACCGGGGCCTGGGAGGGCCGCTGCGTCGACACATGCTTCATTTCATCGATGGATTCGTGATATTCCTTTTCATTGAGTTTTGCAAAACCCCAGTTCTTATACATGCGCGCATGTAAAAAATACTGGTTAATGGCGGTCAGCTCATTAACCAGTGCTTTGTTAAGGAATTCAATGACTTTTGTATCTCCTTTCATGAGAAACCTCGGTATTTAACAGGCGTTTAGGATGGGTTGGTTTGATGCAGCCTGCATTATAGGTTGTTGTTGGAGATGGGTGTCAAGCAATTCCTTTACGTGCTTATTGCATTTACCGCAGTCTCTGCCCACTCCAAAACACTGAAATATTTGCCGACGTGTACAAACGCCGTCATTAATCGCTTGTTTTATTTGAGTATCGGTTACCGCTTTGCAAACACATACATACATGATGTATCTCCTGAATGACTAATGTTCTCAAATAATAACAATTCTCATTAGAAAAATAAAGCGACTTTTAAAATCCTCCCTTTATGCTTGATAATCGCAATGACCTTACATACTCAAGCGCACACCAATCCACCCTCCTCTGGGCGCGCCTGGTGACACAACCGTTCGCTGGTTCCCAAGCTAGAGCTTCACTGCCATTAAGTTAAGAAATATGTATTAAAAATCGAAAAGATACTTATTGTTCCCACGCTCCGGCGTGGGAACGCCGTGAGAGACGCTCCAGCGTCGCGAAACATAAAACGGGCTAAGTCATTGTTATCTTAATGTTACACAACGCTGGAGCGTTAGCGCCTGCATTCCCACGCTGGAGCGTGGGAACAATAAGGCTATGATTTTTATTTATTATTTCTTATCTTATCTTAATGGCAGTGAAGCTAGAGCTTGGGAACGAGCTGAAGGCGCAAAGACGCCAAGCAACATAATCCTTGCGTCTTGGCGCGAGATAAATAAAATGACCTTACATACTCAAGCGCACGCCAATCCAACCGCCTCTGGGCGCGCCGGGTGACACAAACCGTCCATCGTTAAACGCATCCCCCAGCACTTCAGATGCATTGCCGTAAACACCGAAAGAGTTATAGTTTGCGTCGAATATGTTATTAACCTTGCCAAACAACGCGAAGTTCTTGGTGACTTTATATTCCGCTGTCGCATTAAACAGCCAGTAACCTCTCAATTTTTGCTGAGTATTCGCCTCATCACCTCTAAAATACTGATCGCCACTGTATATCCCGTCAATGCCGAATGACACTTTCTGCCATAAATCAACGCCGATAGTTGCTTTATAAAGATGTTCGGGAATGCCGGGAATCCTGTCGCCGCTGTTAACCGCTACGGCCTGGGTTGGATCGAGCGGATTAACGCTGTCAAATCCGTCCATAAAAGTCGCGTTCAAATAAGTGTAATTGGTCGAAAAATGCCAATCGTCGATTCGGCTGAACAATTGCGGGTAATTAACCGTGGTGCCTGCTTCTATGCCATAACGACGGGTTTTCCCTACGTTATCGAAATAGCCCTGGCTGATAATGTTGCTGGAAGCATCGCGGCGAAAAATAATATCGTTACTGTTAATGGTATGAAAATAGCCCAGATTCCATTTCAAATCGCCTTCACCGAGCAAGTCATCCAGATCGCCCCTAACACCGCCTTCCCAGGTTTTGGCGACAACTTGTTTTAAAGGCGGATCGGCGACAAAAGAATTCGGTAATTTACACGGCGCGGTCGGATCGGCGCAGCTCAGTTCCATCGGTGTCGGTACCCGCGTCGATTCGCTATAACTGCCGTATACGCCCAGATTTTCAATGATTTGATAAGTCAAGCCGGCAGAAGGATTAAACCGGTCAAAGGTATGCGATCCATCCAAAGTTTTTAAAGGATCGTTGATATATTGGTCTTTCATATCGATTTCGATATGGTTAAAGCGCCCTGCGACTGTCGCGGTTAAATCATCGGTAATGGAAAAACTGTCGGTAAAAAACGCCCCGACCGTTTCTGTACTGGTATTGAGCCGCACCTTGGACGCATCGACATAAACGCCGCTGCCGATCGTGCCTCGGGTATCTGTTAATGAAGCGAGCTCGGTGTCCGACTCAAAATGCACAGTGGCGTAATCATAGCTTGCGCCGACCGTCAGGTTGTTTTCATGTTCGAATAAATCCCGACTGAAAACCGACTGTAACGAACCGCCGCGACTGCGCATAGACGTTTGGCTGGTATTTTGGGTCGCGCCTTCAACGGCATCGACCGCGTCCACAGCCTGACCGTTGATATCTTCGACCACTTCTTCGTCGTCACCGGGGTCTTCGCACAACAAACCGTCATTCCCGGCCAGTTGACAAGCTTCATAATCACTGTTATCGCCATTAAAGGTCTTGATGCGGTTCTGCCGGAAATAAGCGTTGGCGCTAACTTCAACCGTATCGCTCAGGTCGTAACTACCCGCCAGTTCGGAAAAAAACACCCGGGTGGTGGTCTGATCGGGATGGGTAAAAACCGACTTCCTGTTTTGTTCCAGCAACTGAACAGGCGCCGCGCCATTACCTTTCAGGTTGTTATCATTCGAGGCCAGAGTTAAATCCAGCGAGCCCTTATCGCCCCGCCAGCTTAAGCTACCCAAACCTTGTTTGGCCGCAGACGGTGAAAAATCCCGCCAACCCTCTTCCTCAAAGCTGTGCAGGTCCAAAAAATAACCCCATGTGCCGTCATTCCAGCCGCTGGTTATTTCTTCCGAATGCCTGTCCCAGGAACCGCCGGAAACTTCGAGCTGATGACCGGGCGCGGAAAATCCGGTCTTGGTCTTGATCGATATCGCGCCGCCCAGCGTATTTAAACCATATACCGGATTAGAACCGGGATATAACGCTGTCGACTCAATCGCGCCTTGCGAAATCAAATCCCAATTAACGGAGTCGCCAAAAGGCTCGTTAAACCGGACGCCGTTGACATAAGTCGAAATACCCTGCGGCAAGCCCAAAATCGGTGTCGCTGCAAAACCGCGATAATAAATATCCGGCTGTAACGGGTTACCTTGCGCCTCATTAATACTCACGCTACCCAAGTAGCGGTTTATATAGTCCGCCAATGACAGGCTTTGGGTTTTTTTCAGCTGTTCTGAAGAAACGGTTTGAATATTAGCGGGTATTTTTTGAGCGGCGACACTACTGCCCTGCAAGGGACTAACACCAACCACATCAATGACGCCCAAATCCAGGGGCTGGTCTTTTTCCGGTTCGGCGCTGACCGCCGAAAGACTGATCAGGCCGAGCATGCCACATAATAGCTTTTTCATAGTTCAATTTAATTCGTTGAAAATCGGCCTATGATAGCCAAAACAAGATGCAAGCTATAGACGCTTGGCTACGAAAAGGAAATATTCCCTGTACTCCCCTTTTAGCACCAAAAGCTGTTGAGCTGTATGCACTAACTGCTCCACGACTTCCATTTTTACCATTTTGTAATTCCATAGCACTTTTAAATTCATAGACTTGGCAAAACATTAACTATATTTATTCCTGTTTTATCAAATCGGAAGCTCGTCGGGTTTTTGCTCGCTTAAGCTGTGACTGCCTGTAAAAAACTATGCCGGGAGATAAACATGAAGATATTACTAACCGGTGCCACCGGATTCATCGGTGACACCGTATTGCGAGAATTGCTGCAACAAGGGCATCACATCATCGCCTGTTGCCGTAAGCCTGAAAAAGTGCTGATCGAATCGGAGAATTTAAGGCCTTTGCGTCTGGATTTCGCAGCAGCGGATAACCTGGAAAAGTGGCTGCCGCATCTTGACGACATTGATGCCGTCATCAATTGCGTGGGGATTATCGCCGAAAGCAAGGATGGTACATTTACCCAACTGCATACCCAAGCGCCTATTGCGTTGTTTAAAGCCTGTGAGCAGGCGGGCATTAAGAAAATCATCCAGATTTCAGCGTTGGGCGCAGATGGTCAGGCGCAATCAGCCTATCATTTAAGCAAGAAAGCCGCCGATGACGCGTTGAGACAGTTGCCGCTGGATTGGTTTATACTGCAATCGTCGCTTGTCTACGGCGACCGCGCCCAAAGCTCGGCCTTATTGCACGCCCTGGCCGCATTACCTGTGCAGATATTGCCGGATGGCGGCTTGCAGCAGTTGCAACCGATTCATGTCGATGATGTGGCTGCCGCGATTTGCCGCTGCCTTGAGCCGTCTACACCGGCACGAAAAACACTGGCGCTGGTCGGTCCGACCCCGATTGCTTATGCGGATTTACTGCAAAAGCTCAGACGACGGCTTGGCAAACCGGCGGCGGTTACGGTGACGCTCGCTCAGCGTTACCTGCTGATTCTGGCAGGCTTGGGAAAATACCTGGACGAGCCTATCCTGTCCAAAGACACTATAACCATGCTCAGCCGGGGCAATGCCGCCGCTGCCGACAATGTGACCGAATTATTAGGCCGCCCGCCGTTAAGCATACAGGCACAATTATTCGAAAAACCGGCCTCCCAAGCGGAACGCCGGTCCGCTCAGTTGTACTTTGCAAAGCCGGTACTGCGTTTTGCGATTGCTTTTGTCTGGCTGTGGAGCGGCATCACCTCGCTGTTTTTCTACTCGCATGAACTCAGTTATCAACTGCTGGCGGCGACCGGCATTAGCGGCAGCGCCGCACCGATAATGCTGTACGGCTTGGCGCTGATAGATATTGCGCTGGGCTTGGCGACTTTATCGCCGTACCGCCCTGCTAGGTTGATGTCATGGCAGATTGGGATTGTGCTGGTTTATACGTTGGTGGTGAGTTTCACACTGCCTGAATTCTGGCTGCATCCCTTCGGCCCCTTATTAAAAAACATCCCGTTTTTGTTATGTCTATGGATTTACAAACAGCTTGCCGGAGAAAAGTCATGATTTATCTAAGCCTGAAATTGATCCATATTATCAGCGCCATCATTTTATTCGGTTTAGGCGCGGGTACAGTGTTTTATAAAATCATGGCCGATAAAAGCGGCGATCATGCCGCCATCGCCGTGACCAGCCGTCATGTCGTTTTGGCCGACTGGTGGTTCACAACACCGACCGTCATTATCCAGCCCGTCACCGGTTTTTTATTAGCTCAACAACTGTCGGTCTCTTTCAGCGATACTTGGCTGTTAGGATCGATAGCGCTGTATGTTGTCACCGGCCTGTGCTGGCTGCCGGTGGTCTGGCTGCAAATCCGCATGCGCGACATCGCCGTCGAATCGTTAGCGCAAGGTCGTCCCTTGCCATCGCTTTACGGCTATTATTCAAAACTTTGGCTGTGGCTCGGCGTTCCGGCTTTTTTCGGCATGATAGGCATCACCACGCTGATGGTTTTCCACAATTCGCTTTGGAGTTAAGACATGACTTTTCTGATACAGCAAGCGCTGGGTGACGATTGGCGACAATTGCCGCGCGTTATCCAACAACATTATGAAGTCAGTGAAGGCCGGGGCACTTGCCTGGAAGGCGCAATGACGATTGCTTACCCTGACTCCATGCTGCCGATCATTTGGCTGATACATCGACTCGGCGGCTTGGTATTCCGGCGCGGTGTTAACGTCCACACCCGAGTCGAGAAGACAGGCGGCGCCGATGTCCTGTTGCATTGGCGGCGAACCATGAGCTATCAAAACGGTAAAACAGCCCATTTCCGTTCGCAAATGGCTTATGTAGCCGACCATGAATTGATCGAAACGATAAGCTACGGCTTTGGCTTGTGTTTGAAAATCGACGTGAGCAATGGCGATTTGATTTACCGCAGCAAAGGTCATTTTTGGCAATGGGGCCGTATTCGCTTGACGATACCGGACTGGCTGCTGTTAGGTACAGCGACGATCAGCGAACAGGCGCTGTCTGATGAGGAATTTTACCTGGACTTTACTATCAGGCATCATTGGTGGGGAGAGACTTATAGTTATCGGGGGAGTTTTCGGTATTGCTGAGAATATTGGGCAACGTCTAGCCGAAAAAGATAGCAAGATAAGATAGGCTTCACACAGTGAAACGCACCAAGCGCTATCTTATTAATTTGTATCTTGATCTTCCCCGAGTTCCAGTCGAAGTGGAAAATATCGATAACCGGCAGACGAGAAAACACGTAACGTAACATCAAAATTCGTTGGTGGATTATCTTCTCCTCTGAAACAAAGATTGAATCCAGTTCGGCAATATGCCCCGGGAAATAGTGTCTGCGATTGTTGCAACATGTGGAGCAAGGTTCTATCAGGAAGAAGAGTCGGAGTAACAATAATATCGCTAACACGATTATGGCGAAATGATCCTGACGTTATGAGCCCAATGTGAAAATCTCCCGGTTGGTATACTCCAAACGGTCAACTTTTCGGTTTCCCATTTTGCGAAAATATTGTAAAAAGGCCGGAAACTACCGCACTGAATGCCCATGATCACCCTAGAATTGACCGTACAACAACTGGACGAACTTTATGACGGGCTGTCGT
>SXIP01000139.1 GCA_005772825.1 Methylococcaceae bacterium | reverse complement strand
CGACCGGCCCAATTATGATGCCGTCAGTGTCGAGCAGGTTGCCGAAGGGCTGAAAAACGCCGGGCTCAGACCGAATATCTTGATTTGATTACCCCGCAATACGTTTCCGACTTGATTTCCTGGGGCGCTATCGGCGCCAGAACCACTGAAAGCCAGGGTCACCGCGAATTGGCCTCGGGCGTGTCTTGTCCGATAGGTTTTAAAAACTCGACTGACGGCACGATAAAAATCGCCATTGATGCAATAGGAGCAGCGATGAGCCCGCATCACTTTTTATCGCTGACCAAGGCGGGGCACTCGGCCATCTTTTCAACAACAGGCAATGAAGACGTACATATTATTTTAAGAGGCGGTAACGACCGGCCCAATTATGATGCCGTCAGTGTCGAGCAGGTTGCCGAAGGGCTGAAAAACGCCGGGCTCAGACCGAATATCATGATTGATTTCAGTCACGCCAACAGCTTGAAACAATGTCAGCGTCAACTGATTGTCGGCGAAGATGTCGGCGGACAAATAGCCAACGGCGACCACCGGATCATGGGCGTCATGATTGAAAGCCATCTTAAAGCAGGCAGTCAAAAGGTGATTGAAGGTCAGCCTTTGGTCTATGGACAAAGTATTACCGATGCTTGCCTGAGCTGGGAAGACACGGTTCCGCTTTTGAAAAACCTTGCCAAAGCCGTGCAAAAACGCAGAACTGTAGACACCAACCGGAGCCTAAGCACATGATGATTTATGTTAACGGCGAAGCCCATAATTGTCCTGAACATAGCCGGGTAGCCGATGTTGTTGCCGAGTTGGGCTTAACCGGCAAAAAAATTGCCGTTGAACTCAATAAAGAGATTTTGCCCTTTAATCAATACCCATCCCAGGTTTTACAAGAAGGAGATCGCATGGAGATTGTTCATGCCATAGGCGGTGGACAGGATGATTCTTTTGTTCTTGCCGGTCACACCTACCATTCAAGACTGCTGGTAGGAACAGGCAAATACAAAGACCTGGAAGAAACCCGCCTGGCTATTGAAGCCAGCGGCGCGGAAATCGTGACGGTAGCCATCCGGCGTACCAATATCGGTCAAAATCCCGGTGAGCCTAACCTGCTGGATGTTATATCACCGGACAAATACACTATTTTGCCCAATACGGCCGGTTGTTATACGGTGGACGAGGCGGTAAGAACCTGTCGTCTGGCAAGAGAGTTACTCGGCGGGCATAAGCTGGTCAAGCTGGAAGTGCTGGCCGACCAGAAGACCTTGTTTCCCAATGTGGCCGAAACTTACCTCGCCGCGGAAATTCTGGTCAAAGACGGCTTTGATGTCATGGTGTATACCAATGATGACCCGATTGCCGCTCTTAGGCTCGAAGAGATTGGTTGCGTGGCGGTGATGCCGCTGGCCGCACCGATTGGTTCGGGTCTGGGCATACGTAATCCGTATAATATCTTGACCATCGTTGAAAACGCCCGCGTGCCGATTTTAGTCGATGCCGGTGTCGGTACGGCTTCCGATGCAGCCATTGCGATGGAATTGGGTTGCGCCGGTGTATTGATGAATACCGCCATTGCCGAGGCCAAAAATCCGGTATTGATGGCGTCGGCGATGCGTAAAGGCATCGAAGCCGGCAGGGAAGCTTTTCTGGCGGGCCGCATGCCCAGAAAACGTTTTGCTTCCGCTTCATCGCCTATCGATGGTTTGTTTTTTTAATTATGCAAGGGCGAGTTACAGGCCCGCCCTTGCCGCTTTAATGTAAGTTCCTCATGTCTGCTCCCGAACCCATTTTCACACAAAGAATCCGTAGTTTTATCCGTCGTCAAGGACGCATTACCCAAGGCCAGCAACTGGCTTTAGATAATCATTGGGACCGATTCTGTATCGATCCTAAAGCAGATGTTGATTTTGTACAGGTGTTCGGTCGTGATGCGCCGCTGATTGTTGAAATCGGCTTCGGCAATGGCGATAGTCTCGCCAAGATGGCGGCGGCTAATCCCGATAAGGATTTTATCGGCATTGAAGTGCATCGACCCGGCGTCGGACATCTGCTAATGCTGTTGGCGGAGCAAGAGTTGAATAATGTAAGAATCTATTGTCACGACGCCATTGACATTATTGAACATAAAATTACCGATAACAGCTTGACGGGTGTGCATTTATTTTTCCCCGACCCCTGGCCGAAAAAAAAGCATCACAAGCGCCGGATAGTACGGCCTGCTTTTGTGGAATTATTAGTCAGGAAATTGAAGCCGGGCGGTTATTTTCATGCGGCAACCGATTGGCAAAATTATGCGGAAGCTATGCTGGCAGTCCTGTCGTCAGAGCCCGCCATGAGCAATATGAGTGAAACAAATGATTACTGTGAACGTCCCGATTACCGCTCATTAACAAAATTCGAGCAACGCGGCATACGTTTGGGACACGGCGTTTGGGATTTGATCTTTACCAAGAGATGAGACGTGGTGCAAGGTTAAATTGATGTCTTTTAACCTTGCACCCTCAGAGGTCTAATTATTTTTTGAAGAATAAGCGTCCAGCTGCATTGCCTTGATGATGATGGCCAGCTCATCGCGGCGCTGTTTTAACGGTGTTATTTCCGCTTCAAGCGTGGCTATATTTTCAGCAAGCGTGCCTTTGGCGCTGTTGATTTTCCTCAGCATCTGCAAACGGCCTTCAATCTGCTTTTTATGGTCTTTGATTTGGTGCATTAACGGCGTTAATGCACCATGAGCCCACATTGTGGAATCGATATGCGCCTGCTTTAAAATGGCCCTGGCTTTTTCAATCAGCGTGTGATAAAGCTTGTTTACCACAATGTGTTGTTCCGTCATGGTTATTTTAGCACTGGAGCGGAAAGCTTCACCTTCTTCAAAAATCTCCTCTAATTCGATTTGATATTGAACAATAGAGAATAATTGCGGCTCGACTTCCTTAAAGCCGTAATCATCCTTAAATTTTTTGTGTATCGCCTTTACCAGACGTCGCGTTTCATTAGCTACACCGATAGCGTTTTGTAACAGATCACGTAAATCATCAAACAATTTACGGATGTTTTGCTTCATGCCGTAAGTTGTCAGGCTGTTAACAATTTCACGCCTGTTGCTGTTGATAACGGCGTCAACCCTCTCATCGGAAAATGAATCAATCAGCATTTTCGCCTGAACAATAAAAACCCGGCGTGAAGACTGGAAGTTTTCAATGTTGGCCATGTAAAGATTTTGTTTATCACGGGTTTCGGCCATCAATTTGCCCGTCATATCCTGATTATGAAAATCAACTTTCTTGAATTCTTCAAGCTGATCAACGGCATGTGATAATGCGGTGTTGGTCAGGTTCGCCGACTCATTAATCAGGAAGCCGATATCGCGAACAATAGATTCCATCAGAATGCTGCGTTTCTGCATCAATATATTGTTGGCAAGATAATTTTCCAACGGGGCCAAACGGCTTCTTTCCAGCAACGCATCATCATTCTTAACTTTAGCCAGCAACGCTTGCTTGGCTGAAACCGGAAAGATGGTGTTTTCGTTTATTTTCAGAATAGCCGCTGAGGCTTTAATTTGCGAGGTAATCGAGTTTTCATAGTCGTTTGATCCGGCAAGGTCATCCCACATCGCATCAATCTTGTTCATGACTACGGCCAGGCCCTGGGTTTTACCGGTACGGGCGCGGCTGATATGCGTTAGCCATATCTCCAGGTCGCTTTTGGTAACGCCTGTATCGGCAGCCAACACAAATACGACTGCTTGTGCGCTGGGCAACATACTCAATGTCAATTCGGGTTCGGCGCCCAGAGCATTTAAGCCGGGTGTATCGATAATCGACAATCCTTCTTTCAGCAAAGGATGAGGAAAACTGATTAAAGCATGACGCCAGCAGGGTATCTCTACTTTTTCCGGATTAATAATACCTTGCGCGGCGGCTTCGCGTTCGTTCCATAAACCGAGCTTGTCAGCCAGTTCCCGGTCGACTTCCTTGGTTGCAATCAACTCCTTAAAGGTTTCCTGCATTTGCGTCGGGGAATTGCAATCAAGATCAAATTGCTTCCAGCGATGGGATTGTCGTTTAAGCTCAGCCAGGGAAACATCTTCAAGACGACTTTCAATATCCAACAATCGAATATAACTGCCACCCGCTTCATCATAAAAAAATTCCGTTGGTGACATCGTCGTACGCCCCGGTGAAGACGGCAGCAATCTAATACCGGACTCGGCAAAAAACAGCGCATTAATCAACTCGGTTTTGCCGCGCGAAAATTCGGCAACGAAAGCCAGCGTAATGCGATCTGTTTCCAGCCCTGCAAGGACATTTAATATGGTATTGGTACTATGAGAATCATTCATACCATAGCGACTAAGCCACTGTTGGTACATTTCTATAGCCCGAGACAAATTTGCACGCCATAGCGAATATTCGTGCATTTTTTCTTTAAATTCCAGATTCCTCATGGCAAGCCTTTTGTCACTAACATAGTTTTATAAGTTAAGTCGAAATATCAGATCAAGCGTATTTTCCAACAATTGTAGTCTATATCTTGAGAACTGTAATATTGTGGCATCTTTATTTTCCCGAGCTAAGTATTACATGACTTCTAAATGCCATAAAGACGCTGATAGTCTTTTATTGCATCGAGTTGATCACTGTTCTCTGCTTTTAAATAGTCAATAATATTCGCTAAAGTTATTATTGAAACAACCGGCATGCCAAATTGGCCGGTGACTTCCTGGGTAGCGGAGCAATTATTCAGCCCCTTTTCCTGCCTGTCCAGCGCGATTAAAACACCCACCGGTGTTGCCTGCGCATTTCTGATAATCTCCACCGATTCCCTGACCGATGTCCCGGCGGTAATGACATCATCGACAATCATGACCTTGCCCTGCAAGGGTGTGCCGACCACTATACCACCTTCTCCGTGATCTTTTGCCTCTTTGCGGTTGAAAGCGAAGGGAATATCGCTGGCGGTGCGCTCGGCGTAGGCAATTGCAGTGGCGCTGACTAATGGAATACCCTTGTATGCCGGCCCGTAAAGAATGTCCGGTTTGATACCGGATTGAATTAACGCCTGTGCGTAAAACTGACCTAATTTCCCAAGTTTGGCACCGGTATTGAACAAACCGGTATTGAAAAAATAAGGACTGGTCCGACCTGACTTTAACTGAAATTGGCCGCATTTCAAGACGCCGCAATCCAGGGCGTAGCTAATAAAGTCTTTTTGATAATCGAGCATATTAATATGGTATAAGCAAATGAGTTTACGGTCACAGCTTACCGGCCTATGCCGGCGGCTTTATGTTCTTCTGTCCCTGAGGGAACTAACGCAATCGAATCATCTCGAAACCAAGCCTACAAAAAGCAGGCTTATCAGCATGATCTATTTTTGTAGCTGTACTCGCTGTTGTAAATCGACGTATTAATTTCATACTGAACGGGTTCCGGTCTTGCATAATATTTTTCAAAAATTACGATTGGCACCGACATGATCTTAAGGCGCGAAAAATTTCCAATAACATTGTTTATATCGTACTTCGCTTGCTTTTAGAAATCATTGAAAATGTATCGTTTTCAAGAAATTGAATTTTAAAGACAAAATTGTGAACATAAAGACACTTCATCAATTATTATCCATTAATTTTACGCGCCGGGTATTCAGGGTACGTCAAAATAACCCGATAGCCATTAAAAATTTAGTCATATTGGCAAAAATGACCAAATAAACACATTGACTGATTGTCATCTTAAGCTCCGCCAAATTTAAAATCAATGTGTTAAAACATTTTATTTCATGACATTAATGAGGGATATTACGGCTGAATCCGCCAACAAGTATAAACTTGTCGCTAAAAGCTAGTGCAAAACGCTTTTAATCACCGTTACCGCAACCGTTCGACAACCCCGCCACTCATCGCGACTATCCGTTCTATACCGGAAAACGCGAAGATGCACGCTACTAAAATCAGCGCTTAACGCATAAATTTTTCCAGGATACTGTCCAGAAAATTCCAGCCTTTTTCCGAACATAGATAATAATCTCCCTGTTTAATAATCAAGCCTCGCGTTAAACAGACGGATAACGCGGGTTCCAGCGTATCGACGGAAAGCCCTGTTCCCGCTTGATAGGCTGCCAGGGTGAAGCCTTGTTTCAAGCGCAAATGATTCATGACAAATTCCAAAGGCAGGTCCGCCTCTGAAATCACATCAGTCCCACCATATTTATGCGTATCTGCCAGGTATTGCTCGGGATTTTTCGGTTTAAAGCTGCGGATCATGTGCGGCAATTTCCCGGTTATTTTTCCATGCGCACCCGCACCTATGCCTAAATAATCGCCAAACCGCCAATAATTTAAATTATGTCGGCATTGCCTATTGGCTCGGCTGTAGGCGGAAACTTCATACTGCCGGTAACCATGATCCGCCAGCAATCGTTGACAATCATTTTGCATGGCAAAAATAAGGTCGTCATTGGGCAACTTCGGCGGGAATTTATGAAAGTAGGTATTGGGCTCCAGCGTTAACTGGTACAAGGAAATATGCGCTGGATTCAGACTGATAGCTGTTGCTACATCTTTTTTACTGCTGTCGACACCGGCGCCCGGCAATCCGAACATCAGGTCAAGATTAAAATTTTCAAACCCGGCCTGATGGGCAATCCCGGCAGCGGCAATGGCTTCTTGCGCGGAATGAACCCGCCCCAGCGTTTTTAACAGGTCGTCGTTAAAGCTTTGTATGCCGATCGATAAGCGATTAATACCCAGCGCCCTGAATTCGGCAAACTTGTGACTTTCAAAGGTCCCCGGATTGGCTTCAAGGGTAATTTCCAGCCCCTCTTCGAGTGGGATTTGTCGCTCTATACCCCGCAACAAGCGATCGAGCGACTCGGCTGAAAACAAGCTGGGCGTGCCGCCACCGATGAAGATGCTGCTGATGGGACGGTTGATATTATAAATTTGCAGGTCTGCGGCCAAGTCATTCAGCAGCGCATTGATATATTCAGTTTCTGGAATACCGGTTTTCACTGCGTGCGAATTAAAATCGCAATAAGGACATTTTTTGATACACCAGGGAATGTGGACGTACAAGCTAAGCGGCGGCAACGGGATGACCATGTCAGGTGGTTGTAATGCCGTTCAGTTTAACACCATTTAAAACTGGAGGGGTTGCCTCTGTTCGGTGATACGCCGCCGGGCTGAGGAGATGTTTTTAGTCAGGCCGGGCAACGGCTTTATCGTTGTCCGGCATTCAGCATCCAACAATCCAACAACGATGACCAAATCAGCAAGCCATTGCCATAGTGAAATGTCGGGCACGAACAGCATGTGCCCGACCCCGCTTAACGCCAAACCTAGCCCGGAATGTAAACTGACCGCAAGCAACATTATAACCGCGCTCCGGTTAAGCGTTATGTTGGGCACTTTGTCTCAAATAACATAAATCTCAATTTACCCAACAGGATTTGAAAAGAAACGTTATGGCCTGAGTCCTTGCGTTGCCAGAAAATCTCGTTATCTTTCCAAGCTGGATATAGTTCGATTAATTTTTCATATGTGTTTTTAAGATGCGTAATTTCCTTGGGATGAAGGCAATAGCATTCAAATCGTTGTAACTTCTTGCTTTCAGCACACTTGGTAATTTTATCAGTGAATGCGTCAGATTCATCACTTAACACTTGAGCTTGCTTTATATCGCTTCGCTTATTTAACTCGATTCGACCAATGTCATATTGGCTTAACTCGATGTGAGAAGTGTTTTCTGTGGCATAACTAGCGATGCTTAGAGAAAAAAGGAATGCGAACGTGACAATTTGAATTTTATGAATCATGAAAATTTTCTCTGTAAGAATTGCCCAACGTTAAGTAGACACCTCCAAGGTGCCTATCGCTTATGGCGTATCGGCGCATAACGCCTCCTATAATCCGTTAGACTCAGACGGTATCACGTTAATCAACGTAATAGCAAGTCTTTTGGGGCGAATAAAGAAACACGCTATAGACGAACGCCCTACAGGTGTCTATTTATTTCGGTTTATAGGCGTACAATCTTAAAAAACCACAGACCCATTAATATATAAGGATGTTTTTCATTAAAATGCTTCGTTAGGTGGATTTTTATACCAACTGGAAATACACCGCCAAAGCTTTTGGATCAAGTCCGTAATCGAATCCGGATCAAACACTACAGCATTCGCACTGAGGAGCTTTACGTGCAGAATAATTCGGGTCAGCGTAAAAAATAATGAGGTACGAGATCGGCAAGGGTAATAAATTAGTGTTAACAATGTATAACGATTGTTGTATCAGGCTGAGTTTTAGCTATTTGCTTGTTATAATGGCGGTAATTTTGTAACAGTATCAATTCTGATCGAGGAACTTCATGGCTCAAGGCATGATTCAAGGCAGTATCGTAGCGTTAGTAACACCGATGGATGAAAGCGGTGCGGTGAATTTTAAACAGCTTAAGGGCTTAATCGAATATCACATTGAGCAAGGCAGCGATGCGCTGGTTGCCGTGGGGACAACCGGTGAGTCCGCTACGCTCGATGAAGCGGAACATTGTGCTGTGATCAAGGCGGTTGTCGACTATGTGGACGGCAGAATACCGGTTATTGCCGGAACCGGCGCGAATTCCACCACGGAAGCAATTGCGCTGACACGCAAGGCTAAAGAAGTCGGCGCCGACGCCTGCCTGATTGTAACGCCTTACTATAACCAGCCGACCCAGGAAGGTTTGTATCTGCATCACAAGGCCATTAACGACGCCGTTGAAATTCCGCAAATTTTGTACAATGTACCGGGACGGACAGCCTGTGACATGTTGCCGGAAACAGTCGGTCGGCTCTCGCACCTGAAAAATATTGTCGGCGTCAAGGAAGCCACCGGTGACTTGTCCAGAGTCAGGCAAATCCGTGACCTGTGCGGCGACGATTTTGCCCTTTATACCGGCGATGACGCCACTAGCCGGGAGTTTTGCCTGTTGGGCGGTAACGGTAGTATTACCGTCACCGGCAATGTTGCGCCTAGACTGGTGCATGAAATGATTGCCGCTGCAATGGCGGGGGACAATGAAACAGCGCTGGCTATCGATATGAAATTAGCCGCCTTGCATCTTAATCTGTTCATTCAATCCAACCCAATCCCGGTAAAATGGGCCGTTGCCGAAATGGGCCTGATCGGCAAAGGTATTCGTTTGCCGTTGACCTGGTTGACGGAGGACTGTTTCGACAAGGTTCGTGACGCCATGCGCCAAGCCGCTGTAATTTAGTCTATGAAAACATATAGCGTTGGCCCAAGTCTTATTGCGGTTGCTATGCTGGCTTCTGTATCCGCTTGCAGCACGATTAAAAATCTGTTTCCGGACAAGGAAAAAGATTATCAATATACCGTGGAAATCCCGCCGCTGAATGTGCCCGCCGACCTGGGTAAAAATGACATTTTGGATAGCCACGTCGCCGCATCATCATCGCCGGTTGCCGAAGAACCCACCCAAGCGGCTGCTCCTGAAACCCCGGCTGTAAACGAGCCGCCGGCGGTCGAAGAACCTCCCAAAGCAGCAGCCTCTGATGAAGTCCCGATCGCAAACGAGCCGCCTGTGGTTGAAGAGCCCGCCAAGGCGGCGGTCTCTGAAGCCCCGGTCGCAAACGAACCGCCTGTCGTTGTAGAACCGAGCCAAGCGGCAGTCTCTGAAACTCCGGTTGCAAACAAGCCGCCTGCTGTCGAAGAACCAGCCAAGGATACAACGCCCAACAATTCTACGGCTGCCGATGCCACGGCAAGCGACTCGACTGTAAAATCCGAAATCAAGCTCGAACTGGCTAAATCCGATACCGGAGCAAGCGAGTTGCGAATCGGCGCTCCGCTTGCAAGAGCCTGGCGCATTGTCGGTAAGGCGCTCAGCCGAAAGTCCATTGAAGTCACCGAGCGTAACCAGGAAGAAGGCCGGTTCACCGTGCAATATGATCCTGAGGAGCAGAAAGTTGAGGATGGATCGTTATGGGACGAGGCCGTCTTTATGTTCAGCGGATTTCAGGGTAATGAAAAAGCGTATGTGCTCAAGTTAGCGGAAAATAACCAGCAGACCCATATTGTTCTGCTGGATGAAGCAGGCCAACCGTTGATCAATGATGCCGCCGGTTTAAAATTATTGACGGTGTTGCAGGATACCATCAAGGCTGATTTGGCTGATAATTAACCGGTAAAAACATACCCTGAATATTGCTCGGCACACCGTTATGCGACCCTGGGGTAACGAGAAAAAAATATTTCACCAGCCTAAATACATTGACGCTGGTTCCCAAGCCGGAGCTATCATCGTTATACACAAGTCTGTTCAAGACCTGAATGTAGGCCCGAATAAGCACACCCGGCGTCAGCAAGGGCGTGTGTTTCCGGCATCACGTGGCTTCGAAGTGCCGGAAACGCCTGCCCTGCGCTAATGCGCGGACAGACTTAATCCGGCCTACGTCGAGCGGTGTATCTTGAACATTTTATTCCCTCTCTCCAGCCCTCCCGGAGGGAGGGGGTGTGCAGTTGTTGAAGTTATTTTCATACTTTAAAGAGTCCATCGGCAGGATAAATACCTTTTCATGCACTCGTAACCCAACTTAACTTAATACAGTTTTACTTACATGATAAAAATCCCTGGAACCTCAGCACTTTCCGACTTTCGCATTAAAAAACTACTGGCCGAATTACAGTCTGTAGAACCTTCCATCAAGGCCGTTTCGGCGCGTTTTATTCATTTTGTGGATATTGACGGTGACTTGAGTGAGAGTCAGTCGGCAATTTTATACCAGCTGTTGTCATACGGCCCCGGCGCATCAGCAACCGTTGCCGCCACAGGCGAACGCTTGCTGGTTGTGCCGAGAGCCGGGACTATTTCACCGTGGTCCAGTAAAGCGACCGAAATTGCCCAGCGTTGCGGCTTATCGTCGGTCAAGCGAATTGAGCGGGGCATAGAGTATACGCTGGAAAGAGAAACCCATTTGACAGCACCGCTGACGGTCTTGTTACATGACCGCATGACGCAAACAGTATTGTCCGGCGATACGGAGCCGGATCTGTTTGCACAGCACAATCCCAAGCCGCTGCAAAACGTCGCGGTCATTGAAGAAGGCCGCGAGGCGCTGGTTAAAGCCAATGCTGAGTTGGGCTTGGCGCTATCGGAAGATGAGGTGGATTACCTGTGCGACAGCTTTCAAAACCTGGACAGAAACCCGTCCGATGTGGAATTGATGATGTTTGCCCAGGCTAATTCGGAGCATTGCCGACACAAGATTTTTAATGCCGACTGGACGATTGACGGCGTGGAACAGGGTCAATCGCTGTTCGGCATGATACGCAATACCGCCAAACGTAGCCCCGCCGGTATTTTGTCGGCTTACAGCGACAATGCCTCGGTGATTGAAGGCTCTAACGCACAGGTATTTATCCGCAATGCGCAAACCGGCGCCTACGGTTATGTCGAGGAAGATGCGCATCTACTGATGAAGGTGGAAACGCATAATCATCCGACGGCCATCTCGCCTTTTCCCGGCGCGGCTACCGGATCCGGCGGCGAGATACGCGATGAAGGCGCGACCGGACGCGGTTCTGCGACGAAGGCCGGGTTAACCGGGTTTTCCGTGTCGCACTTGAAAATCCCCGGATTTACCCAGCCTTGGGAAGAGGAAAACGGCAAACCCGAACGGATTGCCTCGGCCTTGACGATTATGCTGGAAGGCCCTTTGGGCGGTGCGGCATTTAATAATGAATTCGGTCGTCCCAATCTGGCAGGTTATTTCCGCAGCTTTGAGCAAGTGGCGCCGGGCGGCGACGGCAATCAATTCAGGGGCTATCACAAACCCATCATGATCGCAGGCGGCATGGGCAATATTCGTCCGATGCTGATCAAAAAGCAGCTGATTCCACCGGGCTCGTTAATCATTATCCTCGGCGGTCCGGCCATGTTGATCGGTCTGGGCGGCGGTGCGGCGTCATCACAGGCGTCGGGCGCGGGTTCCGAAGCATTAGATTTTGCTTCCGTGCAGCGCGAAAACCCGGAAATGCAACGCCGTTGCCAGGAAGTCATCAACCATTGCAACGCCATGGGTGACGAATCACCGATTGTCTCTATTCACGATATTGGCGCGGGCGGCCTGTCCAATGCGGTGCCGGAAATTATCCATGACTGTGAGCGCGGCGGTCGTTTTGAATTGCGCCGGGTACCCAATGCCGATTTGAGTCTGTCGCCGATGCAGATTTGGTGTAATGAGGCGCAGGAACGCTACGTAGTCGCCATCAAACCCGAATCGCTGGACTTGTTCAGCGCTTTTTGCGAACGTGAACATTGCCTGTACGCCGTTATCGGCGAAGCCACCGAAGAAGAACATCTCGTGCTCAATGACGGGTTGCTGGGCGATAAGCCGGTCGATATTCCGATGTCGGTGTTATTCGGCAAACCACCGAAAATGCATCGTCGAGTTAACCATGTCCAGCCGCAACTCACTGCGCTGGATATGGGCGGCATCGCTATCGACGAGGCGGTCAGGCGGGTGTTGTCGTTCCCGGCGGTGGCCGATAAAAGCTTCCTGATCCATATCGGTGACCGCTCGGTGACGGGGCTGGTTGTTCGTGATCAAATGGTCGGCCCTTGGCAAGTGCCGGTTGCTGATGTCGCCGTCACGGCATCGGGATTTTATGCCGTCAGCGGTGAAGCGATGGCAATGGGCGAAAGAGCGCCGATTGCTGTGATTGATGCCGCCGCATCGGCAAGAATGGCGATAGGCGAGGCATTAACCAATCTGGCTGCGGCCCGTATCGATTCTTTGAAAACCGTTAAGCTATCGGCCAACTGGATGGCTGCGGCGGGTTTCCCCGGCGAAGATGCGGCATTGTTTGATGCAGTCAAGGCGGTCGGCATGGAATTGTGTCCTGAACTGGGCATCGCCATACCGGTCGGCAAGGATTCATTGTCGATGAAAACCGTATGGCAGGATAGCGCGGCTGAAAAAATAATGACGGCTCCGCTGTCGTTGATTATCACGGCATTTGCACCGGTTCTGGATGTCAGTAAAACCCTGACGCCGCAGTTGCGTAAACTGCAAGAGGAAGACAGCCTGTTAATCCTGGTTGATTTGGGCGCCGGTAAAAACCGCCTGGGCGGGTCCGTATTGGCGCAGGTTTATAAACAACTCGGCAATCAATGCCCTGATCTGGACAGCCCCGTTTTATTAAAAGCGTTTTTCGATGTCGTTCAGGCATTGAATCATCAGGGCAAATTGCTCAGTTACCATGACCGCTCAGACGGCGGATTATTGGCAACCGTCGCCGAAATGATGTTTGCCGGCAGAATGGGGGTTTCTCTGGCGCTGGATGATTTCTGCGGTGACGCCTGTTCGGCGTTGTTTAATGAAGAATTGGGCGCAGTCTTGCAAGTTCGCCGCAGCGATTGCGATGAGGTCATTCAGCTGTTAAAACATGCGGGCCTAATCGATTGCATTCACCGAATCGGTGACGTCAGCGCAGAGCAACAACTGACGATTCGCTATAGCAATGAGCTCATTTATTCCGCCACACGCGCCGAACTGCAAGCCATCTGGTCTGAAGTCAGCTACCGGATGCAGGCCTTGCGCGATAACCCGGATTGCGCTCTGCAACAGTTTGAAAGGATTGCCGATAATAACGATCCGGGGCTGCATGTTGAGCTTGGTTTTGATGTCAATGACGATGTCACCGCGCCTTTTGTTGCTGAAGTCCCTGCCGAGCATTCAATCATTGATCTTTCAACATCGTTGCCGGTGTCTGTCTCGATC
This sequence comes from Methylococcaceae bacterium, assembly GCA_005772825.1. GTDB lineage: Bacteria > Pseudomonadota > Gammaproteobacteria > Methylococcales > Methylomonadaceae > SXIP01. The sequence goes on along the minus strand of SXIP01000139.1, from coordinate 13,407 downwards.
ACCCGTCCCAAGGTTGCCATCCTGCGCGAGCAAGGGGTTAACGGTCATGTGGAAATGGCGGCGGCATTTGATCGGGCCGGGTTTGACAGTGTTGATGTCCACATGAGCGATATTATTCACGGACGGGTCAGCCTGGCTGATTTTATCGGCTTGGCTGCCTGTGGCGGTTTTTCTTACGGCGACGTGCTCGGGGCGGGCGGCGGCTGGGCAAAGTCCATTCTGTTCAACGCACGCGCCAGAGATGAATTTGCGGCGTTTTTCCAACGGCCCGACACTTTCGGTTTAGGGGTCTGTAACGGTTGCCAAATGATGTCGGGATTGAAAGACATTATTCCCGGAGCCGAGCATTGGCCGCGTTTTGTGCGTAATACATCGGAACAGTTTGAAGCCAGGGTGGCAATGGTTGCCGTACAAAAATCACCGTCCATCCTGTTTGCAGGCATGGAAGGCTCCAGGATGCCGGTTGCCATTGCTCATGGCGAAGGCCGCGCCGAGTTCGCCGTTGATCCTGCCGAGGCTTTTGCAGCGCAAGCCGTCGCTTTGTGTTATGTTGACAATTACGGGGAGCTAACGACAAGCTTTCCGGCCAACCCTAATGGCTCGCCTTTCGGCATTACAGGGTTGACGACAACGGACGGGCGATTTACCATCATGATGCCGCACCCGGAACGCTGTTTCAGGACACTACAGAATTCATGGCATCCTGAAGAATGGAGCGAGTATGGCGCGTGGATGCGGTTATTTAGAAATGCCAGGGTTTGGGTGAATTAAAGCTAATTAATAGACGAGTATCTGATGAAGACCCTTTTTATTGTCGGACTACGCATGATTTCACTGACTCCCCGAAAAATCATCAACGCATTAATACTAACGGGCATTTTTATCATCATTATAATGCCCGATGTGGTGTTCGGCTTGTTGTTCGAACTGCTCCATTTCCTGTTCGAATTACTGCTTGAGTTCGCGCATCTCTTGTTCGAAGCAGTCGAGTCTGTTCTTGATACCTTGATCGAACACCTTTTTGATACCGGGCTGCACGATACCCAGGTCATTGTCTACTACATCCTGCTAGCAGCCATTTTATACGGCCTCTTTCGTCTGTCTCTCAGGATACCGGGTATCTGTCGCCGGGCAAAAGAAAACCTGCTGATAAGCTGGACTGTCTATAAAACGCGTACCGCCGTCTATTGGCAGGATATGACGTTGATGAAGAAAATCAAATGGTTCGCGATCGTTGTTACGGTGCTTACGTTGTACGTTATGTTTGGGATGTAGCGGATAGAAATTGTCTGGAAATCAAACAATATCCGGGCCGAAAAATCGGCACAACGTCCGTATTATTTTTTGCTGATGAAACGCTCCAGGCGTTGCATCGCCACAGCCATGTTATCGATTGATGTGGTATAGGCGAAACGAATCATCCGCTGTGCGTTATTTATACCGAAATCCTTGCCGGGCGTAACGGCGACAGCCTCATCCTCGAGAAAATCGACGGCGAATTTAAAGCTGTCATCGGTAAATTTGCCGCAATCGGCATAAATATAAAAAGCCCCTTCCGGTTTAACCGGGATTTCAAACCCTAAGCGTAACAAATTGTCGTAGAGAAAATCGCGGCGAGCGGCAAATTCAGCGCGTCTTTTTTCAAGCTCAATAAGTGTGTTTTCATCAAAAGCGGCTAATGCGGCATATTGTGATTGCGTGGATGTGGCGATGAAAATGTTTTGCGCCAATCGTTCCGTCACGTCAACAAACGCATCCGGCACGATTAACCAGCCGATGCGCCAGCCGGTCATGCCGAAATATTTCGAAAAGCTGTTGATAACAAAGACATCATCACTGACAGACAAGGCCGTGCAGGCATTTTTACCGTAAACCAGCCCGTGATAGATTTCATCGGAATAAAAACAGCCGCCCAGTTCGTTGGTTGTCTGAATAGCTTGGGCTAATTGAGTGGGATCGATCAGCGTACCGGTAGGATTGGACGGCGATGCGATCAACACGCCTTTGGTTTTTTGGCCCCAGTGCCGGCGGATCAATTCCGCGCTTAACTGATACTGGTGTGATGCGTCAACAGCAATGGTCCTGGTCGTTCCTTCAAACAACTTTACGAAATTGCTGTTACAGGGATAGCACGGATCGGCCATTAACAGCTCTTCACCGGGGTTTAAACTGACACCGAGCGCCAATAAAAACGCGCCGGAAGCACCTGGGGTGACAAAAATACGCCGACTGGCGACACTAACGCCGTAACGCTGCTGATAAAAGGCGGCAATTTTTTCACGCAGCTCAGTCAACCCCGCTGCCGGCGTGTATTTGACGTTACCGGTCTGAAGATGGCTGACACCGGCGTCGATAATCGCTTGCGGCGTTAAAAAATCGGGTTCGCCGATTTCCATGTGAATAACCTGACGTCCTTCTGCCTCCAATTGTTTGGCGCGATGCAGCAACTCCATGACATAAAAAGGAGAAATATGCTGAGTTCGCTCTGCCAGTCGTTCGCTCATTCTGCTGATGCCCATCAAAAGGGCGCAATCATACCAATAATCCTTGCTAACTGGTTACTATTCTGCTAAAAATGCGCAGTTTTTATTTATCTTGTCTTTTAGGAGTTAATGGATGACCAATAGTGCTAAGCCGGGTACTTCACCTTTTAGTTTTACGCCTTACCTAGAAAAAGAAGGTGAAGAATACATGAATGAGGCTCAATTAAAACATTTTGAGACCATTCTGAAAAACTGGAAAGCTGAGTTAATGCACGAAGTCGATCGTACGGTGCATCACATGCAAGATGATGCGGCCAATTTTCCCGATCCTAATGACCGCGCAACTCAGGAATCGGAATTCAGCCTGGAATTAAGAACCCGTGACCGCGAACGACGACTGATCAAGAAAATCGACGACGCATTGAAGGAAATTGAATCCGGTGATTATGGCTTTTGTGAATCATGCGGCGTTGAGATAGGTATCCGTCGATTGGAAGCCAGACCGACCGCCACCTTGTGCATAGACTGCAAAACGCTGGACGAGATTCGGGAAAAACAAATGGGGTAGACCGGGTCACCACCGACAAACCCATCCCTATCGGCCGGTTCGCACCATCGCCTACCGGCTCCTTACATCTAGGCTCGCTGTATACCGCTCTCGCCGGTTTTCTTCACGCGCGATCACTCCGGGGCAAATGGCTCATACGCATTGATGACCTGGACACGCCGCGCAATATCAAAGGTTCTGCCGATACTATCCTGGCTACGCTGGACGCTTTCGGCCTGCATTGGGATGACAATGTCGATTATCAAAGCCGTCATCTCGATCTTTATAACGACCGCCTCAATGACTTGGCGAAAAACGGCCTGATTTATCCCTGTACTTGTAGCCGAAAAACCCTGTCATCAATCGGCTCCGGCATTTATCCGGGCATTTGCCGCAGCAAACCTTACCCGCCGGAAGCCCCTCATGCGCTACGCGTTAAAACCGACAGCCGCATTATTGCCTTTCGCGATGAACTGCAAGGCCTGATTTCACATAACCTGGCCGAACAAGACGGCGATTTTATTTTAAAAAGAAAAGACCGGATTATTGCCTATCAATTTGCCGTCGTGATCGACGATGACCGGCAGCACATCAATCACATCGTGCGCGGCTGCGACTTGCTGGATGAAACCCCCAAACAAATTTATTTGCAGCAATTGCTGGGACTCGCTACGCCTGCCTATATGCACCTGCCCGTTATCGTCGACAGCCAGGGTTATAAGCTCAGCAAACAGACCCGCGCCACGGCCGTTGACTCAAAAGCGCCTGAAGCCGTCATCTTTGAATTACTCCAACTGTTAAAACAAAACCCGCCGCACGAACTTCAACACACCCCGGTAAATGAGCTACTGGATTGGGCCGTTGCGCATTGGAATCCGGTTTCGTTAAAAAATACTCGTAAGTTAGCAATTTAAGTCGGCTTATACTAAAATCCAGAACCATAATGACACGGTAACAAATCCGACACTCCCCAACCCCTTTTGGAGATAAAAAATGGCTATTTATAACGGCAATGACAAAGACAATACGTATGAGGGTACTGGTGATGCGGATGTAATTCATGGCTACGATGGCGACGATACCCTCAGTGGTTTGGGGGGAGATGATTACATCTATGGCGATAAAGGTGATGACAGATTAATAGGGGGTGACGGCAACGATACCCTTAACGGTGGGTTGGGTAATGACTTTCTGTTTGGCGGTGAAGGAGCCGACACTTATCTCCTCGCTAAAGGCAATAGCCGCGACGTTATTTATAACTATCACACCGACAACAGCATGGATGTCATTAAGTTTACCGATATGGCCTCAACGGATATCACTAAAATTAGTCGCAATAATGATGATGTGCTACTAAATTATAGCGACACCGGCCAGCTAACGCTTGTTTACGTTTTTTTAGCTGCCGATTTCTACATCGACCAGATTCAATTCAATGACGGAGTCATCTGGAGCTGGGATGATATTAAACTGAAAGTTCTGCAACCGACTGACGGCGATGATTTACTCCATGGCTATGATGATGAACACAACATTCTGTCCGGTTTGGCGGGTAATGACCGTCTTTTGGGCGGTAACTTGAGTGATACTCTTAACGGTGGATCGGGTGATGACAGACAGGAAGGGAATGACGGCAACGATACCCTCATTGGAGAATTGGGTGACGATAGGTTGAACGGCGGTGACGGCAACGATACCCTGAATGGAGGATTGGGTGATGACAGGTTGGAAGGAGGTAGAGGCGCGGACACTTATCTGATCGCTAAAGATGGGGGGCAGGACTTTATTAGCGATGGCGACTACAGCATCGATATAGTTAAGTTTACCGATGTGGCCTCAACGGAGATCACTAAAATCAGCCGCAATTATGATGACTTGCTAATGAACTATGGCAACAACAGCCGGTTAGCACTTACTGACGCTTTTTCGGGCGATATTGCTTACGACCTCGACCGGTTTCAATTCAGCGACGGCGTCATCTGGAGTTGGGATGATATTAAACTGAAACTTCTGCAACCGACTAGCGGTGATGATTACCTGCAAGGCTATGATGGTGAACACAACATTCTGTCCGGTTTGGCCGGTAATGACAGCCTTTTGGGCGGTAACTTCGGTGATACCCTTGACGGTGGATCGGGTAATGACACGCTGGAAGGCGGTGGCGGCAATGATACACTTAATGGCGGTTTGGATGATGATGAGATGAAAGGTGGAGAAGGATCTGACACTTACCTCATCGCTAAAAGCGACGGTCAGGATACTATTTATAATAACGACAACAGCAGCCGCAGCAGCATCGATATAGTCCAGTTTAGCGACGTCGCTTCAACCGATATCACTAGAGTATCTCAATACTATGGTGATTTGATACTGTACTATGGCATCGATAGCCGGCTAACGATTCAAGGATATTTTAGCGGCGCGTATAACCGCATTGATCAATTTCAATTCAGCGATGGTGTGATCTGGAGCGTTGAAGACATCAAGCCGAAAGTTCTGCAAGGGACTGACGGCGATGATCATCTCGTTGGCTATAGCGGTGAACACAACACCATCTCAGGTCTGGGGGGGGACGACATTCTTTGGGGTGGCAACCTCGGCGATACTCTGATCGGCGGTACTGGCAATGATTACATGGAAGGTGATGGAGGAGCCGACACTTACCTGATCGCAAAAAACGATGGTCAGGACACTATTGACGGCCACGGCAATGACGACAGTATTGATATCATTAAATTTACCGATTTCACCTCTACGGATATTACCAAAGTAAGCCGAAGTAATGATGATTTGCTGCTCAACTATGGCGCTAACGGCCAGCTAACAATTAACTACTACTTTGTCGGCACGGGTTACACCATTTACCAATTTCAATTCAGCGATGGGATAACCTGGGATTTTGAAGATATCAAGACGAAAGTCCTGCAACCGACCGATGGTCATGATGTGTTGCAAGGTTATGATGGAGAGCAAAATAATCTGTCCGGTCTGGCGGGCGATGACTTTCTTTGGGGAGGAGATCTCAGCGATACACTTGATGGTGGTTTAGGGGATGATGACCTGGAAGGTAACGGTGGAAACGATACCCTTAAGGGCGGTTTGGGGGATGACAGATTTTGGGGCGGCGAAGGAGCCGACACATACCTGATCGCCAAAGAAGACGGTCAAGATACTATGAATAATTTTGACATTGACAGCAGCATTGATGTGGTTAGGTTTACCAACGTAACTTCAACGGATATTACTCAAGTAAACCGCTTGAATGATGCGTTGCTACTGAACTACGGTATCGATAGCTGGTTAGTGATAAGCAATTATTTTTTATCAACCGATTACCGAATCAACCAGTTCCAATTCAGCGACGGTGTAATCTGGCGCTTTGAAGATATTAAATCGAAAGTTTTGCAGCCCACTGATGGCGATGATGTGCTGCAAGGTTATGATAATGTGCAAAATAATCTGCTCGGTTTAGCGGGTAATGACACGCTTATTGGAGGTAATCTCAATGATACCCTGGACGGTGGAAAAGGCAATGACATACTGAGCGGAGGCGCCGGAGCCGATACATATCTCATCGCTAAAAATGATGGTCAGGATATTATCAATAACCTAGGGGCCTATAACAGCATTGATACGGTCAAGTTTACTAATGTGACCTCAATAGATATTACTAAGGTAAGCCGCTTCAATAATGACTTGCTACTAAACTACGGCATTGACAGCCTGCTAACGATTAGTGATTATTTTGCCGACACGAATTACGCCATTTACCGATTTCAATTCAGCGATGGGGTGACTTGGCGCTTTGAAGACATCAAACCGAAAGTCCTGCAACCGACTAGTGGCGATGATTACCTGCATGGCTATGGGAACGTACAGAATAATCTATCCGGTTTGGCGGGTAATGACACGCTTATTGGAGGTAAGCTCAATGATACCCTGGACGGCGGTAAGGGTAATGACAGACTGAACGGAGGCGCCGGAGCTGACACATACCTCATCGCTAAAAACGATGGACAGGATAGCATTAATAATTTTGACACCGACAACAGCATTGATGTAGTCATATTTACTAATGTAGCCTCAACGGAAATAACCAAAGCCTACCGAAATTTTAACGACCTGTTACTGAATTACGGGTCTGACAGCCAGTTAAAACTCAGCAAATATTTTGACTCTGATTACTATCGCATTGACCATTTTCAATTCAGCGATGGCGTTATCTGGCGCTGGGAGGGCATCAAACTTAAAGTCCTGGAACCGACCACTGGCGATGATAAGCTGTTCGGTTACTTTAACGAACATAATAACCTGTCGGGTTTAGCCGGCAACGACACGCTCATTGGCTCTAACCTCAGCGACAACCTGTACGGTGGGCTGGGCGATGACAAGCTGCAAGGCGGAGGCGGTAACGACCTGCTCACAGGTGGCCTGGGTAATGACCGGATGCAAGGCAATGCAGGCAACGACACTTACCTAATCTATGCAAATAATGGTCAAGATATAATCGACAACCTTGATAAATACAGCATCAACAAGGATGTGGTTAAGTTCGTTGGTATGTCATCAACAGATGCGATTAGAGTCAGTCGCAACATCGCGGGCGATTTACAACTTAATTATGGCGTCAACAGCCAGCTCATCCTTTCCAAATACTTTTACTCAGCCGATTACCGCGTTGACCTGTTTCAATTCAGTGACGGAGTTACCTGGGACTTTGACGTTATCAAGCGGAAAGTGCAAGCGACTAATGGCGATGATTACCTGCAAGGCTATGATGGCGTTCCCAATAATCTGTCCGGTTTGGCAGGTAATGATACGCTTGTTGGCGCTAATCTCGGGGATACCCTTAATGGTGGACTGGGTGAAGATGCGTTGATCGGCAACGATGGTAACGATACCCTGAATGGCGGCTTGGGTGATGATACGATGAAAGGCGGCGAAGGCGCTGATAGCTACCTGATCGCTAAAAACGATGGACACGATAGCATCGATAACAACAGTATCGACAATAGCATTGACGTGGTTAAGTTTAGTAATGTCGCTTCAACGGATATCACCAAGATCAGCCGCGCATTCGTCGATTTTAACGACTATGACCTGCTGTTAAGCTACGGCGACCACAGCCAACTCGCGATTCAAAACTATTTTGCCTTACCGGAATACCGTATCGACCAGTTTCAATTCAGTGACGGCGTCATCTGGACATGGGCGGACATCAAGCTCAAAGTCCTGCAAGCAAGCAATGGCGATGATTACCTGCATGGCTACGACGGCATCCACAATAATCTCTCCGGTTTGGCGGGTAACGACACGCTGATTGGCGGTAATCTGAGCGATACCCTGATTGGCGGAACAGGCAAGGACATACTGTCAGGCGGCGACGGCGTCGACACGTATATCTTCGCAAAAAACCATGGTCAGGACACTATTGACAAAAACTTCGACTTTAGCCTGAATAACAGTATTGATGTGGTTAAATTTACCGATATCGCGTTGATTGATCTGACCTCTATCACCTTCTCCAATGTAAATCCTGGTGTTGGTTTTACTATCAGTTCAGGCAACGGTGACCAGCTTAGCGTTTTAAACTATTACTTCGATTTTCCCCAATGCCGGTTCGCAGACGGCAGTTCGCTCGGCAATTTTGTACTCGACTATGCCGGTTTTAATACACTGATAGGTACTGCCAAAAATGATGCCATGGTGGGGCTTGAAGGTTCGGACAGTATGAGCGGTTACGTCGGAAATGATCTATACATGGTCGATAATGTCGGTGACAGCATCATTGAAGCCGCTAATTCCGGAAAAGATACCGTACTCAGCTCAGTGAATTATACCTTGGCTGCACATGTGGAAAACCTGGCGTTACTGGCGGGCGCACTCAGCGCCACCGGTAATGAACTGAGCAACATCTTGACTGGCAATAGCGCCGCTAACACCCTAACCGGTCTGGCAGGTAGCGATACCATGAGAGGCAAGGACGGCAACGACAATCTGATTGCCGGTATCGGAGACGATAAACTGTATGGCGGAAATGGTGCTGATACGCTAAACGGCAACAACGGCAAGGATGAACTAACCGGCGGTTTTGGTGCAGATAAAATCGTACTGACGGAAACGACAGCGGCAACTGATACTGTAATAATCACAACAGGCGATAGTAAAGTAATCTCTTATGATACCGTCACTGGCTTTGCCCTAGGCAATGGCGTAGACAGCTCGGGATCAGATCGTCTGGACTTAAACAGCACGGCAATTGCCGCTAATGTCATAGCGTTTAACGGCGTGAATTTCGGGACTATCAAAAGTCATTCGATCAGTAACGGTCTAATCAGCTTCGACGATGCCGATAACTATGCATCCGCATTAACCCTAAACGCTGCAAGTCTTACCGATGTTTTCAGCTATTTAAAAGCGGCTATTACCGCAAATTCAACAGTTGCTTTTAATGCGTTGGGAAACACCTATGTGTTCCAAGATAGCGGTGCAACCGACACGCTAGTGCAATTAACAGGCATTACAGCCAATAATCTGAACATTACAGGCTTGGCTGCTGACGGCATCTGGTTGGCGTAATGGCGATTACGATAATCCGGTAAGTCGAAAACATACGGCTCGTACGCAGTATTTCGACGTTCCACTATGACAAGCTGTTGCCGTTGCTCCATCATTAGGCTTCGACAGCAACCGGCTGAACAAAGTCACTCTGGCGGACGGTACCGTCTACAACTACGCCACTAATGCCTTGGGCGAGCGGGTCAGAAAAACCGGCGATGCGCTGAGCACCGGCGGACGCGTCTACGTCTACGACGAAGCCGGTCACCTGATCGGCGAATACGACACAGACGGCGCGCGCATCCAGGAACACATCTGGCTGGGCGACCGGTCGCGGTCATCGGCAGCGGCGGCAGCGTTTACTACGTGCTCAGCGACCACCTGAACACGCCAAGGCAAATTATCAACGACGACAACGAGCTGCGCTGGCGCTGGGACAACCTCGACCCCTTCGGAGTCAACCTGCCCGACAGCAACCCGCAAGGCCTCGGCAATTCCACCTACGCCCTGCGCTTTCCTGGCCAATACTACGACAGCGAAAGCGGCTTGTTCTATAATTACTACCGTACTTATGACCCGAAAGGCGGACGTTATACGCAGAGTGATCCGATTGGGTTGATGGAGGTATTGAATACATATAGCTATGTTGAGGGTAATCCAATAAATTTCATAGACCCGTTGGGACTTGATGTAGCCGTTATTGAAAATGGGCCAACAAGCGGTAATCCCATAGGTCATACAGCGATTGCTGTTACTGGTCGTGGAGTAGCCAGTTCTGGCAATAGCACAACGATTGGCTCAAGTCTAACAGATTACTTGCAGAGAGAAGTTGGGCGTAGGGACACTAAAATTTACATTATTCCAACCAATCCAGAACAAGATAAAAAAGCGTGGGAAGAATTAAAAAAGAACCATAAATACATTGGTCTTCCTTATGCATATGGAAATTGTTCAGACTTGTCAAACGATGCTTTAGATAAAGCAGGCATTGGAGAAACGAACCTTTATCCCGGAACATCAAGAGATTTAAACAGGCTTTTGCCCGGACACGCAGGCGCTAGAGCCTCTCATGCTGGTGCAACAATCGTTGATATACCAAAAAACTCATCTTCTTTCCCTGAAGTTGTAAATCATTTTAATACACGATAATGCAAGTACCCGATATTATGGTCAACGTTCGAGAAAAATTTTTGAGTATCGCTATTTTAGTGTGGATTGTGGTCACTGTAATTTATGCCTATTTTTATATAACTTCCGTATTGGCACAACCAAACTTAGAAGGTTACGAAACTGAGTGGCAATTTCAGTTGCTGATGTTTTCAATTTTCCGTTTACCTTGGCTACTTATTGGGTTAGTAGCGATTATTTTTGTTTTAAAAACCCGTAAGTCGGGTAAAAAAATGGTGGCGTAAGCCCGGTCGGGCACATGCTGTTCGTGCCCGACATTTCAACGCAACTGAGGTTAACGGGTTTGGGTAAGAGTTGTTATCGGTGGCTTCGGTGCATTGGGATGTTGGGCAACGCTACGCTTGTGCCCAACCTTGTATGATTAAATTTAATGAAATCTTACGAACAATATCGAGTAAGCTTTAAACGTTCGATGGGAGGCCGTCCCGACCTGAGGACTCCCGCCGGACGGGTTATGTAACCCGTCCGCATCGTTTTTAATTGCCGATCAGGCACATGCTGTTCGTGCCCGACACTTCAATACTGGGAGAGACGGCGGGGGCAATCCCGTCACCCCGACCCGGACTCATCAGGAAAACCGGTTAATCCTGTCAACCGCTATGATTGTCTGAATTCATTCATATCCGCATTGTTAACCCGGTCATAGATTTCTTCAACCGTTAGCGTTAAACCGATAGACCCGAAGGTGACCGTGTCGCCCAAAAAATAATATTCAGACAACCAGTGATTGCTTTTACGAAGCACTTGAACCGAAACAAAATCAGATTCTATCAGTACATATTCCTGCAAGGACGGCAGGTTGATATACCGTAACAGCTTTACGGTGGTATCGGTTCTCCGCGTCGACCGGGACAGCACTTCGACAATAATCAACGGCGCCGTTGAGAAATAATCATCACCCGCCATGTTGCCGCAATCGACAACGACATCGGGGTACACATAGTTTTTACCGACACGCACTTTCATGTCGGCCATAAATGTGGTGCAGGGCGTACCTTTAAGATGGCTTCGGAAGTTACCAAAAATATTCCCTGAGATACAATTATGGTTATAGCCCGCACCCGCCATGGCGTATACCTGGCCGTCGATAAACTCCCTCTTTACCTCCGAAGCCGGTTCAGTCGCCAGATACTCTTGTTCGGTGATGCAAATGTTATCATGGTCCTTATTTAACGCCATAAGTCGTTCTCCGGTGATGGATGTTGTGTTGCAATTATTATAATCATTCTATCAACAGTGAAAAATACAAGGTCGACCGGATGCTGTTGTCGGCCTACGATAATTGCGGTCAGGTACAAATTAAGTTCGACCATGGTCCTCACGCGGGACGGTATTTGCAGCTAATGTTCATAAAGTTGACAAGCCTCGTAATAGGCCTATAATCGAAACAGCTAGAAAATCTGATCTCACTTTGTTTACCAACTCGACGTTACCTCTGTAATTCCTCGTTCTGTTCTTCATTTAGTAATTTTCAAATTTACCAGCCTTGTTAAGGTCTTTCATTGAAGACCGCATTAAAGCTAGCCAACTGTCGGCAGTTTTAGTCCCATATTACCCAATTTTCAACAAAAAGAGACGCATGTCACCATCCAGCAACTACAGCGCTTATTTTCAAGCGCAACTTCAAGTTACCCCCCCAAAAATCGTCCAGCCTGTTAAAGAAAAATCTAAAGTGGTTATCCGATACAAACGTAGTTGGACAAAAGAGCAGTAACATTGGCTGGCAGAGGGCATTGAAAACCTGCACTAAAGAGTCGCGTACTAATCTGAAGTTGAATAATACGACCAACTTCAGTAATACCCCTTGATATAAGCCTAAGCCCTGTCAAACAACAGCTGATCTTTATGCATCTGGTGCTTCAACAACGCCTTGCGTAACGACTTTTGCACTTCACTTTCTCCAGAGGTGAAGTGCTGCCAATCCGGGATGCGCGTCCCGGCTACCCGCCCGCCTGGATGAAATTGTTAAGCCGTGCGCATCATACTCCGAAATATAACACTGATTCAGATGCTTCGATAATTGGTGGCAGACTCTGCCTCGGATCATTTCCGACAAATGCATGGAAATCTCCGGCATCTTAAATGGTGCGCGATGCAAACCCTACGCGACTACGAGCCACTTTGTAAACATGCCCCGTCCGGCGGGAGTTTGAACAAAACATATAACCATTAAAATAATGCTTGACGATTATTTGTTAACTAGCATTATCACGCGCAGGAATGATGAAAAATGCCTTTCGCCGCTTCTCTAAATGTTGAACAGGCGGTTTCACCTTCGGAAATACCGCCCGCAAGAGCAGGAATTTGCGCCCAAAACCCGTATCCTTCAGCAGGGTGGATGACAAACCGTAACTTGATACTTGCTCCAGTTTTCTGATTTTTACTCAAAAAGAGCGTTTTACGGTTTTTTATGTAATTTGATAATCCCTGCTGTATTTTTTCCTCTTTGCCAAGCCCTATTTGTCCAATAAGTTCCTTCAAGCCGTATCATATTGGCTCTTCCCGATTTCGTGGGGTAACCACTACCTATAGTATTAGGCATAACCGAATAAACGCCGACCTTCGACATCAAGCCAGATATGTTGGAATAACCGGCCTAAGTCATAGATGCCGTAGCAACGCCGCTTGATG